>CALUKL010000180.1 GCA_944321195.1 uncultured Alistipes sp.
AGGTTGCTGCATTTATTAAATTGCAGATCAAAGGTGGTGCCGCCAATCCTTCGCCCCCGGTTGGTCCCGCGTTGGGTTCCAAGGGAGTCAATATCATGGACTTCTGCAAGCAATTCAACGCCCGTACCCAGGACAAGGCGGGTAAGGTTCTTCCGGTCATCATCACCGTCTACAGCGACAAGTCCTTCGAGTTCGTTGTAAAACAGCCGCCCGTAGCAATCCAGCTCAAGGAAGCAGCAAAAGTACAGAGCGGTTCCGCTCAGCCCAACCGCAGCAAGGTCGGTCAGGTGACGTGGGACCAAATCCGGGAAATCGCCCAGGACAAAATGTCCGACATGAACTGCTTCACCCTGGAGTCCGCTATGCGCATGGTAGCCGGTACGGCCCGCAGTATGGGTATCAGTGTCGTCGGTGAATTTCCTAACTTGTAATGACAGAAGAAGATGAGTAAGTTGACAAAGAATCAAAAGATCGCCTACGCCAAGGTGGAAGCCGGAAAGGCTTACAAACTTTCGGAGGCTGCCGCTCTTCTGAAGGAAATTACGTTCACGAAATTCGACGCTTCCGTTGATATTGACGTACGTCTGGGCGTCGACCCCCGCAAGGCCAATCAGATGGTCCGCGGTGTCGTTACGCTCCCCCACGGTACGGGTAAAACCGTCCGCGTCCTGGTGCTCTGCACCCCCGAGAAAGAGGCCGAAGCAAAAGCTGCCGGGGCCGATTTCGTCGGACTGGACGAGTTCGTCGACAAAATCAAGGGCGGTTGGACCGACGTCGATGTGATTATCTGTACCCCCAACGTGATGGGCAAGGTCGGTGCCCTGGGCCGTATCCTCGGTCCCCGCGGCCTGATGCCGAACCCCAAAACCGGTACGGTAACCATGGAGGTCGGAAAGGCCGTGACCGAAGTCAAGGCCGGTAAGATCGACTTCAAGGTCGACAAGTTCGGTATCATCCACACGACGGTGGGTAAGGTGTCGTTCACTGCAGAGCAGATCGTTGACAATGCCAGGGAGGTGCTCAGCACGATCATCAAACTCAAACCCGCTGCCGCCAAAGGTTCTTATGTGAAGAGTATCTACCTCTCGACCACCATGAGTCCCGGTGTGCAGATCGATGCCAAATCAGTAGAAACCAAATAACAGGAGGATAACAGAAGATGACTAAGGAAGAAAAACTGGTTGTAATCAACAGCCTCGCCGAGCAGCTCCAGGCTTATCCTCACTTCTACATCGCCGATATTGCTACGCTCAACGCCGAGCAGACCGCTGCCCTGCGCCGCAAGTGCTTCGAAAGCGATGTCAAACTGGTGGTCGTCAAGAACACCCTCCTGGGCAAAGCCCTCGAAAAGGTGGATAAGGCCGACGCTGATCTGGTAAAAGTTCTGGAGGGTCCCACCTCGATTATGTTCGCCAACGTGGCCAAAGCCCCCGCGGTGTTGATCAAGGAGTTCCGCAAGAAATCCGACAAACCCGTTCTCAAGGCAGCTTTCGCCGAGGGTTGCGTCTATGTCGGAGACAACCAACTGGACACCCTCTGCAACATCAAGAGCAAGGAGGAACTCATCGCAGACGTTATCGCTCTGCTGCAGTCCCCGGCCAAGAATGTTATTTCCGCACTGCAGGCTAATGCAGGCCAAAAGATTGCGGGCCTCGTGAAGACGCTCGAATCGAGAAACAACTAATTCACAAACAAGAATCTAAAACAAATTAATAAGCTTACAATTATGGCAGACGTAAAGAAACTCGCTGAAGAACTGGTAAACCTGAAGGTTACCGAGGTTAACGAACTCGCTCAGATCCTCAAGGAGGAGTATGGCATTGAGCCGGCTGCTGCCGCTGTCGCTGTCGCAGCTCCCGCTGCAGGTGCCGGTGAGGCCGCTGCCGCCGAGAAATCGACGTTCGATGTGATCCTGAAGAACGCCGGCCAGGCCAAACTCCAGGTTATCAAGGCTGTGAAGGATATCGCCGGCCTCTCGCTCGGTGATGCCAAGGCTCTCGTTGACGGTGCGCCCAAGGCTGTGAAAGAGGGCGTTTCCAAGGAGGAGGCTGAGCAGATCAAAGGCCAGCTCGAAGAGGCAGGTGCTGAAGTTGAGCTCAAGTAGCATTGCTGCTTAAGCCGCGATAAATCACGAACAGGTATAGGGCTTACCACGGTGTAGGCTCTATGCCTTTTCTTGGTCTAAAGACTGGAAGTGCCGAGCAGGAGCTGTGTCCGGTCTTTGGCGGATGAATGCTCCCCGGGCGCGGTTTGCCTTTTTGCGGGAGCATTGCCGGGATTATTACCCCCGGACATTTTGGGGCCGGAACCCCCATCACTACTCAACTAATTTGGATTTCTACGATGTCCGCAGCAAAATCACAACAGAGAATTAGCTTCTCCTCCATCAAGAACCGGGTTCCCTATCCCGATCTGCTGGAGGTGCAGCTTAAATCATTCCGGGACTTTTTCCAGATGGACACCACGGCCGAAAACCGTAAGAACGAGGGCCTTTACAAGGTCTTTCAGGAAAATTTCCCCATTACGGATACCCGGAACAATTTCGTTCTGGAGTTTATCGACTACTATATCGACCCGCCCCGCTACTCGATCGAGGAGTGTCTGGAGCGCGGCTTGACATACAGCGTCCCCCTCAAGGCCAAGCTGAAACTTTACTGCACGGACGATGAACACGAGGATTTCGGAGTCGTCGTTCAGGACGTCTATTTCGGGACGATTCCCTACATGACCGAACGCGGTACGTTCGTCATCAACGGTGCCGAGCGCGTCATCGTCTCCCAGCTGCACCGCTCGCCCGGCGTCTTCTTCGGGCAGAGTATGCACACAAACGGAACGAAACTCTATTCGGCACGTATCATCCCCTTCAAGGGTTCGTGGATCGAGTTCGCAACGGACATCAACAACGTGATGTACGCCTACATCGACCGCAAGAAGAAGCTGCCCGTGACGACCCTGCTGCGCGCCATCGGCTACGAGGCCGACCAGCAGATCCTCGAAATCTTCGACCTCGCGGACGAGATCAAGGTCTCCAAGGCCACGCTCAAGAAGGCCGTGGGGCGCAAACTCGCCGCTCGTGTCCTCTCGACCTGGGTCGAGGACTTCGTCGACGAGGATACCGGCGAGGTCGTCTCCATCGAGCGTAACAACGTCATCGTCGACCGTGAGACCGTGCTCGAAGAGGAGCATATCGACCAGATCATCGAAAGCGGTGCCAAGACCATCCTCCTCCACAAGGAGAACCTTTCGGGTATCGACTTCTCGATCATCTACAACACCCTCCAGAAGGACCCCTGCAACTCGGAAAAGGAGGCCGTAGTTTACATTTACAGGCAGTTGCGCGCTTCGGAACCGCCCGATGAGGCCACTGCCCGCGACGTCATCGAGAAGCTCTTCTTCTCCGACAAGCGTTACGACCTGGGCGATGTCGGACGTTACCGCATCAACAAGAAGCTGGATCTGGACATCGATCCGGCCATTCGCACGTTGGCCCGCGAGGACATCATCGCCATCATCAAGTACCTGATCCAGCTGATCAACTCCAAGGCCGACGTCGACGATATTGACCACTTGTCGAACCGTCGCGTGCGTACGGTCGGCGAGCAGCTCTCGAACCAGTTCTCGGTCGGGTTCGTGCGCATGGCTCGGACGATCCGCGAACGCATGAACGTCCGCGACAACGAGGTATTCACCCCGGTGGACCTGATCAACGCCAAGACCCTCTCGTCGGTGATCAACTCCTTCTTCGGGACCTCGCAGCTCTCGCAGTTCATGGACCAGATCAACCCCCTGGCCGAAATCACGCACAAGCGCCGCCTCTCGGCACTCGGCCCCGGCGGTCTGTCGCGTGACCGCGCCGGTTTCGAGGTCCGCGACGTGCACTATACCCATTACGGACGTCTCTGCCCGATCGAGTCGCCCGAAGGCCCGAACATCGGTCTGATCTCCTCGCTGTGCGTCTATGCACGCATCTCCCCGATGGGATTCATCGAGACCCCGTACCGCACCGTCGAGAACGGAAAGGTCGACCTCGACAACTCCCACATCCGCTACTACTCGGCCGAGGAGGAGGAGGGCAAGATCGTCGCTCAGTCGAACGTCCCGCTCGGTGACGACGGCTCGTTCCTGGAGCCCGACCGTGTCAAGGCGCGGGAAGGTGCCGATTTCCCCGTGGTGACCGCCAGCGAGGTCAACCTCATGGACGTCGCCCCGAACCAGATCGCCTCGATCGCCGCCAGCCTGATCCCCTTCCTGGAGCACGACGACGCAAACCGTGCCCTGATGGGTTCGAACATGATGCGCCAGGCCGTGCCCCTGGTAACCTGCGAAGCCCCGATCGTCGGCACGGGTATCGAGAAGGACATGATCTCCGACAGCCGCATCCAGATTGTGGCCGAAGGTGACGGCGAGGTGGTCTTCGCCGATGCCACGAAGATCCAGATCAGGTACGAGCGCTCGGAGGACGAGATCCTCACCTCGTTCGCACCCGAGATTACGACCTACGAACTGCCCCGTTACCGCCGCACGAACCAGAACACCTCGGTGACGCTGAAACCGACGGTCCTCACGGGCGACCACGTGACCAAGGGTCAGATCCTCACCGAAGGCTACTCGACGCAGCACGGCGAGCTGGCTCTGGGCCGCAACCTCAAGGTGGCCTTCATGCCTTGGAAGGGTTACAACTTCGAGGACGCCATCGTGATTTCGGAGCGTATCCAGCGTGAGGATATTTTCACGTCGGTGCACGTCGACGAGTACATCATGGAGGTGCGCGACACGAAGCGCGGTGTCGAGGAGCTGACGTCCGACATCCCGAACGTCTCGGAGGACGCCACCAAGGACCTCGATGCAAACGGTATCGTCCGCATCGGCGCCAACATTCATCCGGGAGACATCCTCATCGGCAAGATCACCCCGAAGGGCGAGAGCGATCCCTCGCCCGAGGAGAAGCTCCTGCGCGCGATCTTCGGCGACAAGGCCGGCGACGTGAAGGATGCCTCGCTCAAGGCACAGCCTTCGCTGCACGGCGTGGTGATCGACACCAAGCTCTACAGCCGCGCCAACAAGGAGGGCAAGAAGAGCAAGAGCGCCGAAAAGGCCCAGCTCGACAAACTCGACGAGAAGTTCGCAGCCGAGATCGCCGAACTGACCAAACGCCTCGTCGGCAAACTCTGGACGCTGCTCCAGGGCAAGACCACCACGGGCATTACGGACTACTTCGGCGTGGAGCTCTATCCCGCCGGGACGAAGTTCTCGCAGAAGATGCTCGAGGAGATCGCCCGCAAGTCGGCCGACGAGAAGACCGGCGTCGAGATGGGTTATCTCAACCTCGGGACCTGCAACTGGACCGGCGACGCGCATGTCGACGGGCTCATCGAGGCCACGGTCAACAACTACACCATCGAGTGGAAGAAGGCCGACGCCGCCATCAAGCGCGAGAAGTACAACCTCACGAACGGTGACGAACTCCCCCAGACGGGCGTCATCCAGATGGCCAAGGTCTACATCGCCAAGAAGCGCAAGCTGAAGGTCGGCGACAAGATGGCCGGACGTCACGGTAACAAGGGTATCGTGGCCAAGGTCGTGCGCGACGAGGACATGCCGTTCCTCGAAGACGGTACGATCGTCGACATCTGTCTGAACCCGCTGGGTGTGCCTTCGCGTATGAATCTCGGGCAGATCTACGAAACCGTCCTCGGTTGGGCCGGCCGCGAGCTCGGCCTAAAGTTCGCCACCCCGATCTTCGACGGAGCCTCGCTCGACCAGATCAACGAGTACACCGCGCAGGCCGGACTCCCGCACAGCGGCCGCACGTACCTCTATGACGGTGGTACGGGCGAGAAGTTCGACCAGCCTGCTACGGTCGGCGTGATCTACATGCTCAAGCTCGGCCACATGATCGACGACAAGATGCACGCCCGTTCGATCGGCCCCTACTCGCTCATCACGCAGCAGCCCCTCGGCGGTAAGGCCCAGTTCGGCGGCCAGCGTTTCGGTGAGATGGAGGTCTGGGCGCTCGAAGGCTTCGGCGCCGCAAACATCCTCCAGGAGATCCTGACCATCAAGTCCGACGACGTCATGGGACGTGCCAAGGCCTACGAGGCGATCGTCAAGGGCGAAAACCTCCCGAAACCCGGTATTCCCGAGGCCATGAACGTCCTGCTGCACGAACTGCGCGGTCTGGCCCTCTCGGTGAAATTGGAGTAAGGTTGTTTAAGAGGACAAGTAAACGAAAACAGATATGTCAATTGCCAAAGACAATAAACTGAATAATGGTTACAGCCGCATCTCGATCGGCCTGGCCTCCCCCGAGGAGATCCTGGCCCAGTCGAGCGGCGAGGTGCTCAAGCCCGAAACCATCAACTACCGCACCTACAAGCCCGAACGCGACGGTCTGTTCTGCGAGCGCATCTTCGGTCCTGTGAAGGATTACGAGTGCCACTGCGGAAAGTACAAGCGGATCCGCTACAAGGGGATCGTCTGCGACCGCTGCGGCGTCGAGGTCACCGAAAAGAAGGTGCGGCGTGAACGCATGGGCCACATCTCCCTCGTCGTGCCGGTGGTACACATCTGGTATTTCCGCTCGCTGCCGTCGAAGATCGGATACCTGCTCGGGATCCCCTCCAAGAAGCTCGAAGCCATCATCTACTACGAGCGCTACGTGGTGATCAACCCCGGAGCCGCTTCGGAGCAGGGCATCGAGCGTCTGGCCACGCTCTCCGAGAAGGAGTATCTCGACGTCCTGGCAGCCCTCCCGAAGGGCAACCAGGCCCTCGACGACTCGGATCCCAACAAGTTCGTTGCCCAGATGGGCGCCGAGGCCATCTACACGCTCCTGAAGCAGGTAGACCTCGACTCGATGTCCTACGCCCTGCGCCACAAGGCCTCGACCGAGACCTCGCAGCAGCGCAAGTCCGAAGCCCTGAAGTGTCTGAACGTCATCGAGTCGTTCCGCGCCTCGCAGGGCAAGAACAAGCCCGAATGGATGGTGTTGAGCGTCATCCCGGTGATCCCGCCCGAACTGCGCCCGCTGGTGCCGCTGGACGGCGGACGTTTCGCCACCTCGGACCTGAACGACCTCTACCGCCGCGTCATCATCCGCAACAACCGTCTGAAGCGTCTGATCGAAATCAAGGCTCCGGAGGTCATCCTCCGCAACGAGAAGCGTATGCTGCAGGAGGCCGTCGACTCGCTGTTCGACAACTCCCGCAAGTCCAACGCCGTGAAGAACGAGTCGAACCGCCCGCTCAAGTCGCTCTCCGACTCGCTCAAGGGCAAGCAGGGACGTTTCCGTCAGAACCTCCTCGGTAAGCGTGTCGACTACTCGGCCCGTTCGGTCATCGTCGTCGGCCCCGAGCTGAAGATGCACGAGATGGGTATTCCGAAGGACATGGCCGCCGAACTGTACAAGCCGTTCGTGATCCGCAAGCTGATCGAGCGCGGCATCGTCAAGACGGTGAAGTCCGCCAAGAAGATCATCGACCGCAAGGATCCCGTCATCTGGGGCATCCTCGAAAACGTCATCAAGGGTCACCCCGTGCTGATGAACCGCGCCCCGACGCTGCACCGCCTGGGTATCCAGGCCTTCCAGCCCAAACTCATCGAGGGCAAGGCCATGCAGCTGCACCCGCTGGCCTGTACGGCCTTCAACGCCGACTTCGACGGTGACCAGATGGCCGTGCACCTCCCGCTGGGCAATGCCGCTATCCTGGAGGCCCAGCTGCTGATGCTCGGGTCGCACAACGTCCTCAACCCCGCCAACGGAGCCCCGATCACCGTGCCGTCGCAGGACATGGTTCTCGGTCTCTACTACATCACCAAGCCCCGCAAGGGCGTCAAGGGTGAGGGGCAGGTATTCTACGGCCCCGAGGAGGCCATCATCGCCTACAACGAGAAGCGCGCCGACCTGCACGCCATCGTGAAGTGTCTGGTCGACGATCTGGACGAGCAGGGCAACCCCGTCCGCGTCCTGAAGGAGACCACCATCGGCCGCATCCTCTTCAACCAGGTGGTGCCCAAGGAGGTCGGATACATCAACGAGGTGCTCACGAAGCGTTCGCTGCGCGACATCATCGCCGTGGTCATGAAGAAGGCCGGTGCCGACAAGGTGGCCAACTTCCTCGACGACATCAAGGACATGGGTTACAAGATGGCCTTCCAGGGCGGTCTGTCGTTCAACCTCGATGCCGTGATCATCCCTCAGGAGAAGGAGAAACTCGTCCAGGAGGGTTACGACCGCGCCGACGCCATCATGGAGGACTACAACATGGGTCTGATCACCAACAACGAGCGTTACAACCAGATCATCGACGTCTGGACCAACATCAATACCAAGTTGACCAAGGCCGTGATCGATACGCTCGTCCGCGATGACGACGGCTTCAACCCCGTCTACATGATGCTCGACTCCGGAGCCCGTGGTTCCAAGGAGCAGATCCGTCAGCTGAGCGGTATGCGAGGCCTGATGGCCAAGCCGCAGAAGTCCGGTGTCGAGGGAGGTCAGCAGGTTATCGAAAACCCGATCCTCTCGAACTTCAAGGAGGGACTTTCGGTGCTCGAATACTTCATCTCGACGCACGGTGCCCGCAAGGGTCTGGCCGATACCGCCCTGAAGACCGCCGACGCCGGTTATCTGACCCGTCGTCTGGTCGATGTGGCCCAGGATGTCATCATCAACGAGGAGGACTGCGGTACGCTCCGCGGTCTGACCGCTACGGCCATCAAGCGCAACGACGATGTCGTACAGACGCTCTACGACCGCATCCTCGGACGTGTGGCCCTGAATGACGTCATCCACCCGCTGACCGGCGAGGTGATGTGCAAGGCCGGAGAGGAAATCACCGAGTCGATCGCCGAGGCCATCGAGAAATCGCCCCTGGAGTCCGTCGAAATCCGTTCGGTGCTCACCTGCGAGTCCCGCCGCGGCGTCTGCGCCAAGTGCTACGGCCGCAACCTCGCTACGGCCCGCATGGTCCAGAAGGGCGAAGTCGTCGGCGTCATCGCCGCTCAGTCCATCGGCGAGCCGGGTACGCAGCTGACACTCCGTACGTTCCACGTCGGTGGCGTGGCCGGCGGCACGGCCGTCGAGACCAACGTCATCTCGAAGTACGAAGGACGTCTGGAGATCGACGAGCTGCGCACCGTCAAGGGCAAGAATGCCGCCGGTGAGCCTATCGATATCGTCATTTCGCGTCAGTCGGAGTTCCGGATCGTCGATCCCAAGACCGAAATCGTACTTTATACGCACAACCTGCCCTATGGCGCCACGCTCTACATGGAGGACGGTGTCGAGGTCAAGAAGGGCGACCTGATCTGCGAGTGGGACCCCTACAACGCCGTTATCATTTCGGAGTACGAGGGTCGTGCCGTCTACGAGAACATCATTGAGGGCGTTACCTACCGCGACGAACGCGACGAGCAGACCGGTCTTTCGGAGAAGGTGGTCATCGAGTCCAAGGACAAGACCAAGAACCCCGTCATCAAGATCCAGAACAAGGAGGGCGAGGAGGTCAAGCAGTACAACCTGCCGGTTTCGGCCCACATCGTCATCAAGGACAACGCCAAGATCAAGGCCGGAGATATCCTGATCAAGATCCCGCGTGCCGTCGGCAAGTCCGGAGGCGACATCACCGGAGGTCTGCCGCGTGTTACGGAGCTCTTCGAGGCCCGCAACCCGTCGAACCCCGCCATCGTTTCGGAGATCGACGGCGAGGTGACCTTCGGAAAGATCAAGCGCGGTAACCGCGAGATCATCATCACCTCGAAACAGGGCGATGTGAAGCGTTACCTCGTGCCGCTGTCGCGCCAGATCATCGTCCAGGAGAACGACTACGTGAAGGCCGGAAGCCCGCTGTCGGACGGCGCCATCACCCCGAGCGACATCCTCAACATCCTCGGCCCGACGAAGGTGCAGGAGTACATCGTCAACGAGGTTCAGGAGGTATACCGTATGCAGGGCGTGAAGATCAACGACAAGCACTTCGAGGTGATCGTCCGCCAGATGATGTCGAAGGTCAAGATCGAGGATCCGGGAGATACCCGCTTCTTCGAGGACCAGATCGTCGACAAGTGGGAGTTCATGGATGTCAACGACGAACTCTACGACAAGGTCGTCGTGACGGATGCCGGCGACTCCACGGCGCTGCAGCCCGGGCAGATCGTCTCGCTGCGCAAGCTCCGCGACGAGAACTCCAGCCTCAAACGGCGTGACCTGCGCCCCGTACAGGTGCGTGACATCGTGCCCGCAACCTCGACCCAGGTGCTGCAGGGTATTACCCGCGCCGCACTCCAGACGTCGAGCTTCATCTCCGCGGCATCGTTCCAGGAGACCACCAAGGTCCTCAACGAAGCCGCCATTCAGGCCAAGGTCGACCCGCTGGAGAACCTCAAGGAGAACGTCATCTGCGGTCACCTGATCCCCGGCGGTACGGGCCTGCGCGAGTACGAAGATCTCGTGGTCGGCGCCAAGTCCGATCTGGAGAAGCTCCAGATGGCTCAGTAACGGCCGTGACTGGAGGCCGGCTCTCCAGCGGAGAGCGCTTCCGGTTTCTGCCCGCATGAAAAAATCCCCTCTCGATTCGAGAGGGGATTTTTTGTATGGTTAAGGTTGCGAAACAAGGATGGTGGTGGACGGACCATGCGAAAAGGCCCGGTTTCAGGAACCGATTCGGAGGGTGGATGCCGTGGGGTCGTGGATGAGGGCCAGGCTGAAGGACCCGGGTCGGCGCGATAGGAGGGTGGGGCGGTTTAACGACGGAGCCAGAGAGCCAGGCGTGGGGCACATCCGGTGAACAGAACGACAAGCGGCCAAAGGTTGCCGTGGCTCATGTCGTAGTTGTGGAGCAGCGCGGGGAGGTCGGCTCCCTGTGCAATGCCCGCACCCGTTTCGAAAGCAATGGTCAGTACAAACCACAACAGGCCGATTCGCCAGGCGGGGATCGGATGGCCTTGTGTGCCCAGACGCGGGATAAACAGCCAGGAGAGCAGCAGGATGATGCCCATCAGCAACAGCCCGCTGACGGGCAGGGCAACGGATTCGCCCAGCATGGGACGGAGCACGCCTTCCCGCAAGGCGCCGTTGAGAATCGCGCACGGAACAATGGCCAGCCAGACGGCTGCCGATTTCAGAAGCACCTTTCCGTTCCGGGCCTCCATTATTTGCGGTCGTAACGCTTGGCAAGGCCCCCTTCGGCCGTCTCCCGGTAGAGACTCGGCAGGTTGTGGCCCGTCTCGTTCATCACCTCCACGACCTTGTCGTAGGAGACCAGGTGGGCGCCGTCCGACAGCGTCGCGTAGAAGTTCGCGTCCAGGGCCCGGGCCGCCGCGATGGCGTTCCGCTCGATGCACGGAACCTGAACCAGCCCGCAAACCGGATCGCACGTCAGTCCCAGATGGTGTTCCAACCCCATTTCGGCGGCGTACTCGATCTGCGAGGGCGTCCCGCCGAAGAGCTGGCACGCCGCAGCTGCCGCCATGGCGCATGCTACGCCCACCTCACCCTGACACCCGACCTCGGCACCCGAAATCGAGGAGTTCGTCTTCGCCACGTTGCCGAAAAGCCCCGCCGTGGCCAGCGCCCGCAGGATCCGGATCCGCAGGAAATCCCGCGACGTGGACAGGTGGTAGAGCACCGCCGGAACCACACCGCTCGATCCGCACGTCGGAGCCGTGACCACGATGCCGCCCGAGGCGTTCTCCTCGGAGGTCGCCAGCGCATAGGCGTAGATCTTCGCCCGCGAAGCCAGCGAACCCGTATAGCTCTTCGACTTTACGAAGTAGGTCGAGGCCTTCCGTGCCACCTTCAGACCCCCGGGAAGCACTCCGTCGTTGTTCAGCCCCCGCTGGATCGTCTCGCACATCGAGGTCCAGATCGTATCGAGATAGTCCCAGATTTCGGGCCCTTCGCAGTCGTTCACGTACTCCCAGTAGGTCTTGCCCTCGCGGTAGCACCACTCCTTGATCTCCGCAATCGTCGTCATCGGGTAGATGCTTCGCGGGACCTCCAGCCGTGACGTCTCGTTGGCCAGCGCCCCGCCGCCGATGCTGTAGATCGTCCACGAATCGACCGTCGCACCCTCCTTCAACCCCTCGAAGAGCATTCCGTTCGGGTGGAAGGGGAGGGTGATTTCGGGTTTCCAGACAATCTCCGTCGGAGCGACGGGCTCCAGCACCGAGCGGATCGCCTCGTCCGTGAGGTGTCCCTTGCCTGTCGCGGCCAGTGAGCCGTAAAGCGTCACGCGGTAGGCGTCGACCTCCCGGCAACGCTCCGCAAAGCGTTCCGCGGCCCGTTTCGGACCCATCGTGTGGCTGCTCGAAGGGCCGTTCCCGATCTTGTAGAGTTCTTTCAGCGATTCCATCTCTTCTCAGTTCTTGACGGCGCAAAGATAGGCAAATTTCATGAAAAAAGGAGGTGTCCCCACCTCCCGATTCCTTTTGCTGCGGAGCGGCAGCCCCGTCTCCGCAACCGAAAAGGGAGAGGCTTCACCCCCCCCCTCCCTGAGATCTTTTTTCCGTGGCCATTTCTCCGAGGGTTTCTCCGTGGCCATTCTTTGTAGCCCTCTCTGCGGCCCTCTCCATGCCCCCCCCCTCCTGGTAGCCCCACCGCGACTCGAACGCGAATTTAGGGTTTAGGAAACCCTCGTTCTATCCCTTGAACTATGAGGCCGAAAACAATTGCGGAGCACTTCCCCGGGAAGCGCTCCGCAAAGATAATCATTTTTTGCGAACTTTTAGAAGTTGATGCGCATTCCGAACGAAAGCACGTGGGCGTGGAGTTTGTAGTTGCGGGTGAAGACCTCTTCGAGCTGGCCGCTCGAATAGCCGTAGATCGGGTAGGAGCCCGTACGTTCGGGGTCTGCCGACGAAACGTAGCAGTATGCAAGGTCGAGAGCCAGGTTCCGTGCCAACTGGAACGAGGCGCCCAGCGAGTAGGCGATCTTCGTCATCGACGGCGTTTCAGGATTCAGGTAGTTGCTGTCCACCGGGCTCTCGTCGAAGTAGATACCCGCACGTGCCGTCAGCCAGTCCAGCGCCTCGTATTCCGCTCCGAAACGCGCCGACAACGTGTTCGAGTAGTTCTTCACCGAGTAGATGTCCTTGATACCCAGTTCCGTCTCGTTGAAGGCAACGTTCAGGTCCTTGTAGGCCGACCAGCCGATCCACTGCAGGTCGACGGCCATCTGCCACTTGGCGTTCGGGCGGAACGACACGCCCCACGTCACGGTCGTCGGCAACGGCAGTTCGGTGTGGAACGTCCCCTTGTCGAGAGCCGGAATCAGTTGCGTATTGCTGCTTAGCTGTCCGAGCTGTTCGATCAGCGCCGCAGCTTCCGGAGCGATGTTCATGACGGCGCGGCCGCGGTCCACCTTCATGTTCATCCGCGAGCGGTAGCTCATCGCCAGTGACCAGTGGTCGTTGATGTCCCACAGAATGCCGGCATTCACGCCTACGGCTACATTGGCATTGCCCGAGAGTTTGGCCGACACGATCGACTGATCCATTGTATTCTCCAGATAGCCCTTTCCCTGCTGGAGCAGTTGCAGCGTAGCCTGAGCCTGGGCAAGCGCCTCGCCCGTGAGGGCTCCGCTGCCGATTGCGGCGGTCAGTTGGGTGATATTCGGATCGAGCATTCCGGTAATCAGTCCCTGGCGGGTCGCCTGCGAGAGCAGCGAACGCGACAGGTCGAAGTTGCCCCACGTGATCATCAGACCCGCACCGATCGACAGCCGGTCGCAGATCTTGAACGAAACCGTCGGCTGTACCGTATAGGCCGCCAGGTTGATCTCCTGGATCAGGTGTGCTCCCGACCAGTTGCTGCCCCAGTTCATCGACGAGCCGTCCGGCGTGTAGAAGCCCAGGCCTACGGCCCAACGGTCCGACGGTTTGTAGTTGATATACATGTGAAGCGGGGTCGACATCTTGTTGTCCGAGGTCTCCTGCAGTTCGCTCACGTAGCCGTTGTCGAGGCCGGGAAGCGTCGAGGCCGTAACCGACGAGAGGATGCCCGTCGCACCGAGCGAAATGTTGAATTTCGAGGTTTGGAAAGCCGTGGCGGCTGGGTTGAAATAGATGGACTCCGAACCGAGCTTCATCGCGGTTCCGACGTTGGCCATACCGGCCTGACGAGCCGAAAAGTTGTTGACCTGATACCCTTCGGCGAATGCCCCCATGGCAATGGCTGCGGCAGCCAGAACAAGGAGAAGTTTTTTCATAATCAATGGTTTGGTTTCTATTGGGCGGGTCTCACGACACGCAAAATCGGGGCAAAAGTATAAAAACTATCCCCGCGGGCCAAACTTTTTGGTCTGAAATTCGTAAAAATTGGAATATATGGTATAGCTTTGGCCGATTCGCCCGATGCCTTCCGCAACAAAAAAACGGCTCCCGGATCCGGAAACCGTTTCGATATTGGGGAAGCCTCCGGACTATGCCCGGTTGTTGTAGGCTTCGAGGGCCTTGCTCAAGAGGAACAGGGCGCGTTCCAGGTCCTCCTTCTTCAGCACATAGGCGATGCGCACCTCGTTGCGCCCGCACCCCGGGTCGGAATAGAATCCCGAAGCCGGAGCCATCATCACCGTTTCGCCCTCATATTCGAAGTGCTCCAGGCACCAGGCGCAGAACCTGTCGCTGTCGTCCACCGGCAGCCGCGCCACCGTGTAGAATGCCCCCATCGGAATCGGCGAGTAGACCCCCGGAATGCGGTTCAGACCGTCGATCAGGCACTTCCTCCGTTCGATGTACTCCTCGTAGACCTCCGTGCTGTACGACCGCGGGGCGTCGATCGACGCCTCGGCGATGATCTGTCCGATCAACGGAGGCGAAAGGCGCGCCTGGCAGAATTTCATCACCGCGTCACGCAGTTGCCGGTTTTTGGTGATCAGCGCCCCGATGCGGATTCCGCACTCCGAGTAGCGTTTCGACACCGAGTCGATCAGTACGACGTTCTGTTCGATCCCTTCGAGGTGGCACGCCGAAATGTAGGGCGATCCCGTGTAGATGAATTCGCGGTAGACCTCGTCCGAAAAGAGAAACAGGTCGTATTTCTTGACCAGGTCGCGGATCTGGTTCATCTCCCGTCGCGTATAGAGGTAACCCGTCGGGTTGTTGGGATTGCAGATCAGGATGCCCCGGGTACGTTCGTTGATCAGTTTCTCGAACTCCTCGATCGGTGGCAGCGCGAAGCCGTTCTCGATCGACGAGACCACCGGGCGAATCACCGCTCCGGCCGAGATGGCGAAGGCCATGTAGTTGGCGTAGGCCGGTTCGGGGACGATGATCTCGTCGCCCGGGTTGAGGCAGGTCATGAAGGCGAACAGAACGGCTTCGGAACCCCCCGTGGTGACGATGATCTCTTCGGGGCTGAGTTTGATCTGATACTGGTCGTAATAGGTGACCAGTTTCTCGCGCAGCGACCGATAGCCCTCGCTCGGGCTGTATTCCAGGACCTTGCGGTCGATGTGCTTCAGGGCGTCGAGCCCCACCTGCGGCGTCGGAAGGTCCGGTTGCCCGATATTCAGGTGGTAGATCTTGATCCCCCGCGCACGGGCCGCATCGGCCAGCGGAACGAGTTTGCGTATCGGAGAGGCCGGCATCTCGACGGCCCGCATTGAAATTTTCGGCATATTTCTGTGTTTCTGTTTCGGCCGTCGGGCGGAACTTTCCCGCGTGGGGCGTTCGGCCTGTCGGCTTCGTAATCCGGATGTTTGGGCTCCGCTATCGGGTGGCTCGATCTCCTGTTCCTTGGCGTCGCCCCCCCCCTTGCAGGTTATTCGATCTCCACCGTCGGGCGGAACTTGATGACCTTTCGCGGCGGAATCTTCACGGCAGCACCCGTCCGGGGATTGCGTCCCACCCGTTCGGCCTTTTGCTGTACGCTGAACGTTCCCAGTCCCGTCAGTGTCAGACGCTCGCCCTCGCGGAGCGATTGCACGGTGACCCGGATTATGGCATCGACGGCCTTGCGGGCCTCGACCTTCGTGAGATGGGCGTCGAGAGCTACGGCTTCGACCAACTGGGCTTTGTTCATGGCATTGTGCGTGAAGAGGATAACCTAACTTGTTGACAAAGATACGGAAAATTTGAATAAAGCGAAAAATTCCTCTGTTTTTTTGCCTGCGGAGGAGTGTGCAGCGTGAAATTCCCGATAAAGATTTGGCGAAATGGAAAATCGGTACTACTTTTGTCTCCGGAAAGTTGGCGGAGTGGTCGATCGCGGCGGTCTTGAAAACCGTTGAACCGCAAGGTTCCGGGGGTTCGAATCCCTCACTTTCCGCCAGCCCCCCCCCGCTGGACGAGGGGTCACAACCCGACGGATTTTTCAAAAAACCGTCGGGTTCTGTTTTTCCGGGCCGTGTGCGAAATCCATTTCGGGAAACGGTCCGGAAAAACCTCCGGCAAAATGCTCCTCTGAAAAATTCCTCGCAGGGTATCGCCAAGCCCGGAATCGGCTGGCGTTGACGACCCTTGCAGACTCCGCTCCCGAACCCTCTTCGCGCCGTGAAAAAGTTCCGATTGAAAAAAAAGTGTTATATTTGCCCGAATTTTTAAACCAAAATACGATGGGATACAACTTACTGAAAGGAAAGAAGGGACTTATCTTCGGAGCCCTGAACGAGCAGTCCATAGCCTGGAAAGTGGCCGAACGCGCCGTGGAAGAGGGTGCCGAAATCGTCCTCACCAATACCGCCGTATCGATCCGCATGGGAACCATCAGCCAACTGGCTAAAAAATGCAATACGATCGTCGTCCCGGCAGACGCTACCAGCGTCGAGGACCTCGAAAACCTCATCGACAAGACCATGGAGCACTTCGGTGGCAAGTTCGACTTCATGCTCCACTCGATCGGCATGTCGCCCAACGTCCGCAAGGGCCGCACCTACGATGACCTCGACTACGACTACCTGGCCAAGACGCTCGATATTTCGGCCATCTCCTTCCACAAGGCCATTCAGGTCGCCCGCAAGAAGGACGCCATCAACGAATGGGGGTCGATCGTCGCTCTCTCTTATATCGCCGCACAGCGTACCCTCTACGGCTACAACGACATGGCCGATGCCAAGGCCCTGTTGGAGTCGATCGCCCGCAGCTTCGGATACATCTACGGCCGTGAGAAGCACGTGCGCATCAATACCGTGTCGCAGTCCCCGACGCAGACCACCGCGGGAAGCGGCGTACTCGGACTGGGCGACCTGATGTCCTTCGCCGAGAGTATGTCCCCGCTGGGCAATGCCACGGCCGAGGATTGCGCCGATTACGTGCTGACGCTCTTCTCCGATCTTACGCGCAAGGTCACCATGCAGAACCTCTACCACGACGGCGGTTTCTCGTCGATGGGTATGTCGCGCCGCGCCATGCGCACCTATGAAAAGGGTATGCGTTTCGACGACGTGCACGATCACCAGTATCCCTTCGGCGGAGGCCCTGCCGAGGAGAATAAATAATCCGGTGAAGAGGGGGAGACGAAGATCCCCGGAATTCGGACAAACAGGGTGCGGAGAACAGAACTCCGCACCTTTTTTATGGAAAGGCCCGGCCTCGGGACCGGCCGGTCATAGCGGGAGTGCTGTCGCGAGACGGCTGCGTTTTCGGGCGGATGGAACTTTTTTCACCGGATTTTGCTACTTTTGCATCCGGAAAGGTTGGAATGTTTTTGAGACGAATATGGAAACGACCTCCCGGAAATCGCCTTCGCCCTGGATCTCGGCCATCCCGCTGGTGGTCCTGACGGCCCTGCTCTACGTTGTGATCCGCGCCTTCGGCGGCGATGCCATCAACGGCGGAAGCCAGATCGCCCTGCTGTCGGCCACGTCGGTCTGCGTGATGCTCTCGATCGGCATCTACCGCTGCCGCTGGGCCGTGCTCGAAGAGTCCATCATCGACAACATCCGCGCTTCGGCGTCGGCCATCCTGATCCTGCTGCTCATCGGCGCCATCGCCGGAACGTGGATGGTCTCGGGTGTCGTCCCCACGTTGATCTACTACGGACTGCAGGTCCTGCATCCGTCGTTTTTCCTCGTTGCATCGTGCGCGATCTGCGCCGTCGTGTCGCTCATGACCGGCAGTTCGTGGACCACCATCGCCACCATCGGCGTGGCGTTGATGGGAATCGGACGCGCCATGGGATTCCCCGAAGGGTGGGTTGCCGGAGCGATCATCTCCGGAGCCTATTTCGGCGACAAGATCTCGCTCTTGTCCGATACCACGGTGCTCGCCTCCTCGACCGTCGGTGTCAACGTCTTCACCCACATCCGCTACATGCTCTATACCACGGTGCCGTCGATGCTCATAGCCCTCGGGGTCTTCACCGTCGCCGGGCTGACCCTCGACCACGGCGCCGCCACCCACGCCGAACTCTACGCCGAAACGCTGGCTTCGACGTTCCATATCTCGCCGTGGCTGCTGCTCGTGCCGCTGGCCACCGGGATCCTGATCGCCCGCAAGCTCCCGGCCATCGTGACCCTGTTCTGTGCCGTGGTCTTCGCCTGCGTGGCGATGCTGGCGGCCCAGCCCGACCTGGTGGCGCAGGTGGCCGGAGAAGCGGAACTCGACGCCATGACCGCCTTCCGCGGGGTGCTCACGACCTGCTTCGGGCCCACGGCCATCTCGACCGGAACGCCCCAGTTGGACGAACTTGTCGCCACGCGCGGCATGGCCGGAATGCTCAATACGGTGTGGCTGATCATCTGTGCCATGTGTTTCGGCGGCGTGATGACCGGAAGCGGGATGCTGCGTTCGCTCACGGAGATCTTCCTGCGCTGGGTGCGCCGGACCTTCTCGGCCGTGGCCTCCACGGTCGGCGCCGGGATCTTCTTCAACCTCTGCACCGCTGACCAGTACATCTCGATTATCCTCTCGGGGCGCCTGTTCAAGGACCTTTATGCCGAACGCGGGCTGGAACCGCGTCTGTTGAGCCGTTCGGTCGAGGATTCGGCCACGGTCTGCTCGGTGCTGATCCCCTGGAACTCCTGCGGCATGACCCAGGCCACGGTCCTCGGCGTCTCGACCTTCGTCTACATGCCTTACTGTATTTTCAATATCGTTTCGCCGTTGATGTCGCTCCTGGTGGCGGCCGTCGGCTGGAAGATCAAAAAGGGAAAATGAATACCGAACTCGTCATCTTCGACCTCGACGGCACGCTGCTCGACACGATCGGCGACCTGGCCGTCGCCTGCAATGCCGTGCTGGCCGTGCGGGGCCTTCCGCAGCACTCCTACGAGGAGTATTGCCACTTCGTCGGAAACGGCATCCTGCGGCTCGTGGAGCGGGCGCTGCCCGAACCGCTGCGCACGCCGGAGAACGTTGCGCTCGTGCGGGCCGACTTCGTGAAGTATTACACCGAACACATCGACCGCTATACGAAACCCTATGCGGGGATTCCGGAGGTGGTGGCCGAGCTCGCCCGCCGGGGCGTGCGGATGGCCGTGGCGTCGAACAAGTTCCAGGCCGGGACCGAAAAGCTCATCCGTCTGTTTTTCCCGGAGGTGGAGTTCGCGGCGGTCTTCGGACAGCGGCCGGGCGTGGCGCTGAAGCCCGATCCGGCCGTCGTGGAGGAGATTCTGGCCTGCACCGGAACCCCGAAGGAACGGGTGCTCTATGTCGGCGATTCGGGCGTGGACATGCAGACCGCGGCGGCGGCCGGGGTGCGTTCCGTCGGGGTAACCTGGGGATTCCGCGAGCGGGCCGAGCTGGCGGAGTCCGGGGCCCGGCACCTGATCGACCGTCCCGAAGAGCTGCTGGATCTGCTGTAATCCCGCTGCGGCCTCGGCCTTCGGCCCGGGGCGGTGTTCGGGGCGGGAGACAATGGTGTTCGGGGGGCGGGAGACAATGGTTTTCGGGGTCTGTCCGGGCGAGCGGCGGTGTTCGGGGCGAAAATCCCCCGAAAAGGCCTCTGCGCAACGGCAGGCCTCAACAGTAGGCCTTCACATCCTCGGCGGTGATGGTGCCGCCCGAGAGGACCATAAGCCGTTCGATTACGTTCCTCAGCTCGCGGATGTTGCCCGTCCACGGCATCTGCTGCAGGGCCGCGAGCGCTTCGGGTGCAATCGGTTTCGGCGGCGTGCCGTATTCGGCGGCAATCGTGCGGATGAAGTGCTCCACGAGCGACGGAATGTCGTCCGGATGCTCCCTGAGGGCCGGGACCCGCACGACGATCACCGCCAGCCGGTGGTAAAGGTCCTCGCGGAAATTCCCCTTGCGGATCTCCTCGCGCAGGTCCTTGTTCGTGGCTGCGACCACCCGCACGTCCACCTCGATCTCCCGGTCGCCGCCCACGCGGCTGATGCGGCTCTCCTGCAGCGCCCGCAGCACCTTGGCCTGCGCGGCGAGCGACATGTCGCCGATCTCGTCCATGAAGAGCGTTCCGCCGTCGGCCTGTTCAAATTTCCCCTTGCGCTGCTTGACCGCCGAGGTGAAGGCCCCGCGTTCGTGGCCGAAAAGCTCGCTTTCGATCAGTTCGGAGGGGATGGCCGCGCAGTTCACCTCGACGAACGGCGCCCCGGCCCGCGGGCTCTTCGCATGGAGCCACCGCGCCACGAGTTCCTTGCCCGTGCCGTTCTCTCCGGTGATCAGCACCCGGGCCTCGCACGGCGCCACCTTGTCGATGAGTTGCCGCACGTGTTCGATTTCGGGCGACAAACCGATGATCTCCTCGGCCCGGGCGGGGTGTGCCCGGCGGCTCCGGCGGACCGGCACCGGGCCAGAACCCGGAATCGGAATCGCCGGGGCCGGAGCGGGCTGGTCGATGGTCCGGTGCAGCGACTGCAGCAGGCGGTTCATGTCCACGGGTTTGGTCAGGAAATCCCGGGCGCCGTTGCGCACCGCCGCTACGGCCGTGTCGATCGACGGATCCGCCGAAAGCACGATGAGCGGAATCCCCGCGTCGGGAACCCGGCACTCCGTATCCGAGATGATCACGTCGAAGGGGATGCGCCCGCACAACTCCGACGCTTGGGCTTCGTCCTCGGCGGCCTCGGCCGAAAAACCTTCGTATTCCAACCGCTCGCGCAGCACGTTTCGCACGCTTTTTGATCGGTCCAGAATTAAAACTTTTGCCATAGCTTGTTTTTCCTGAAATTTTACTACTTTTGCCGAAGACAAACTCCGGTCAAGCCTCTGTTTTGCACGGCTTCCGATCCCAAAGGTAGGGCTTTCTGCGGCGTAAAACCAATTTC
>CALUKL010000181.1 GCA_944321195.1 uncultured Alistipes sp.
AGCAGCTGGTTGTGGTCGTTGGCCAGGTTCGCCTCCTCGTAGACCGGGGCCAGTTCGAACTGGTTCGGAGCCACCTCGTTGTGGCGCGTCTTGACCGGAATGCCCAGTTTCAGGCACTCATACTCCAGGTCCCGCATGAAGGACATCACACGGGTCGGAATCGCTCCGAAATAGTGGTCCTCCAACTGCTGGTTCTTCGCCGATTCGTGGCCCATGAGCGTGCGGCCCGTGAGCATCAGGTCCGGACGCACGGCCCACAGGCTCTCGTCCACGAGGAAATACTCCTGCTCCCAGCCCAGATAGGCGAAAACCTTCTCGACATTCTTGTCGAAATAGTGGCACACCTCGGCGGCAGCCGTCCCGACGGCCGTCAGCGACCGCAGCAAAGGCACCTTATAGTCGAGCGCCTCGCCCGTATAGGCGATGAAGACGGTCGGGATACAGAGCGTCGTGTCGACGATGAAGGCCGGAGAGGTGGGGTCCCACGCCGAATAACCGCGCGCCTCGAACGTGTTGCGGATGCCGCCGTTGGGGAACGACGAAGCGTCGGGCTCCTGCTGCACGAGCAGCTTTCCCGAAAACTCCTCCAGGACTCCGCCGAGGCCGTCCGGCTCGGCAAAGGCGTCGTGTTTCTCGGCCGTACCGCCCGTCAGCGGCTGGAACCAGTGCGTATAGTGGTCGGCACCGTGTTCCAGGGCCCACTGCCGCATCCCCGCGGCGATGCTGTCGGCCACTTCGAGCGTCAGCGGAGTGCGGTTCTCCATCGTGTCGAGCAGTGCGGCGTAAGTCCGCTTGTCGAGGTACTTGCGCATGGCGGCGCGCCCGAAAACCTTCTCGCCGAAGTAATCCGAAGGGCGTCCTTCCGGAGCCTTCACCGCCACGGCGGTGTGGTTGATCGCCGCGTCGACCATTTTGAATCTGAGCAATGATGACATAGACCTTATTTGTTTGATGATTGGGTTTTCTACCAAAAAACCGGGCGGGGGAGAACCCAAATAATTGTTAACTAAAACCTAACCTGAGATTGCCCGGACCACTGCCTTCCGGCAGGGATCCGCACCCTAACCAACCCCGGGATTACGCCCCGCTCCGGTTGTTCTGTTGTTCTGGTGCAAATGTAAAAATAATTTCAATTCGTTGTTTCTGCAAAAATCACTTTTTCCTGAAAAATCGTGATTTTTTAAGGCAATTTCCCGAAAAACACCTCCATTTTTTCGAGAAATCGCGATTTTTTAAGGCCATTTTCCGGAAAACAACCTCATTTTTCACAGAAATCCCAAAAATCACACATTTTTGTTTTTTCGCATTTTTCAGGATAAAAAGAATAAAATTAGTCCAAAATGCCTAAAAAATCAAAGGGTCCGGAATCCGGAGAAAAGGGAGTGCAGCCGGCCATTTGATCCGGCAAACGGCGAGTTTTGTTATTTTGTTAACAATTTATTGTTACAATTCGACAATTATTTCGTACCTTTACGTGCAATTTCGAAACTACAAGCGGAAACACTCATACTAATCTCTAAATAGTCATGGCAAATACCAAACGTGAAAAGCTGTTCACCGAATTTCCCCCGGTCCCGACCGAAAAGTGGGAAGAGGTGATCACAGCCGACCTGAAAGGTGCCGATTACGAGCGTAAACTGGTATGGCGCACGGGCGAAGGCTTCAACGTCCGCCCCTACTACCGTGCCGAAAACCTCGAAGGCATCCGCTTCCTGGGCTCGCAGGCAGGCGAGTTCCCCTACGTGAGAGGTACGCGCAGCCACAACCGCTGGCACGTGCATCAGACCATCGAGGTCAAATGTCCCAAGGAGGCCAACGCCGAAGCGCTCAAACTCCTCAATTCGGGCGTCGACTCCTTAGGGTTCTCCATCGCCGGCGAAGAGTTCTCGGCCGCCGATCTCGATCAGCTCCTCGCCGAAATCCACATCCCGGCCATCGAGATGACCTTCTGCGGCCTCCACACCGGACGCGTCGCCGAACTCGTCCTCGACAAACTCGAAAAGGAGGGCCTTGCCGCCGAAGCACACGTCGCATTCTGCATCGACCCCATCGTCAAGGGCCTCTCGCGGAAGGGCGACTTCTGCTCGCCCAACGGCGAGAAGTGCTTCTCGAAGATCACTTCGCTCATCGAGCGCACCCGCGAGTACAAGCACATCCGCATCGTCACCGTCTCGGCCGGCATCTTCGCAAACGCCGGATCGACCATCGTCGAGGAGCTCGCTTTCGCCCTCGCCGCCGGTAACGACTACCTGGCCCGCCTGACCGATGCCGGACTGAGCGCCAACATCGCAGCCCGCAAACTGCGCTTCTCGTTCTCCGTGACGTCGAACTACTTCATGGAGATCGCCAAGTTCCGCGCAGCCCGTATGCTCTGGGCCAATATCGTCAAGAATTACAACCCCGAGAAGAACTGCGCCTGCAAGATGATGATCCACGCCCGCACGGCCGACTGGAACCAGACCGTCTACGACCCCTACGTGAACATGCTCCGCGGTACGACCGAGGCCATGTCCGCAGCCATCGGCGGCGTACACTCGCTGGAAGTCACCCCGTTCGACGCCGCCTTCGAAACCCCCACGGAGTTCTCGAAGCGCATCGCCCGCAACGTCGAGCTGCTGCTCAAGCACGAGGCCCACTTCGACCAGGTGGTAGACCCCGCCGGCGGTTCGTACTACGTCGAGAACCTCACGCAGTCGATCGCCAACGAAGCCTGGAAACTCTTCCTCGAAATCGAGGAGAAGGGAGGCTACACCGAAGCCTACAAGGCCGGATGGATCAAGGAGCGCATCGAGGCATCGGCCGCAGCCAAGGACAAGGCCATCGCTACGCGCCGCCAGATCCTGCTGGGCGCCAACCAGTACCCCAACTTCACGGAGGTCGCCGGAAAGGAGATCACCGAAGAGGCCGTGACGCGCAAGGCAGCCGAAGGCAATACGCTGGCTCCCTACCGCGGTGCCATGGCCTTCGAGGCGATGCGCCTGCACGTCGACCGCTCGGGCAAGCAGCCCAAGGCCTTCATGCTCACCTGCGGAAGCCTCGCCATGGCACGCGCCCGCGCCCAGTTCTCGTGCAACTTCTTCGCCTGCGCCGGAATCCGCGTCCAGGACAACACCTTCTTCAAGTCGGTCGAGGAGGGCGTCAAGGCCGCGCTCGAATCCAAAGCCGAGATCGTTGTGGTCTGCGCTTCGGACGACGACTACGCAGAGGTTGCACCGAAAGTGAAGGAGCTGCTCGGCGGCAAGGCCATCCTCGTGGTTGCCGGTGCCCCGGCCTGCACGCCCGAACTGGAGGCACAGGGCATCACGAACTTCATCAATGTGAAGTCCAATGTCCTCGAAACCCTGAAGTTTTACCTTAAAGAGATGGGAATCTAAGCCCTGAGCGCTTTTATCGGCCCGGTTCGCCCCGGAAACCCCGTAACGGACCGACAGCCGATGCCCTGACAAACCTTTTGCACAAAGATCATGAGAGCTAAATTTTCAGAACTCAAATACGAAGGAGACGGGCAGCAGAAGAGCTGCTGCGCCTCGAAGGGCTGCGGGCAGGTGGAACCGTGGCTCACGGCCGAACGAATCCCCGTCAAGGGTACCTACACGGCCGAAGACCTCGAAGGCATGGAGCACCTGAACTATGCCGCAGGTATCGCTCCGTTCCTCCGCGGGCCCTATTCGACGATGTACGTCATGCGCCCCTGGACCATCCGCCAGTACGCAGGCTTCTCGACCGCCGAGGAGTCCAACGCCTTCTACCGCCGCAACCTCGCCGCCGGACAGAAGGGCCTCTCGGTGGCTTTCGACCTGGCTACGCACCGCGGTTATGACGCCGATCACCCGCGTGTCGTGGGTGACGTCGGAAAGGCCGGCGTGTCGATCTGCTCCGTCGAGGACATGAAGGTCCTCTTCAACGGCATTCCCCTCGACAAGATGTCCGTCTCGATGACCATGAACGGCGCCGTGCTGCCCGTCCTGGCCTTCTACATCGTCACCGGTCTGGAGCAGGGATGCACCCTCGACCAGCTGTCGGGCACCATTCAGAATGACATCCTCAAGGAGTTCATGGTGCGCAACACCTATATCTACCCGCCCGAGTTCTCGATGCGCATCATCGCCGACATCTTCGAGTACACGTCGAAGAACATGCCGAAGTTCAACTCGATCTCGATCTCGGGTTACCACATGCAGGAGGCCGGTGCCACGGCCGACATCGAGCTGGCCTATACGCTGGCCGACGGTCTGGAATACCTCCGCGCCGGCATCAACGCCGGGATGTCGATCGACGCCTTCGCACCGCGTCTGTCGTTCTTCTGGGCCATCGGCA
>CALUKL010000182.1 GCA_944321195.1 uncultured Alistipes sp.
CCCCGACGTCGGAGAGATATCCCTTGAATCCGGGCATTTCCGTGATGCGTTCGACTTCGGCGAGGATCGATCGTTCGCTGCGGGAGTGGATGAACTTGCCCTGATGGGCGGAGATGGTGCAGAACGAACATCCCCCGAAGCAACCGCGGTGAATGTTCACCGAGAACTTGATCATCTCCCAGGCGGGAATCTCCCCGCGACCGTTGTAACGGGGATGGGGCGCCCGCTCGTAGGGAAGGTCGAACGAATGGTCCAGCTCCTCGGTCGTGAGGGCGGCATTGGGGGGTGTCACGACGACATACTGGCTGCCGACGGTCTCGACCAGCGTGGCTTCGGGGGCCATCAGGTTGCTCTGGGTCTCGATGACGGTGAAGTTTTCGCCGAAGGCACGCTTGTCGTGCAGACACTCCTCGAACGAATGGAGGCGGATCGTGCGCTCGGGGTCGAGCCGCGCGACATAGCCTTCGTCGGCGAGAAAGGCCACCTGACGGATCTTGCGCAGCAGTTTGGCGTTGTAGCCGTTGCGCATGGCGCGTGCGACCTGCTGTACGACGCCCTCACCCATGCCGTAGATCAGCAGGTCGGCGCCGCTTTCGGCCAGCAGCGAGGGCTTCAGCCGATTGCTCCAGTAGTCGTAGTGGGTGAGCCTCCGCAGCGAGGCCTCGATGCCCCCGACGACGACCGGAACATGGGGATAGAGCCGTTTGAGGATCTGCGTGTAGACCGTCACGGCATAGTCGGGTCGGAATCCGGCCTTTCCACCAGGGGTGTAGGCGTCGTCGTGGCGCAGCCGGAGATTGGCCGTGTAGTGGTTGACCATCGAGTCCATGGCGCCTCCGGATACCCCGAAGAAGAGCCTCGGGGCGCCCAGTTTGGTGAAGTCGCGCAGGTCATCGCGCCAGTTGGGCTGGGGGACGATCGCTACGCGGTAGCCCTCGGCTTCGAGCAGTCGCCCCACGACGGCGGCCCCGAAGGCCGGGTGGTCGATGTAGGCATCGCCCGAGAAGAGGATCACGTCCAACTGATCCCATCCGCGTTCGCGGACCTCCTTGACGGTTGTCGGCAGAAACATGTTTCGTTGTTGATAGAGTCGTTGCAATCAGGCGGCTGCGGCCCCTCTATTCGGGATCTTCCGCGCCCCGTCCCCCGGCGATGTAGCTGTCCCACTTGGCGAGCAGGGCCTTGAAGTCTTCGGGCAGCTCGCTGTCGAACAGGACGTCGCGGTGCGTGGCGGGGTGCTCGAATCCCAACAGCCGGGCGTGGAGGGCGTGGCGGGGCATCAGGGCGAAGCAGTTTTCGATGAACTGCCTGTACTTGGCAAAGGTCGTGCCCTTGAGGATGCGGTCTCCGCCGTAGCGCTCGTCGTTGAAGAGCGGGTGTCCGATCCAGGCCATGTGGACGCGGATCTGATGCGTGCGGCCCGTTTCGAGGCGGCACTCCACGAGCGTTACGTAACCGTATCGGCGCAATACCTTCCAGTGGGTTACGGCGTGCTTGCCGTCCGAACCGTCGGCGAAGACGTACATCTTCTGCCGGTCTTTCGGGCTGCGGCCGATGTTCCCGGTGATGGTCCCCTCGTCCTCGTCGAAATTGCCCCAGACGAGGGCGACGTAGCGGCGCTGGATCGTGTGGTCGAAGAACTGTTTGGCCAACCGGGCATGGGTCTGTTCGTTCTTGGCGATCACGAGGAGCCCCGAGGTATTCTTGTCGATGCGGTGAACCAGCCCGGCGCGGTTCTGCTCCTCGGCCGAGATTCCCTGGGCGTTGAGGTGGTACATCAGGGCGTTGACCAGCGTTCCGGTATAGTTCCCCACCCCGGGGTGGACGACCATTCCGGCGGGTTTGTTGACGATCAGCAGATGGTCGTCCTCGTAGGGGATGTCGAGCGGGATGTTTTCGGCCACGAGTTCCGTTTCGCGTCGCGGGTAGGGCAGCACGATCTGGATACGGTCCAGGGGTTTGACCTTGTAGCTCGACTTGGCGGCCTTTCCGTTGACGAGGATGTTCCCGCTGTCGGCCGCGGCCTGGATGCGGTTTCGTGAGCAGTGCTCCATCCTTACGGTCAGGAACTTGTCCAGCCGCATCGGAGTCTGTCCCTTGTCGGCCGTCACGGCGAAGTGCTCGTAAAGCCCGGCCTCCTCCTCGTCCTCCGATTCGGCAGCCAACGTTTCGGGATCCTCGGGAAGCCTGTCCAGAGCGGGGTCGTCGGTATGGCGTTCGGCACTCATCAGTCGAAAAAACCTTCGTTGTTGTCGTTCGTGTGGTGGGCTTCGGGGCTTTCCGGTTCCCGGGCGGGCTCGGCCAGGGCCTCTTCGAGCGAGAGGTGGACCAGCGAATCGCGTTCGGCCTGTTCTTCGGCCCTCCGTGCCTCGGCGGCTTCGGCAGCCTGTTTTTCGGCTTCGGCCCGGTGTTTGGCGAGTTTTTCGTCATCGAGCGTGAGGCGCAGGTCTACACGCGAGCCCAACGCCGCCGCGTGCTCGGCCCCGGGGATCTGGATGTAGACGCGGGCATCCTTCTGGTTGAGGAGATTGATTCCCTCGTCGAAATCGATGCGTCCGATGTTCAGTCCGAGCTCCCAGAGTCGGCCTTTTGCCTGAGCGAGCGGCTGCCCGACCACCTGCGGGACGATCGTCGAGGCGTATCCCTCCTCGACACCGACGTAGAGCGTGACGCCCGATCCCATTTCTGCCTCGATCCGGGAGTTTTGCTGGACGGGTTTCCCGTCGCAATACTCTTCGAGGACGTAGTTGGTGGCGATGTCGGGCCGGTAGATGAGTTCGTCGATTCCGAGCCCTGCGATTTCGAGCATGTTCTTGGCCTGTCGGAGCGACCGTCCGGCGACGTAGGGCACGGGGACCATCTTCTGCCGGAAGGAATTGATCGTGATGTAGACCGTCCGCCCGGGTTTTACCTCGACGCCTCCTTCGGGGAGCTGGTCGAGGACGATTCCACCCTCGTATGCGGGGACGAACAGCGAGTCGTTGATGTGGAGTTTGAGGTCGTTCTTCCGGGCGATTTGCTGGGCCTCGGGGAGGGGGATCCCCGAGAAGTCGGGGACGGTGCGGCGGGCCCCGTGGCGTGTGCCGATCTGCATGAGCAGGTGTGCGGCGACGGCCATCACGAGGATGATCGCGGCGATGACGAGAAGGTTCCAGAGGAGCTTGTGCTCCCGGATCCGCGCGAGGAAGCTGGCTGGTTTCTGCATGGTCATGGATTTATTTCGGCGCCTTCTGATAGAGGTAGACGGCGATGCCGAGGTAGATGATGTTGGGGAGCCAGACGGCAATTCCCGTGGGGAGCGTGCCGCTCTTGGCGAACTCCTCGAAAAAACGGTTGAAGAGGATGTAGGAGAAACAGAGCCCGGTCCCGATACCGATGTGGAGACCGGTTCCGCCGCGGACCTTGCGTGAGGAGAGCGAGACGCCGATCAGCGTGAGGATGAAGGTCGAGAGGGGGTATGCGTATCGGGCGTGCTTCTCGACCTCGATGATGTTGATCGAATCGGAACCTTTGGCGCGCTGCTGTTCGAGGAACTGGTTCAGTTCGGTGATGTTCATGGTCTGAATCAGGTCGTTGATGGCCCCGAGTTCGGCGACTTCGAGGTTGATGAGGGTATCGAGGTTGCGGAACTGTTCGAAGGTTTCGCTGCCGTCGGCCGCGAATTCGCGTTTGGTGTACCGGGGGGCTGTCCAGCGTTTGGTTTCGGGGTCGAACTTGGCATCGGAGGCTTCGAGCGAACGGATCATGGATCCCTTTTCATAGCGTTCCAGGACGAAGAACGAGGCCTGGCGCGAGTTTCCGTTGTATCCGCGGATGTAGGCGAAGGTGCCGGGTTCGATCTGCCGGTAGATGTGGCGGTCGTAGCGTGTATTCTGCTTTTTGGGGATGTACTCCTGCTGGAAGGCGATGACGCGGCGCTGGGAGCGGGGTATGACCCAGAGGTTGAGGGTGAGCGAGAGCGACGCGATGATGAGCGCCCCGAGGAAATAGGGCCACATGAGGCGTCGGAAGGACATTCCACCGGACAGCATGGCGACGATTTCGGTCTGATAGGCCATCTTCGAGGTGAAGAAGATGCAGGCGATGAAGGTGAACAGCCCGCTGAACTGATTGATGAAGAAGGGGATGAAGTTGAGGTAGTTCTGCAGCAGGATGGCCTTCATCGGGGCGTGCGTGGCGGTGAAGTCGTCGATTTTCTCGGCGTAGTCGAAGATCACGACGATGACGATGATCATCGCGATGGCGAAGAAGTAGGTTGCGAGGAACTTGCCGAGTATGTACCGGTCCAGAATCTTGAATCCGGGGAAACGAATTTTCATCGATCAGAGCCTTCTTGTGAGTTTTTGGACCATCGACTCTTTCCAGGGTTTGAAATCCCCGGCGAGGATGTGGCTGCGGGCCTCGCCGACGAGCCGGAGGTAGAATGCGATGTTGTGGAGCGAAGCGATCTGTGCGGCGAGCATTTCGCCGCAGGTTGCCAGGTGGTGCAGATAGGCCTTCGAGTAGAGCGTGTCGACAAAGGCCGTACCGTCGGGGTCGATCGGGGAGAAGTCGTCCTCCCACTTCTTGTTTCGGATGTTGATGACGCCTTCGGCGGTGAAGAGCTGGCCGTTCCGGCCGTTTCGCGTGGGCATCACGCAGTCGAACATGTCGACACCGCGTTCGATTCCTTCGAGGATGTTGACGGGCGTGCCGACCCCCATCAGGTAGCGGGGCCGGTCCTCGGGGAGAATGGCGTTTACCACCTCGATCATTCGGTACATCACCTCGGTGGGTTCCCCGACGGCCAGACCTCCGATGGCATATCCGTCGGCATCGTACTGTTTGACGTTCTCGGCGGCGCGGACGCGCAGGTCGGGATAGGTGCATCCCTGGACGATGGGGAACAGCGCCTGATAGTGTCCGTATTTGGGCGAGGTTTGCCGGTAGCGGTTGAAGCATCGGTCGAGCCACCGTTCGGTGAGGTCGAGCGACTTGGCGGCGTATTCGCGGGGTGCGTCGCCCGGGGGGCACTCGTCGAAGGCCATCATGATGTCGGCCCCGATGGTGCGTTCGGTATCGATGACGCTTTCGGGGGTGAAGAGGTGCTTCGAGCCGTCGATGTGGGAACGGAAATAACACCCCTCCTCCTTGAGCTTGCGGCACGCGGCGAGGGAGAAGACCTGAAAGCCTCCGCTGTCGGTGAGCATGGGTCCGTCCCAGGTGGAGAAGCGATGGACGCCTCCGGCGCGTTCGAGGATCTCCATGCCGGGCCGCAGGTAGAGGTGGTATGTATTGGCCAGGATGATCTGAGCATGAGCTTCGTCGCGGACGTCCCGGTGGAAGATTCCCTTGACGGTAGCGGCGGTGCCTACGGGCATGAAGATCGGGGTCCGGACCGTTCCGTGATCGGTCTGGAGTTCACCGGCGCGGGCCTGCGAGGCGGGGTCTTTCTGTTGGAGGGTAAATTTCATACGCATCTATTCGGCAAAAATACACAAAATATTCGTATCTTTGCGCATATTTTGTCAATATGCGATTCTTCGAACAAATTCTGGTCTCGTATGGCTGGGAGGGGCTTTCGCTTGCGGGGTCCCTGCTTCTGATGTTCGGCGTACAGCTCTACTACTATATTTTCGTTTACGGGAGGATCTCCGCTTACAAGAACAACCGCCGGGCGGTGACGCTGGACGTGGAGCCGCCGGTTTCGGTGATCGTTCCGCTGTTTTCGGAGGACTATTCGTTCGTCGAGGAGCGTCTTCCGCTGATTCTGGCCCAGGCCTACCCCGATTTCGAGGTGGTGATCGTCTATGTGGGGCACGATACGGATTTCTACGAGGACCTTACGCGCCTGAAACAGTCGTTTCCGCAGATCACGACCACGAAAATCCACCTGGACCCGCGATTCCCGATTTCGCGCAAGATGGCGCTGAACGTGGGCATCAAGTCGGCGCATTACGAACACCTGATCTTCACCTCGACGGACGCCGTGCCGCAGACGGACCGGTGGTTGTCGCTGATGGCCAAGGGTTTCATGCGCGGGGAGATCGTCGTGGGCTACTGCGGGATCGAGCGCGGGAAGGGTTTTGCGAACTACCTGATACGGACGTGGCGGCTGATGCACTCTGCGGCCTGGATTGCGCGGGCCGTCCGGCGCCGGGCCTACCGGGGAACGCTCCACAACTTCGGTTTCACGAAGAGGCTCTATTTCGGGGCCAACGGCTTCGACCACCTGAACATGAATATCGGCGAGGATGACCTTTTCATGCAACGGGTCATGACGCGCGACAACGTGAGCGTGATTCTTTCGCCGCGGGCGACGCTTCGCGAGAAGACATGGGGCGGTCTGGGCTGGTGGATGAGCCAGTTGCGCTACTACGGGTCGTCGTTCCGGTTCTACCCGCAGTCCGTGAAGACCTATGTCCGTTGGGAACTGGGCTCGCGGGTTCTCTTCTTCCTGACGCTGCTCTGCGCCCTGGTTGTCATGCCCGTGGAGTATAAACTCGGGGCGGTGCTGATCGCGCTGGTCCGTTACGGTTTCGTCCTTTTCGGGGTGCGCCGTGTGGCGCGCCGCCTGGGTGAAGAGGGGATTCTGGGCCGCTACTTCCTGTATGATCTGCTGAGCCCGCTGTGGTCGGCAATATTGGGCGTGCAGCTGCTGCGCCGGGACGGACGGGTATGGAGATAGCCGACTATATCGTAGCCGAGGACCGGGAGCTGGTCGGGCTGGTGCTTGAGGGCGACGATACGGCCTTCGAGTACCTGTTCAACCGCTACCGGGATGCGATCCACCGACTTTTCGTGCAGCGGCTCGGGGGCACGAACGACGCCGACGATCTGTTGCAGGAGACCTTCATCAAGGTCTATATCAACCTGCACCGCTACAGCCGGGAGTATACGTTCGGGCAGTGGGTCTATACGATTGCGCGGAATACGTTCATCGACTTCGTGCGTCGGCGTCAGGAGGACCTGTCGATCGATGACCGCTTTGCGGCTCCGGCATCGAGTGCCCCGACTCCGGAGGAGAGCGTGATCAACCTGCAGCAGCGGACGCAGATCGAGCACTACCTCGAACGGCTGGCCCCGCGTTACCGGCAGCTGATCGTGATGCGCTTCTTCGATGAATACTCCTACGAGGAGATTGCGGCGAAGCTTTCGCTGCCGCTGGGTACGGTGAAGACGCAGATCCACCGGGCGCGGGAGCAGATGTGCCGCCTGATTGCCGAGGGCGAGAACCGTTGAGGCGGTCCGGCGCCCCCCCCCTAAAAAATCGAAACGACCATGAGCGACCTGGAGAAGATATACGGATATTTCCCTGAACTCGATGCGGCGCAGCGGGAGCGCCTTGCCGCGCTGTACGGCCTTTATGCCGATTGGAACGCGAAGATCAACGTTGTGTCGCGCAAGGATTTCGACCAGCTTTACATCCGGCATGTGCTGCACTCGCTGGCCATTGCGAAGGTTTGCCGGTTCGAAGCCGGAGCGCGGATTCTGGATGTGGGGTGCGGGGGCGGTTTCCCGTCGGTTCCGCTGGCGATTCTCTTTCCGGAGGCGCACTTCACGGCGGCGGATTCGATCCGCAAGAAGATTACGGTGGTCGAGGGGGTCTCGCAGGGCCTGGGCCTAACGAATCTGACGCCGCGCTGCGTGCGGGTCGAGACACTGCCGGAGCGCTACGACTACGTGGTTTCGCGGGCCGTGACGGCGATGCCGGAGTTTGTGGAGTGGATCTGGTCGAAGATCGAGCGGGGACAGCGAGGTACGCTTCCGAACGGCATTCTCTACCTGAAGGGCGGGGATTTGGCCGAAGAACTGGCCCGCACGGGCAAACGGTGGAATCTCTACGACATCCGTACGTTCTTCGACGAGGAGTTTTTCGAGACGAAAAAGGTGGTCTATACCCCGAAAAAATAGTGTCGGTTTTGCTCTCCGAAACGCTTCTATGGTTGTTTCCTGCGGTGTTCGTGCTGCATGAGGCCGAAGAGGTTCTCTTCCTGCCGTCCTGGCTGCAACGCCATCGGGAGTGGCTCTTGCATTGTTTTCCGCGCGGGTTTTCCCGCCTGCTTCCGTTTTTCGGCGGAATTTCCCGTACGACCTTTGCCGGGATCGCAGCCGAAGAGTTCGTGCTGGTGCTGGGGGTCACGGCGTTGGCGGCATGGGCGGATGTTTGCTATCCGTGGCTGGCGCTGTTCCTCGCCTTTGGCGTGCACCTTGTCGTTCATCTGCTGCAGGGGCTCTTGATCCGGCGTTACGTCCCGGTTGTCGCCACCTCCCTGATCGGTTTGCTCTATTGCGGATGGGGATTGCGGACGCTGCTTCAACTTGGAATGTTCTCCCTTCGAGAATACGTGCTTTGCGCCGTGGCGGGTTGTCTGATCGCCGGGGTCAATCTGTGGGCCATGCACGCTTTGGCTGCAACGCTCCGCCGCCGTCTGCGGAACTGACCCCCCCCCGCTTTTTCTCGGTCTTTCTCTGTTTCTGTTTGTTGCCCTTCCTCTGCCTCTTTCTCTGTCTTTTCCCAGTCTGCCTCCCCCCCCCCCCCTCCTGTCTCTCCCCGCAGAACGGGGACCGAATCCGAACAAGTCTCCTTTCGCTCTCTGAGCCCCGCTTTTTATATTGCTGAATCTCAAAAAGAAATGCTGTTCATTATAGACAAATGAATGGCATTTTTTGTAATTTTGTACAGCTTATAATGAATATCTTCGCATATGAAGAAATGGCAGAAAACAGTCGGTATTATCGCCTTTGCTCTGATTGCCATATATGAGTTATTGATATGGGTAAATGCCTATGTAGATATGAAATACATAGTAGAGCCCATTGGAAATAACTTTTTGGCAGAGCGTATGTATATGCGTATTGGCTCATTATCCTTTGGGATGTGGCTGAACTTTGCCTTGACGATATTCCTGTTCATATGCCTTTGGCATAAGGGAGGCAAGCGATGAAAAGATTGGGTAAGCTGATTGCGTATTAAGCGGGTTCGTTTTTCATTCGGGTGCTCAACAGCCCGCAGGCGGCCTGAATATCCTCGCCGCGGGAGGCGCGGATGGTGGTCTGAA
>CALUKL010000183.1 GCA_944321195.1 uncultured Alistipes sp.
GACTGCTTCTGTATGTCTTCTGCAATCGCTTCATTAACTTTCATGATGACATGGTCGGAGCCCACGACTGGGAGGATTACTTTTCCCGAAGCGATGCCCATTTCATATCCTATTCTTTGGGTAATCGCAACCTTGGCCTGCTGAAGATGACTATTCTCGAAAACTGCAACTCCGACGGCTTGAATGATTCGGAGTATTATCATCTGACGAACAAAGCCAAGGAGGAGTTGTTCGCCGATTTTCATCTGATCGATCAGCAGACTAAAAAGAAAAGTGATTTGATCGACGGCATGACCTTTGCGGCCAAGAAACTTTTCTACAACCCGTCGGTGCAACGGCAAATTGACCGGTTGGAGGAACTCCTCGATCCCAAACATTTCGCCAATATCCAGCAGCGGCTGGAGGCTGGCGGTATGCGCAAGGGATTTGCCTGCCTCTTCTACGGAGCGCCGGGGACAGGCAAGACCGAGACGGTCTACCAGCTGGCACGTCGCACGGGGCGTGACTTGATGGTTGTCGATGTTTCACAGATCAAGAGTTGCTGGGTCGGCGAAAGCGAGAAGAACATCAAGGAGGCTTTCGATCGTTACCGCGCCTATACCCGTTATTCGAAACCGGCTCCCATCCTGCTCTTCAATGAGGCAGATGCCGTGTTGGGCATCCGCCAGGAGGGGGCCAGTAAAGCCGTGGAGAAGATGGAAAACTCGATTCAGAATATCATCCTGCAGGAGATGGAGCAGTTGGACGGCATTATGATCGCCACAACCAACCTTACACAGAATCTGGACAAGGCTTTCGAGCGGCGGTTTCTCTACAAGATTGAGTTTGAGAAACCCTCTGTGGAGGCGAAGAGCCGGATCTGGCGGTCGATGATCCCGACGCTCGACGAACAGACAGCCGTCACGCTGGCCGAAAGGTACGATTTCAGCGGCGGACAGATCGAGAACATCGCCCGCAAACGGACGATTGACATAATCCTGCAGGGCGCGGAACCCTCGTTCGAACAACTCGACGAATACTGCCGCTCGGAGATGCTTGGGCAGCCGGAGCGGTCGCGGCGCAAAATCGGATTTTGAGTTTGTATTTGGACTGAAGATTTCTTATCTTTGTCGAAAGCATTGGGATGCAAACGAGTGCATGATGACCGCATCGAGGGGGTGACCTTCGAGGAAAATGCTTTGCGTAATGCGCTGATTGTGAACGAGGAATATGCTTGGGTCGGAAATCCGTTTTCCGCTCCAGAGTAACAGGGAGCGCCATTTTGGTTCTCCCTGTTGCTTTGTACTTGGTTGCAGATGGATTCGTCCGCGCGACCTCAAGGCGCCCCTTCCAGGGGCCGGGGGTGTCAGCAACAATTCGCGGAATCACTCAAGCGCAGCGCGAGTGCGAGTCCCGTTTTCCGCTCCAGGGCGCAGGAAAGGGAAGCGCGAAAACAAGCAAAAAGCCTTATGTATCAATGATATGTAAGGCTTTTTCATTTTTGGCTGGTTCCTGAAAATGCATTCTCAGGCAACGAGTCCGAGACCAAATCGTGACCTGTTTTCGGCCTGAGATAAAACAGGTCACGATTTAGCTATATTTCGTTGATTTGCATTGTTTTACTCTGCAATATGCCGGTGCTGAAGACGATAAGAAAAGTTAGAATTTCCAAATGGGATAATCAAAGATTTTCCCACCTCTCTTCTTATGATAATAGATTGTAATGGCAATAGCAAAGGTTTGTCCTATTACCAATTTCGCCATATATAGAGATCTTTTCGAGGACTAATTAATGATGCTTTTATAAATTAATTAGCAATTATTAAGAATATAATAAAAGATATTATCGCTTAAGAGATACATTTAAAGCGCATTCATCACATCTCATATCCTACCTCCAATGTAGGCTCCGGCCAGCGGCATCTTTACGCGCTCTTCGTATTCGTAGTTGCCTTCGATGACCTCGTCCTTGGCCTTGAAGCGTCCCAGCGGATAGAGCTCCACGCGACCCGTGTAGGCAAACCCGCCGTTGGACGAAATGCCCCAGTTGCGCCCTTCCCCTAAGGTGACGGAGGCTTTGGCGGCCAGGTTGAATCCGTCTCCGCGCAGAGGATTGTATTCCCCGAAAAAACCAAAATCGCGATCGAGGTTGAAGTGACTGTTGACGACGCTGCGGTCGACGAACTGCAGAGCGCTCGACGAGTTGATGCGGGAGCGGTTGGCCTTGATCTTGGTCTGGCCGAATCCGATGTTCCACACCTCGCTGGGGAAGTAGTAGACGATAGCGTCGCGCACGATGTTCATGTTACCGTTCGGGAGCGGCTCCGCATCATCCTGTCCGAATGGAACTATTTGGCGCGGGCTTTCCAGACAGCCAGCGTGCAGACGACCGAGAGGATGGCGGCTCCGATCCAGAACCACGTCACAACCGAGAAGTCATACGCTGCCGCGACATCGACCGCTCCCCCGCTCTTGCCCTGCTGGATCAGGATGCCGCTCAACAGATCCTGCACGGCAGCTCCTACGTAACTGGCGATTCCGACGACTCCCAGCGCCGCTCCGGAAGCCTTTTTCGAGGCAATATCGACGGCCATCAACCCGCCGAGGAAGCAGATCAACGCCCCGATGGCCAGTCCGAAAATCACCATGCTCACGGCATCGAGCCAGAAGCAGCCACGCGGCCCGAGCAGGAAGAGGCAAAGCCCGAGGATGTTCATCAATCCGAAGATCAGCGCCGGGAGATTGCGCCGTCCGCCGAAGAAACGGTCCGAAACCCATCCCGAGGCGATGGTTCCGACGATTCCGCACACCGAGCTGATCGAGATCACCGAACTGGCTTCGAGATTCGTGTAGCCCTTGTCGGCTTCAAGGAAGAAGATACCCCAACTGTTCACGGCATAACGCGAAATGTACATGAAGGCACTGGCCAGCGCCAGCATCCAGATCGCCGGGTTGCGCAGCACCTCTTTCTGGTATTCGCCGACCGATTTGCCGTCGGCCGCGTCGGCCGCTTCCTTCGGTTGATCGCCCTTGTAGACTGCCACGGGCGGCAGCCCGTTGCTTTGGGGCGTGTCGCGCATGAAGAGGATGACGATCAGGAATCCCAGAAGGCCCAGCAATCCGGCGCCGCGGAATCCCCACTGCCATCCCAGCGAGGCAACGATGACGGCCGTCACGATGAAGGTGATCGCCTCGCCGATGTTGTGGCTCGACGACCACAAGCCGTAGAAGGTTCCGCGCTCCCTGTCTCCGAACCAACGGGACAAGGCCACGACACACGGTGCGGCCCCCATCGACTGCGCCCAGCCGTTCACGGCCCACAGCACAAGGAAGACCGCGAAGGAGGTCGTGAAGCCCAGCGCGAGGTTGATCAGTGCCGTGACGAGTAGCCCGGCCGCCAGGAAGCGGCGGATATTGCTGCGGTCGGCCAGAAAGCCGTTCGTCAACTTGCCGACGGCATAGGTGATGAACAATCCCGAGCCGATGATGCCCAGCTCCGTCTCAGAGAGGACCCCGGCATCGACGATCGGCTTCTTGATGACATTCAGGCTCAACCGACAGACGTAGTAGAGTCCGTATCCGAGCGTAGCGGAGAAAAAGACCGACCACCGCAGCCGCATATAGCGGCTGCGGATCGAGTCTGCATCGGTCAGCGGCTCCGAGGCCGGCGAAGTGGCGAAGAATTTCAGCAGATTCATGGCCGTTGCGAAATTAGTCGTGCAATCCGCGCTGGCGGAGGTAGTTCAATAGATGTTCGGCACGGTCGGTCTGGATGATCCGGGCGCCGAGCGTGTCGATCAGATAACCGAACGCCGCATCGGGATCTTCAAGCGACAGGTCATCGTCATGGCCGCCACACAGGGTGTCCCACAGCGTGTTGTACCAGATCAGCGCCCGTCCGCGCAGCGTGTCGCGCATCCGGAGCGGCATGGCCGTATCCTCGGCCTGCGCATAGAGCAGTTCGTAGGCTGCGGGGTTCAGACCGGAGATGTACCCCTGCATCAGCTCTTCAACGTTCTCCCGGTCGAGATTCACCACCGGCATGTAGATCACCTCGTCGAGGTATTTCCCATACAGGGCCAGCACCTCATCGGCCGGTTTCGAGCCCTTCATGACGATCTGCCGCGTCGTTCCGGTCCGTTCCAGCACCGGCACCACGAGGTCGAAATAGCGGTCGGCCTTGTCGAGGTTCACCAGCACACGCCCCTTGGCGGCCAGCAGCGCCTCTTCGAGCGTCGGGACCGTGTGTTTGGTCCGGATGCCACAGCCGTTCTTGAGCTTCAGCGTGCGGATCGAGTCCAACGTCCAGTCGGCAATACGCCCCTTCCCGGTCGTCGTACGATTCAGCATGGCGTCGTGCATGACAATCAGCACACTGTCGCGTGTCAATTGAAGGTCCAGTTCAACCACGTCGACCCCCACGGCAATCGAGTGCTCGATGGCCGCGATGGAGTTTTCCGGAGCATAGCGCCAGTCGCCACGGTGCGCCACGACGAAGACCGCGGCCGTATCGCCCGCAAGGAGGCGTTCCCGGAGCCCTTCGGCCCGGTTCGCCGGAGCGGCGCTCTGACGGGCATTCCCGGAGCAGCCTGCCAGCACGACGAGTGCCGACAGGATAGCAGCAATCCGTTTCATCGCTTATTCCAGTTTGCCGTTTTTCCAAACCATTTTTTCACCCCAGAACGGCATATGGGTCTCATCGCAGTTGAGTTGCGCAGCCCGGGCAAGTCCCTGTTCAAGGGTCCAACGCGAAGAATCGGGATCCGTATGCGAGAGCTCCAGGATGTGCGACAACAGGACGTATTTCGGTGTGAACACTTGGCCGATGACGTTGTTCTCGGTCAGCTCGTTGGGGGCGTAACGCGGGATATAGACGTCGATCTCCTCCGTCACATTGAACTGATCGGCCGTGAAGTTCGAGTCGCCGGAGTGCAGCAGCACGAAATGGCCGGTATCCTCGCCGCAGTCGATCTGGAAGACCGTCACGGGAACATTCGTCGAGCCGTTGTTGTGATTTGTGATGAAGGTGTGAAGCGCAAAGTTGCCGATCGTATAGTCTGCGGCCGTCGTCGAGGTATATTCGTATCCCGGTTCTTCGAGGTAGTTCGTCACGACGGGCTTCCCGGCTTCAAGCATCGCCTCGATCAGCGGCAGGCTCTTGTGGTCCTGATGAACATGCGTCGAGGCGTAGAAATCGAGGTACGGAGCCAGTTCGGCAGCTCGGCGATGGTAGATGTCCACCCCGAAGCAGCCCGAGGGCGTCTGGATGACATAGCCCATGTTGTAGAGCATCCAGATGTGGACCTCCCCTGCAGCAGGCTTCTCTTCGCGCAGGCCGTTCAGCACTCGGTCGAAAGCCGCATTGTAGCACGCCAGAATATCTTCGTACTTGACGAGCGACGAGGCGAGCCAATCCGCGCCATTGAGAAAACTCGAGAAGGTGGCTCCCGAACAGGCGTCGGCATAGCCCTGGATCGTGGCGAAAAGTTCACGGCGGGGCGTGAGATCCGCATCGAGCGGCGAGGTCAGCCACAAAGCCTCCATTGTTTCAGGGGCTCGGCTGGGCTCCTGCTGCGGAACCGTCCAGTCGGGATCATCGTTCGAGCAGGCTGCAAATCCGGTCAACAGCGCTGCAGCACAAAGCATCTTGAAAGTATGTTTCATGGATTTTATCAGTTTACGTTCATTTGTTGGAAATCATCATTCATGCGGTGAAAACTCTCCGCAAGGGCTTTGGTCGTCGTGCGGCTGCCGTCGCGACGCAGTTTCTTCACCTCGTACATCAGCACACCGTCGTAGCCCGTTTTTTCGTGAAGATCGCGGCGGAAGGCTCCCCAGTCGATCTGTCCCTCATAAGGGAGCCAGTGGCATTCGTTCACGAAGTCGTAGTCGGAGATATGCAGGGTCCGGATCCGTCGGCCGGCCACCTCGATGAAGTGGGCAACAGTCCCCAGTGTGTAGTGGTTCGTGTCGAAGCAGATCCCGACGCCCGGCACCGCGTCGACGATGCGCACCAGCTCCTCGGGCGTATTCCCCAGACAGGTGCGGGGCAGGTTCTCGATGCAGAGCTCCACACCCTCGTCATCGGCCACCTTTTTCAACGTCCGGATCGACGCAATGGCGTTTTCGAGCCGCTGCCCACGCAGGCTGTCGGCAATCGGTTCCGAACTGGGGTGCAACACCAGCCGCTGCGGCGCATAGAGTTCGCAACTCCAGCGGATCATCTTCGACAAAACGGCGACATTCTTTGCCCGCAGGCTGCTGTCCGCAACCGAAATATCGAGCTGACGCGAAAAAGGAAGATGGACCGACCATACCTGCATGCCGGCACTGTCGAGACGCTCCTTCATCTGCTTCATCCGCGGATATTTCTCCTCGTTGGGGACACCCCGGTAGCATTGGTTTACGGCAACTTCAACCCACTGGATACCGTCGGTCAGAGCCTGGCGCAACTCCTCAACCGTGGGGACGGAGCCCCATACGGCGGAGGAGGTCCCGACCTCGGAATGTTGAGCCGAGGCCGGAACTGCCGCCAAAAGCAGAAGGGAGATGATAAGAATCAAGCGTTTCATCACTTCAATGAATTGGTACCCTGCGCATTGCATCCACGCATCGGCCAACCCTCCACCGCGAGGCTGCAACCGATCTCATAGGCAACTACCGAACCGTTAAGGCCATAGTAAAGTCGGTTATCGGGACCGATGCTGACAGGACTCATCGTCTGGGCGCCGATCGTCATCACCACGTTTCGGGTACCCGAAGCGTCGAATGAGAGCAGATTGAACGGCGACGCATACTGTGAAATATAGGCCTTGCCATCGGCTCCAAGGGCAAATCCCGAATAGATGTAATTCTTGTCGGTCTGGTCGATCCATTTCTCGGAACCACTCCTGTCGACTGCATACAGATACCCGCTCTTCTCGCAGAAGTAGACCGTACCGTCGCCATCAACCACCGGGTGATAGCTGTCACCAGCCTGCGAAGCGAATTTCCACAGCGTCCGGCCCGTTGCTGTGTCAATAGCGGCACAACCTCCCTTGGACTTGAGCGTTGCGTACAGAATCTGACCTCCGATGGCCAGTGATCCACCACGCTCGGTCACGGCATGAGCCGTATCACAAGTCCATTTGAGCGATCCGTTATCCGAATAGGCCCAGATGCCCTTCGACGTACCGAAATAGACCGTACCGTCCCGATCAACAGCCACACCGCCGGCATCACCACTCTGCACGGCCGACCACTTCTCAGCCCCTGATGCGGCATCCAGCGCAAAGAGCAAACCACCGTTGGCCAAGGCATAGACCACACCGTCCGAGGTAACGGCCGGACTGGCTTTGACGGCGGCTCCGAGCGTCTTCTTCCACTTCAAAGCCCCGGACGCCGAGACGGCATAGAACGAACCGTCGCCGTCCTCCGTTCCGAAATAGACCGTTCCGTCAGCACCGACAGCCGGGCCTGCTCCATACGTTGCAGCAGAGGTGGCATACTCCCAGACAATCTGACCCGTGACTGCACTGATAGCCAACAGCTTCTTATCGGTCTGCGAGAGCGTGTAGAAGGTCTGTCCATCGGGGGCGAAGACAATGTTCGAGGACTTCTGATAACCCGTTCCGCTGACCGAACTCCAGGCATAGCCCTCAACCGTGATGCCGATCTCGGCCTGCTCGGTCGCTCCGCCCTCGTAGGTGACGGTCAGACGAACCGTATAGTTGCCCGTCTCGGGGTAGCAATAAGTGGCGACAGTCTCGTCCGAGGTCTGGCCGTCGCCGAACTCCCAGCGTACCGAGGCGATTTCACCCTGCACGAAGTAGGCCGGGTTGTATTCGAAGGTGCAGAGTTCGAAGCGCCGCAGCGTCGTCGAAGTAACCGTGATCGGGTCAATCTCGCCCGGTGTGGCTGTCGTCTCGACCGATTCGGAATCACCGTGGGCGTAGACGCACGTCAGCGCAAAGGCATACTCCGTGCCGTTGGTCAGCCCTTCGATCAGTTCCGAGGTCTCCGACGAGGCGACCTCCACGCTCTTCACCGCCTCACCGTCTGCCGACACGTCGATCCGATATGCGTATTCCAGCTGCGTATCGGGGGCCGTCCACGAAAGGAAGACCCGCCGGTCCCCGGCCATGGCCTTGAAATCCGAGGCCGGCATGCGGGTCGACTTGGGGGTGCAGACGGCCGACACCTTCATGGCCAGCCCGTCGGCATAACGCGGCTGTACGGAAAAGGTATAGGCGCAATCGTTTACCAGCCCCTTGACGGTCAGCCGACGGGTGTCGGGCGAAACGCTTTCGGTTCCTCCCGCAACCTCCGAATCATCGGCCGTCCAACTGACGTAATACTCCACGGGGGCGGGCTTCCCCTCCTGCGGGGTCCATTCAATCGTCGCCTCACCGTCGCCGGCCGTTGCCTTTACGGTCTCGACCTGGAAGCGTGAGAAGGAGGCCTCCGGCAAATTGTCATCGCTGCAGCCCGTACCCAGCGCGGCAACGGCTGCCAGCAATCCGAAAAGATATTTTTTCATGGTTGTTTGCAGATTTGAGATTAATAACCGGGATTCTGCCACAGCAGCTGCGTATTGTTGATCCGCTCCAGTTCGGTATTCGGAATCGGATAAAGCAGCTGGTAACTCTGAATGGCGTGTCCCTCCTTGGCCACGGCCTCGGCGGCATAGCCCATGCGCACCAGATCGAACCACCTATGCCCCTCGTAGGGGAACTCCTTTTGCCGCTCGAGGCAGATGGCACGGCGGAACGCATCCTGATCGGGCAAATCGGTGATATTCAGCGGATCGAGTCCGGCCCGGGTGTGGACGTCGTTAAGCGCCTTGAGCGCCGGCGAATCAGAATTGCCGTCATATCCCACCTCGTTGAGCGCCTCAGCGTACATCAGCAGAGCGTCGGCATAGCGCAGCAGAATCTGGTCGTTGCCATACTGCGTGGTCGTGGCGTCGGGCGTATCGTAGAACTTGCGCATCAGACAAAGTTTCACCCCTTCGACCTGCACATATTCGAGCAGCGACTTGCGGGCATCACGCTCGTCGTAGAGTGCCTTCAACACAGGGCTCTGACCCGAATTATCGGTCAGATTGGTAATCGAGAACCAGGCTCCGTGTCCTTCGCCGACCACCTCCTTGTTGAAGCGTACGGCGAAGATCACCTCGTCGTTCATCTTGTTCGCAACGGAGAAGACATCGGCCACGTCGTCGAGCAGCTTGTAGCGTCCGATGACATCCTCCAAGACATCGACCGCCTCCTGCGGGTGCCCGAACGTCAGATAGACCTTGGCCAGCAACGTCCGGGCCGCACCGATCGTCACCCGCCCCGTGTCGTCGGCGCTGTACGACGCCGGAAGCATCTCGTTGTCGACAATCTCTTTGAGGTCGCCGGCGATGAACTCGTACATCTCCTCCTCCGAACTGCGGCCGATCTTCAACGCCTCGCTCACCGACACGACCTCCCGGGTCGTGGGAACGCCGCCCCAGAGACGGTACATGTTGAAGTAGGTATAGGCGCGGATGAACAGCGCCTCGGCCTTGTATTGCGCTTTGAGCGCCTCGTCGAAATCAGCGCCGTCGATGCGGTCCAGCACCATGTTGCAGCGGTAGACTCCGTTGTTGAAGTTGGCCCAGGCATCTTCCAGAATGCCGTTCGAGGGCGTTTCGTTGAACTGGTCCAGGTCGTAGCGGTCCTGCGTACCGGCCGTCGGAGCGTCCAGGTAGAGGTTGTCGCTGCGGTATTCGCAGAGCTCGGTGTAGTAGTTCACCTGGCCCTGCAACTTGGCATAGCAGCCCTTGACGGCAATGTCGAAGTCCTCTGCCGTCCTGAAAACATTGTCGACCGCCACCTCGTAGTTGGGCGTGAGGTCGAAGAAGGTCTCACCGCATGCGCCGAGTCCGAGCAGGGCCGCCGCCGAAAACAAAATACGTATCTTTTTCATCGTTCGTTCGTTTTAGAATATGACGTTCAGTCCGACCATGTAGGTCTTGGCCAAAGGATAGGTTCCGTAATCCTCACCGGGCGTCAGGGCACTCGTGCGGTTGCTCACCTCGGGGTTGTAGCCCGAATAGTCGGTCCACGTCACGAGGTTCTGCGCCGAAACGTAGACACGCAGCTTCTCGACGTAGAACTTCCGCGTCCATTTCGCCGGAAGCGTATAGCCCAGCGCGATGTTTTGCAGGCGCAGGTAGCTGCCGTCCTCGATGTGCCAGGTCGACGTGCGCGAGTTGTTGCCCGTCTGTTTGCGGTTGGCCCGGTTGGTGTTCCCGTCACCGATATCCGTGGGGCTCTTCCAGCGGTTGAAGGCGGCTGTCGTGCCGTTCGTGTTGCCCTCCATGTTGTCCAGGTAGCGGCGGTTCAGGTTCAGGATCTCGTTGCCGTGAACGCCCTGGAACGCCACCGAAAAATCGAGCCCCTTGTAACCGAACGACCCGCCGAATCCGTAGGTGAAGTCCGGCATGTAGTTGCCGACGATCGTACGGTCCTTCTCGAGGTCGATCTCGCCGTCCCCGTCGACATCCACGAAACGGAAATCGCCCGGCTGCGACGTCGAGACATGCGGATAGGCCTTCAGGTCATCCTCATTGCGGAAAATACCGTCCTGAACAAGCAGGTAGTACGAACCGATCGGCTCGCCCACCTTCGTGATGTAGTAGGCGTGGTCGACGCTGCCTGACTGGATGATCGGCGTATCGTTGGCTCCGAGCGCCTTCACCTCGTTGGTATTCGTCGCCCAGTTGGCGTTGAGCGAGTAGCTGATGCCGTTGGCATAGGAGTGCTGCGAGGTGGCCGAAAGTTCCCAGCCGCGGTTGTTCACCTTGCCGATATTCATCAGCGTCGTGCTGTAACCCGTCAGGTGCGGAATCGGCACTTCGAGCAACATGTCGGTCGTATTGGCGTAGTAGTACTCGGCCGTCAGGTTGAAATAGCCCCCCAGAAGACTCAGATCGGCACCCACGTTGAACATCGAGGTCTTCTCCCACGTCAGATCGGGATTCTCCACATCCGAGGGTTTGTAACCGCTCACGAGCGAGCCGCTGCCCGAGCCGAGGATATAGTCGTCGCCGCTCATCGTGGCCAGGTGACGGTAGTTGCCGATCTGAAAGTTACCCGTCTGACCGTAGCTGGCACGGATTTTCAGATCGCTGATCCACGACAGCGCCTCGGCATTCTGAAAGAAAGGTTCTCCCGAGATGCGCCAGGCGGCCGACGCCGAGGGGAAGTAACCCCAGCGGTTGTTCTTGCCGAAACGCGACGAACCATCGGCACGGATCGCCGCAGAGAGCATGTACTTGCCCTTGTAGTTATACTGCACACGGGCCAGATAGGAGGCCAGCGACCACTGCTCGGTCTTCGAATCGCCATCGCTCACGGTACCGCCGCCAATCGTCTGGTTCTGATCGTTGGGATAGTCCGTCGCGGTGACATTCAGCGTTTTGTAGGTCTCCTTCTGGGCCGACTGCACAAGGATGACGTTCAACGAGTGGTCTCCGAACGTGCGGTCATACGTCAGCTGATTTTCGACCAGCCAATTGAAGTAGAAGCCGCCCGAAGAGTAACCTTCCGGATTAGACGGAGCATCGTAATAGGCCTTTCCGAGTAAGGGGAGTTCCGACGAGCGGTACTTGTTGTCGATGGCACCGTAGAATGACCCTCCAAACGAGGTCTGAAACGAAAGTCCCTTGCAAAGGTCGTATCCGAGGAAGGCCCGACCGGTCATCGACATGCGGTCGATCACCTCCGACTGCAGCGTAGCCAGCGCCACGGGGTTCAAGATCTCGTTGTGCTGGTAGTCGTTGCCGATACGCCAATAGCCGTTGCCCTGGAAGTTGAACGTTCCGTCCTCGTTGTAAACCGGCCAAATCGGGCATGATGTCAGAGCCGACTGCACGATACCGCCACTGCCGTAAGCCCCCGATGCATTGACTTTGTTCGATTTCGAATAGGAGGGCGAAAAATTCATCCCGTATTTGAAATTCTTGTATTTTCCGTCGAGATTCATGCGGAAGGAGTAGCGCTCGAAATCGGAGTTTATAATCACACCCTCCTTGTAATAGTAGTTGCCCGAAATGAAATAATTGACATGCTTGCCCTTACCCGACACGGCGATGTTGTGACTCGTGGTCGAGGCCGTGCGGAAGATGGCATCCTGCCAGTCGGTATCGGTCAGTCCCGGTTCACCGTTCAGATAGGGAACCAGCTCCACGGGGTAATTCATGTACGATTCGGGGCGGTCTCCGTTCGGGGCCGTACCGCCGGGATATTTGTCGAAATAGGCCGCATCATGCGCCTCCTTGGAGACCTGTGCATACTGATAGGCATTCATCAGGTCGATCTTTTTCGACACCTGCTCGATGCCGTAGTAACCGTCGTAGGTCACCTGGATGGTCTCCGATTTCCCCTTTTTGGTCGTGATGAGGATCACACCGTTCGAACCGCGCGAACCGTAGATTGCGGCCGACGAGGCGTCTTTCAGCACCTCCATCGACTCGATGTCGTTCGTATTGAGGTTCGAGAGCCCGTTCTCCATCGGCACGCCGTCGACGATATACAGCGGGTCGTTGCCGGCCGTGGCCGAGCTGATACCGCGCACGCGCACCATCACGTTACCTTCGGGATCGCCGCCCGTCTGCATCACCTGCACTCCGGGCATCTTGCCGGCCATCGACTGCCGGAAGTCGGTGATCGGACGGTTGGCGATCTCCTCGGCCTTGATCGACGAGATGGCCGTCGAGACGTCGCGCTTCTTCACGGCGCCGTAACCGATCACCACCACGTCATCCAGCGCCGTGGCCTCCTCCTTGAGCTGAATATCGAACGACGTGCGGCTTCCGACCGGAATCTCCTGCGTGTCGTAACCGATATACGATACGACCAGCACGTCGTCCGGCGTCACGTCCAGTGCAAAGCCGCCGTCGATACCTGTACTGGCACCCTTGGTCGTGCCCTTCACGACGACCGTCGCGCCAATGACGGGCTCTCCGGCCGCATCCGTCACCGTGCCCTTCACGGTGCGAGGCTGAAGGGGTGGGGCCGACACGGCCGGCTTGGCCGTCAGATAGATTTTCTGGTTCCTGATCTCGTAGTCGATCTGCGTTCCGGAGAAGAGGCGGTTCAGCGCCGTTTCGAGTTCCGTGTCCACGACATCAAGCGACACAATCCGGTCGGGATCGACCGTCGGACGCGAGTGGTAGAACGCATAGCCGGTCTGCCGCGAAATCTCGTCCAGCACCTGCACCAGCTTTACCTGTCGGAGCCTGACAGTCACCTGCTGCGCCGAAACCGCAGTCACGGACGTCGCCAGAAGGACTGCCGCCAATAGGAGTCTAAATGGTTTCATTTCTGTTTGATTGGTTAATAAAAATAGGAAGAATTGGTCAAATCATATCATTCTTCGCCGCAAAGATGCACGGCGGCCAATGACAGACGAATGACATCGGCATGAAGATCCGATGTGCCGTCCATTCAGAAAGGAGGAAATGGTCAAATCATAGCGGTCATAGTTTGGTCGGTTCATTCGTAGGACACGCAACCCGTCCGAAAAGTGTGAGCGCCGAGACTTTTTTTGCAAAAAAAATATGCCGGGCTACCTATTTTGCCGCCAGCCAGGTGTCTTTGTTATGAAACGAATCCCTATCTTTGTATGGCATTCAAGGATGAACATGGCTTCATGGATGGAAGATACGCAGAACGATCTGGAACTGCTCGGCCGTCTCCGGACAGGGGATCGCGCGGCATTCGAAGCCATCTACCGGCGTTATCACGCCCGGCTCTATACGCTGGCATTGCGCTATCTGAAAAACCGCGACGACGCCGACGACGCCCTGCAGCAGCTCTTCGTCAAGTTGTGGACCGCACGCGAGGCACTCTTCATCACCCGCAATCTGCAGGGGTATCTGTACGGTATGCTGAAGCATCAGGTGCTCAACCAGATCCGCAACAACGTCAGCGCCCTGCAGCACAACTACCGCATCGTGCAAAAACAGCCTCCGTACGACGATGAACTCTACACCTGGGCCGAACGCAATTACCACAGCGAACTGCTCGAACGGGCCATCGCAACGCTGCCACCCCAACAGCGGGCCGTGGCCACGATGCGTTGCGAGGGATACTCCAATCAGGAGATCGCCGCCCGTCTGCACCTCTCGATCCACACGGTGAACACCCACTACCGCGAATGTCTGAAACGATTGAAGGAGCTCCTGGCCGGAGCCGCCAAACTGATGATTACCCTGTTAATTCTGTTCCGATGAAACGACCCGATGAGATAACAATCCGCCGCGTCCTGAACGAAAAGGCGACGCCCGACGAGGCGGCCGAAGTGGCCGCCTGGTTTGCCACCGACGAGGGGCAGGCCTGGCTCGCGGCGGAGTTCGACAACGACGCCCGACAACTGGAGTCCGGCGCCATGGCTCCGCTGTCCGATATTCCGGGCGAGGAGCTGCTCCGACGCATCGAGTTCACGCTGGCACGCGCCCGGCGACGTCGGCTGCTCTTCCGCGTGGCGGCCATTCTGATCCCGTGCGCCCTGATTCTGGGGCTGTGGGCCAATCTGAACAGCCGCCTGGGCGGGGCGCTCTTCTCGGCCGACGAACAGAAGACGGTCGCCGCAGTCGTCGGCGAGCGCAAGGAGGTAATCTTCCAGGACGGAACACGGATTTTCCTCAATGCCGGCTCGACGATCTCCTATCCCGAACGGTTCGGACTCTCGGAACGTCGCGTGCAGCTGGATGGCGAAGCCTACTTCGAGGTGGCACACAATCCCCGGCGTCCGTTTGTCGTCGAGACTTCGGACAATGTCTCCGTCCGGGTGCTGGGAACGGAGTTCGACGTCAAGGCCTATCGGTCGGACCCGACCATCTCGGTGGTGCTGATCCGGGGCAGCGTGGAGTTCGCCCGCGGGGCCTCATCCTACCGGCTGGAGCCCTCTCAGCGGCTGGTTTACAACAAGCAGATGGGAACCAGTTCGATCGAGTCGCTGAGCAATGCCGACCAGACGATCCTCTGGAGCCGGAATACGATCTGCTTCCGCGACACGCCGATGCGGAAGGTCGTTCAGGAGCTGGAACGGTGGTACGACGTGCAATTCGAAGTGGTCGATCCGGAGGTCTACGACTTTACCTTCAGCCTTCAGACCCCCAATCTTCCGCTGCGGGAGTTGCTCGACGAACTGGAGAATATTGCACCGATCCGCTGTACAATCAACCATGAAATAGTCGAAATTCATTCTATAAAATAGGTGTCTAATTGCGCTTACGACGTCTATGCCAACGAACCTGTTGCTGTTGTTCCTCCTCGTAGGTTTGCACATCCGCCAATTCCAGAATCGCGTCCAGCGGATGGATTGACAGACCCAACCGGTGTGACTCGTTTGACGGTGTTTGTTTAGAGGTATTCCGATAGACTCTTCTGCCCTCCGCTTCGGAATAAAACTGCTGTTCGAAGGAATATTACGAGGATCTTCGGGGATTAAAAAACTCTGTTGCCGGCCATGCGAGGCCTCCGGAGGACACCGGGAACCAATCCCTAAAAACCGCATTACCTTGCGGGCAGATGGATTCGTCCGCGCGACCTCAAAGCGCCCCTTCCAGGGGTCGAGGGTGTCAGCAACAATTCGCGGAACCACTCAAGCGCAGCGCGAGTGCGAGTCCTGTTTCCCGCTCCAGAGAGCCGAAGCAAAGAGGTTTAAAAGAAAGGCAAAAGCATTTTATATCGCCGATATAAAATGCTTTTGCCTGTACCCTCCCCCACTCCTGTTGGCGCAAGAGAAAGCAATCATTTCCGTCCTTCACGTGACCTGTCTTGCACGGACCGAATACATGCAGACGGCCTACAACTGCCACAACAACCGGGCGGTCAATCTGCTCTGCTGTTTGAAAAATTTCCTGCACTGTGCGGTCCGCAACGAATGGATCGAGAAGAATCGCTTTCGTTACTGCAAGCTGAAGATCGACAAGACGAATGTCAAAGTCCTGCTGATGAAGGCTGAACTGGACCTGCTGCCTGGATGGCGATCGTCAAAATCATTCATCACAGAGAAAATTGAGCGTGCTTTCTATTGAACAGGGGTAATAAAAAAGAAATTATGGAGGCTGCGATCCAAAAAATAGAGACTGGCTGGAAATCATAGATGGAAGACCCATCGGCAGACAACGTAATATTTGAGTCAATTAGCCATCCAGACGCAACATCCTGGATTCCGGCAGCAATGTAACTGGTGATTCCGACGACCCCCAATGCTGCACCTGTCGCTTTGCGCGGTACAATATCCACAGCCATCAGACCTCCGAGAAAACAGATCAGCACTCCAATGGCGATGCCGAACAGAATCATGGCCGCAACATTCACCCATATGGCGTTACCCCCGTAGAGAAACAGAACGAGAGCTACCGTATTCATTATGCCGAAAATCAGTGCGGGGGTATTTCGGTCCCCTTTAAAGAGTTTGTCCGAGAACCATCCCGAGAGTACGGTTCCGAAGATTCCCAAAAGAGCATTGATGGATACGATCGATATGGCTTCTACATCCGAGAATCCCTTCTCTTCCTGAAGAAAGAGGACTCCCCAGCCGTTAATCGCATAGCGTGATATATACATGAAGGCACTTGCCGCGGCCAGGATCCATACGGCAGGCATTTTCAACACGGCCCGTTGAATCTCCCTTATCGATTTGTCGGCGTTGCTCGCAGGGGCCTCATGGGCCAGGATTTCGACGCTCGGCAAACCTTTTGATTCGGGGGTGTCGTGCAGCCAGACCAGAATGATGAACACGCCCAGCAAGCCGGCCGCCGCCGAACCGAAGAAACCAACCTGCCAACCGGCAAAGGTTACGATCGAACCGACAAAGAGAAACGAAAAAAATTCTCCGAGGTTATGGCTTGCGGAGAAGAACCCGTAATAGGTTCCGCGCTCCTTGAGCGGGAACCAGCGCGACAGTGAAATAATGGCAGGAGGGGCCCCCATCGACTGCGCCCATCCGTTCATCCCCCACATCACGGCGAAAATCGCAAAAATTACGGTTGTGGGCACAAGCGAATGAACGGCTCCCAACAATCCCATCAGGGCATTGGCCGCCGTTGAGATAATCAGCCCTGTGACCATGAACCGTTTGATGTTGCAGTAATCGGCAATAAATCCGTTGGCGAATTTTCCGATGGCATAGGTGAACAGCAATGCCGAACCGATGACTCCCAACTGCGAGGCGTCGAGAGCTCCGCTGTCGAGAATCGGTTTTTTCATCACGTTAAGGCTGGTCCGGCAGACATAATAGAGACTGTACCCGATGGTTGCGGCGGCGAAAGTCTGCAGCCGCAACTTCCGGTAGCGTTTTTCTTGTACAGACGCATCTTCCTCCTGTTTGGGAGCCGGAGCGCTGATTCGGTAAAACTCCTTGATTCGATTCATTTCCGTGATACTTTAGTCATGGAGACCCCGGGCGCGGAGATACCGAAGCAACAGTTCCGGACGGTCGGTTTGAATCAGGGAGGCCCCCATCTCCACGAGCCGGCCATAAATGGCTCCGGGATCACCGTCAAAGGCCGCATCATCACACAACCCGCCGCAGAGCGAGGGCCAGAGCGAGTTGACCCATAGCTTGGCTCCACTTTTCACAATGGTCTCCATGCACGTTGTTACCCGGGGAGTCTCTTCCGACCAGCATACTTCGTAGGCGATCGGGACGACCCCCTGCTCGCGGTATTCGGCAAAAAGTTTTTCTCCCTGCGGTTTGAGAATGTCGATGATCGGCATATACATCATGTTGTGCTCATATCGGGCAAACTTCTCCATGACATCGCCAACCGGACTTTTCCCCTTGATAAGCAGTTGTTCCGTAACGCCCAGCTCTTCGGAAAGCCGTTGCACCAGATCGTAATATTGGTAACCCTTGTCGATGTTCACGACAATACGGTCCTTGCAGATTTCCAGCGCTTCGCGGAGAGTCGGCATCCGGTGTGATGTGGCTACGCCGTGACCCGACTTCAGAAAACACCGACGGATGGAGTCGAGGGTTACATCTTTGACATACCCTTTCCCGGTGGTTGTCCGATTCAATGTCCGGTCGTGGCACAGGACCAGTATGCTGTCGGCCGTCAGGGCCAGGTCGATCTCCACGATGTCGGCCCCCATGCGGATGACCGATTCGATGGCGGCCAGGGAATTTTCGGGATAATTGCGCCAGTCGCCGCGGTGACAGGCGACGAGGACCCGTTTCGAGGTCGGATCATGCAATTCGGCAACGATCGTAGCGGCACGGTTGCCTGTTTCGGGGGAAGGACGTTGCGTGCAGGCGACCGATAAAAGCAGGATGGATAAAAGAATGGGTAGTCCTTTCATGGTTTAGTTGTTTTGTCAGGGTTGAAGAAAGAGGGACAGGTTGAAGCCTTGCTCCAATCCTGTCCCGACATATTCGGATTTTACCAGTTCAGGACCCGTACCTTGTACATGTCGAGATCCGGGACTTTGATGGTTCGGGTTTCGGACGAGGCATTCATGTCCGTGGCGTAGCGAATGGTCTGCGTCGACCATTTCTGTGAACCTTCGGGATGGGTCGCGTCGGTATACCACAGTTCTCCCGTTTCATCATTGTAGTTGAGGGATTTGATCGACGTGGAATTGGAGAAAAGCTTCATTTCGGTGAATCGGTCTGCTCCGATGTCATACAGATAGGCCTTTTGCCCTGCGATGCAGAGTGTGTTCGAATTGACGTAGCTCATGTCGTGCAGACCTCCCTGGGGCGTCTGTACGGTCTTTTCCAGTTCGAGCGATGGGGCTGCCGTCTCCCAGTCTTTGAGTTTGTAGATCTGGAGGCTCTGGCCGCCGATCGCATAGAGACGCTGGGTCGTCTCGTTCCACACCACGCCGTGCGCCGAACCGAGTGTCGATTGGTGGAGAATCCGGTTGGGCTGCGAGATGTCGTAGAGCTGCACCGAGTTGTTGCTCGCGCCGCTGCCCTCCGAGCAGGCCACGACGATGCGGTTGCCGGGCAGCAGTTCCGCCGAGTGGGCGTTGGGCGTCGCCGTGGTGTGGAACAGCACCTCTTTCGTGGCGATGTCGAGCAGCACGCACCAGCTGTAGGAGCTGGTGCACAGGAGTTTCTTGCCGTTGTCCACCGGCTTGCAGTCGTCGAGATGGTTGCAGCGGCTCTTGTCCAGCCCGAGCACGGAGGCGGCTTCGGTCGCGTCCCAGCTCCACGTGACCGCATCCTTGTAGGTGGTTTCGTCGGCCAGTCCGGCGTCGATCATGTAGACCATGTTGTCGCCGCAGAAGACCAGTTCGGTCACGAAACTCGAACGGGCGTCGTCGGTGTCGTGCTTGCCCCCGGCCTCCAGGGTCACGGGCTCCGTCTTCCCGACCGAGAACGAATTGCCGTCGGTGTCGGTGAGGGTCACGGTGTAGCCCTGCGACAGGGCCACGGGGGCGATCATTACGGGTATCAGCTGCGTCTCTTTCGAACAGTCGAGGGGTGCGGGCAGCGTCACGGTGATCGTCTGCGCCGATGCCGATGCCGACCAGTCGTCGATGCCGACCGTGAGGTCTCCGGCGATCGCTTCTCCGCCGTTGGCCTTCACGACCGCCTTGCCGATCGAGTAGTTGCCCTTTTTAACGCTGACGTACATCGTGCAGAAGAGGTTCGTCAGCTCCATGCTGCAACCTTCGTAGGCGTTGACCCGCGCCGTGGCCTTGCCGGCGAGAATCGGGGCGACAGCGCCCGTCTGCTCCGTGGGAACGACGGTTTTCAGCGTGCCGTTCTCACAGCGGAGGCCGGCGTCCGAGGGCCAGAAGGCGACGACCGTCGAGGCCGCATGCTGCGGCGCGTCGAGCGTGAAGAGGAAGAGCGATTTTTGCGATCCCGACTGGATCGGCGCCGCATAGACGGCCTCCGGGGCGTTTCGGTCCGCGACGAACATCCCGGCCTTGTCGCTTTTGCTCCAGGTGGGCAGCGTCGTCGCTCCCTTGTCGTTGTAGTATTTCGTCAGCGTCAAGGTGGTCTTCGACGCGATCTCGCGGGGCGCATCGTCGTCGTTCGAGCAGCCCGCGACGAGGAGTCCCGTTCCGGCGCAGAGCAGCAGAACCCGGAACAGGCGGTTTTTTATCTTATTCATGGTTTTGTGCATTTTGGGTGGGTTGTTTTTTCGTTTTGCCGCAGATGACCTCCTTGTAGGCTTTCACGACGTTTGCGGGCGTGGCGTTCTCCCCGGCGCGGACCTCGTGCATGAAGACCCCCTTGTAGCCCGACGCACGCAGGCGGCGGAGGAAGTCGGGCCAGTCGATGACGCCCTCGCCCGGCAGCCAGTGGCGTTCGTCCCGGCGGTCGTAGTCCGAGGCGTGGATCGTGCCGATGCGGTTGCCCACGTTCTCGAAGAAGCGGGCGTGCTCCTCCCGGAGCAGGTGGTTCGAGTCGAAGCACACCATCACCTCGGGGAAGTCGCCGATCAGCCGCATGATTTCGTCCGAGTTGCGCCCCAAACATGTCCGCGGCAGATTCTCGATGCAAAGAACCGCGCCGATCCCTTTGGCGGCCAGCGCGAGGCGGCCGATGGAGTTGGCGGAGTTTTGCAGGCGGGTTTCGCGCTCCTCGTCGGAGATCGGCTCCGAACTGGGATGCAGCACCAGCCGCTGCGGGTGGAAGATCTCCGCCAGGCGGATCATCCGCTCCATCAGCAGGACGTTTTCTTCGCGCCGCTGCGGATCGAGCACCGAGATGTCGAGCGTGCGGCTGAAAGGCAGGTGGCACGACCAGACCGTGAGCCCGGCCTCGTCGAGCATCGCCTTGACGCGGTAGGCGCGGGTGTAGCACTCGTTCTCGGGGGCGTTGCGCCAGAAGTAGTTGAAGACGACCTCCACGTGGTCGATGCCCGCGGCTTTGATCTGCGCGAGTTTTTCGGGCTCGGGGACCTTCACCATGCCGAGCGATACGCCCACGGGGTATTCGGCCCGGGCGGCTCCGGCGGCCAGCAGGAGCGCTGCCATTATGAACAGTAGTTTTTTCATCGCTTCCTCCTATTTTACGCAGCACGATCCGCAGATATCTCCTCCATGCGTGCTCCATCCCGTGGCGCGCTCTCCGCCGACGTATTTGCCGACGAAGACACCGTTGCTGTTGCCTCCACCGATAAATGCGGAGTAGAGTACGCCGTCGAGGAAGTTGTTGCCGCCCATCTGCTTCTGGTTGTCGTCACCGGCCTCATAAGTCCATTGATCGATGATTCTGCCATTTGCATCGAAGATGTAGTTTGTGTTGATGATTTGTCCGGAAGTGATGTAGAATCGGTTCTCCGAGTCAACACACGGGTGCGAGTAGTTGAATGCATTTTTGGCGTCCATGTGCTTGTAAGACCAGTTGACGGCCGTCAGCGAGGCGTTGACGTTGTAGACATGGCTGTCCTTCGATCCGATGAACACCGAACCGTTCGGGGCCACTACCGGCTCGTACATATTGTCGTCTCCGACGGAGAATCCGTCGACGAGAATTTTGTGGGAGGCCAAATCGATTGAACTGATGTATCCGCCCTTGTTCGGGACATAGGCCGTTGTCATATCGGCAGCGACGGCAAAGCCGGAAATGTCGGTCATGGTCTGGGCCATGGTCAAACGTGCGATCTCACTTCCGTCGGATGTATTGACGAAGCAGATGGCCTTGCCCGCTCCCACTACCAGCTCGTTCCCGTTGACCAGCAGACCGCAACCGGCTGCAGGTGCGGCAAAGCTCCACAGTTTTGATCCGGAAGCGGCATCGATGGCAAAGGTGTTGCCCGAAACGTCGCAGATGTAGACGACCGTGCCGTCGGCATTGACGGCCGGAGCCGTACTCTTCATTGATTCAGCCTCGGTAAAGGTCCACCGAAGTTGGCCCTCGGGCGATACGGCATAGAATTGTCCGGCGGAGGTCGTTCCGAAGTAGATGTCGCCCGTTACGGGATTTACGGTCAGGGGATTGTAGCTTCCGGCCAGGGCATCGGGCGTGTATTCCCATTTCATGGTGCCGGTAATGAGGTCGAAGGCAACGAGTTGCGTGAGGTTTGAGAACGTGATGTTGTAGATGGTATTGCCGTCGGGCGAGAAGACCGGGCATGAACCTTTGAATCCGTTGTATGAGCTGTTGGCATTCCAGTCCGAGCTGTAGATAACATATTCGCGGATTTCAACCTCCACGGTCCAGGTGCGGAGATCTCCGTCGATCGAGGCACTCAGTTTGGCTGTTTGTGTACCGGTTGATCCGAATCCATACTCTACGACGGTGCCCTCTTTGACCACGCCGCCGGGGAAAGTCCATTTCACATCGGTGGCCGTGGGGTATCCCTCCGTATTGAACGTAAAGGTGATGGGCTGATTCTTGGCCGCAGTTTCCCGGTCGAGTATGTAGGGAATTGCAAGAGTCGGCATGGCCTTGGCCGTTGTTGCTTCCGAAGCGCCCTTGGCGTAGTTGGCGACGATTGAGAAGTAGTAATTCTTGTCGTTGGTCAGGTTGTCGAGCGTGACGGAGGTCGTCCCCTTTTCGATGGTTTGCTCCTGGATATTCTCGGGCGTATCCTCATTGTAATAGGACAGCGTGTACGACAGGACAGTCGTTGCCGGTTCCGTCCAGGAGAGGGTCACATATCCGTCGCCGGCAGAAACCGTGAGATCCGTGATCGGGAACCGGGTCGTTGCGGGTTTTGCCGTGACTGTAACGTAATTTGATACCAGCTCCCCGTAAACAGCCTGCACATAGAAAGTATACTGTGTGTTGTTGACCAGATTTGTTATTGTATAGTTCCGGGAACCCCCACTCCGTAAGGTAATGGTTTCCGAGTCGGCATTGGTGTAATAGATGATAAAGTCGCTCGGATTCCATCCTTCCGGCATTTCCCAGGAGAGGGAAACCTCTTCATCGCCCGGTGTGGCCGTGAGATTGGTAACCTGATGCCGGGCGGCACCCGCTTCGGGAATATCCTCGGTCCAGCAGGAGGAGAATCCTGATGCCAGTACCGAAATCAACAAATAAACGCTTATTCTTTTCATAATCGTTTGCTCATGTAAAAGGTTATTAGAATCCAGGGTTCTGCCAAAGGATCGATTCGTCGTTGACGATCTCGATCTGGCTTTGCGGGATCGGGAAGATCAGGTTGTGTGCATCGAGCGTATAGCCCCGTTCCCGGAAATAGTCGACAGCCAGTCCCAGGCGTACAAGATCAAACCATCGGTGTCCCTCAAGGGCAAATTCGCGGCCGCGTTCGTCGGCCAGTTCCTGTCGGAACTCTTCGAGACTGGTGACATCATCCGTGGTCAACTCGTCCAGTCCCGCACGTGTCCGGGTCTTGTTGAGCCACTCCAGGGCTTTGTCCAGTCCGTCACCCGATTCCGCCAATGCTTCCGCATACATCAGTACCACGTCGGCATAACGCAAATGCGGAAAATCATTGCCTACCTGAGTCGTGTAAGTAGCATCGTAGGTGTCATACCATTTGGTCATGGCATACAGGTTGCTCGAAACCTGCGTATAGGTATTGATCAATGCCAGCCGATTGTCTTTTTCCTCATAAATGGCCTTGAATTCGGGGGTCGGGTTGCGGATGTCGGCCATCACGTTCGTGTTGGCGCTGTACCAATAGCCATGTCCGTTGTCGTTGGTCTTGTTGTAGTACAACGCGAAGATGATCTCCTTGTTCATCTTGTTGTTCACGTCGAATACCTTTCCGGTTGATGTTTCCAGGCCATAAGCGGTATTTTTCATTGCTTCTTCAAGGGCGGTCTTCGCCTCGGAAGGCTTCCCGAATGTCAGATAAACCTTGGCCAACAGCGTGTAGGCGGCAATATTTGCTACGCGAGCCTTCTCAGCCCCGGGAGTCGACGGTAACAGCCGGGCTGCCTCAGCCAAATCTTCGGTCAACAGGGTGTACATCTCCTCTTCCGTGCATCGGGGGATAAGTTTTGCATTGGCTGGTGTTACGACCGTCCTGGTAATGGGGACCACTCCAAAAACCCGATAAAGATTGAAGTACCACCAGGAACGCAGGAACAGGCATTCGCCGCGATATTTGTCGTAGTTGGCGATCTTGGCTCCGACCATGTGGTCAAGTACGTCGTTGCAACGATAGATCCCGTTGTACCAGGCATCCCAGATGTCGTTCAGGATGCCGTTGTTAGCAGTCTCAGCGAAATGGTCGATGTCGTAACGGTCCTGCGTGGAAACGGCCATGGATTCAAGGATGTTTTCGTCTCCGCGGTAGCCGATCTCCGTGAGGTGGAAGCTCATCTGGGTTTTGAGTTTGGCATAGCACGCCACGACTCCCTGGTTGAAGTCGTCGTCGGTCTTGTAGAAGTTGCCTTCGGTGATGTTGTTGCTCGGGTACTGTTCGAAGAAACTTTCGCCGCACGAGCCCAGGCCCAGTGCGAGGAGTCCCAGCGCAAGGAAATATTTCGGTTTCATGGTCATCGTCATTTTTGATTACAGGTTAAAGTTCACACCGACGCTGAACGTGCGCGACAGCGGGTAGGAGCAGTAGTCCTCGCCCGGACGCAGGGCGTCCGTCGAGCGTTTGTTGACCTCGGGGTTGTAGCCCGAATAGTCGGTCCACGTGAAGAGGTTCGTGCCCTGCACGTAGATGCGCAGTTTCGAGATGCCGGCCTTGCGGGTCCAGCGGTCGGGGAAGGTGTATCCCAGCGAAAGGTTTTGCAGGCGCAGGTAGGAGCCGTCTTCGAGGTGGAACGTCGAGGTGCAGGCGCCGTTGTTGCCGCTCGACTTGCGGGTGGCGCGGTTCAGCTCGCCGTAGGGATAGCGTTGCAGCGACTCCTTCATCATGTTCGACGAAGCCTCCATGTTGAGCAGGTAGCGGCGTTCGAGGTTCAGGATTTCGTTGCCGTAGACGCCCTGGAAGTTGGCCGCCAGGTCGAAGCCCTTGTACGAGAGGTTGACCGAGAAGCCGTAGTAGAAATCGGGCATATAGTTGCCTACGATCACGCGGTCGGCGTCCTTTTCGAGAATGCCGTTGCCGTTGGCGTCGACGAAGCGGAAGTCGCCGATCGTCGTGGTGTCGAAATGGGGATAGGAGTCCAGCTCCTCCTGGTTGTGGAAGATGCCGTCCTGCACGAGCAGGTAGTAACAGCCGACGGGCTGGCCTACGCGCGTGAGGTAGTAACCGCCGGCGTAGGAGGATTCTTTGATGATGTCGGCGTTCTCATCGCCGAGGCTCAGCACCTTGTTGCGGTTGAGCGACCAGTTGGCGGCAAAGGCGTAGGAGAAGTCGCCGAAGCTGCGCCGCGAGGTGAGCGCCAGCTCGATACCTTTATTCTGCATTGAACCGATGTTGACGTTCGACGAGGTGAGGCCCGATACTGATGAGACGGGAACGTCGAACAGCATGTCGGTCGTCTTCGAATAGTAGTAGTCGGCGGTGAATCCGAGGGTGCCGCGCCACAGGCTGACATCCAGACCGACGTTGTACTGCGTGTTCTTCTCCCAGCCCAGGTCGTTGTTGGCGATCTGCGTGGGATAGACCTGCGAAGTGAGTCCGTTGCCGAGATCGATGTTCGTCGAGCCGTAGAGCGCCAGGTATTCAGAATTGCCGATTTGAGCGTTACCGGTCTGTCCCACGCTGGCGCGGATTTTCAGGTCGTCGATCCATTTCACATCGCGCAGGAAGCTCTCGTCGCTCATGCGCCATCCCACGGAGGCCGCCGGGAAATAACCCCACCGGGTGTTGGGGGCGAAGCGCGACGAACCGTCGCCGCGGATCGAGGCCGAAACCATGTAACGGCCCTTGTAGGAGTACTGCGCACGCACGAGCCACGAGGCGAAGGTGTAGGCGTACTTGTTGTTGTAGGTTTCCGTCAGGTCGATGGTCTTGCCCTTCGTGGTGCGGATCTTGTCGTCGCCGGCCGTGCCGGTGCCCACGATCTGCGAGGTCTGGATGCTCTGCTTCTCGGCTTCGTAGACCGCCACGGCGTTGACCGAGTGATCGCCGAAGGTGCGGTTGAAGGAGAGTTGGTTGGAGATCGTCCAGTGGAAATAGGAGTTCATGTTGTTTTCGGCGGTCGGGTCCGACGGGGCATCGAGGTATTTGTAGCCCCTGAGCGGGATGTATGAGGGCCGATAGTAATTGCGGATGTAGGAATAGTAGTCTCCTCCCAGGGTGAATTTGTATTCCAGACCTTCGATGAATTCGTATGCGACGTATGCATTGCCGAGGATGTTGATCTTCTCGCGTACGTCATCGATTTCAAGCGCCAGGGCTACGGGATTGAGCACCTCGTTCGTCTGGGTATCCCAGGTGTTGACGCGCAGGAATCCGTTCATGTCCCAGTTGTAGGAGCCGTCGGCGTTGTAGACCGGGAAGACCGGGGGCGCCATCAGCGCCGAGGCGATCACGCCGTCGCCGGTGTACTGCGTGTCGGAGGAGATGTAGTTGGTCTTCGAATAGGAGGGCGAGAAGCTGACGCCGTATTTCAGCCGGTTGCGTTTCCCGTCGAGGTTGGCGCGCAGACTGTATCGCTCGAAGTCCGAGCCGATGATCGTACCTTCGCGGTAGAGGTAGTTGGCGCCGATGTAGTAACCCAGCGTCTTGGTGCGGCCCGAGACCGATACGGAGTGCTTGGTCGAATAGGCCGTGCGGAAGATGGCGTCCTGCCAGTCGGTGTCGGTCATCGTGCCGGTCTTGTCCTGCAGGTAGGCCGTGATGAGCGGGTCGACGCGGTGGTAGACCTGGGGACGGTCCTCGTAAGGGTCGTCGATCGAACCCGTCGGGACGTTGAACAGGTAGGCGCCGTCGCGGGCCTCTTTGAAGATTTTGGCGAATTCATAGGCATTGAGCATGTCGATCGTCTTCGAGACGTTCGAGACGCTGAACTGTCCGTCGTAGCTCACCACGGGACGTTCGCCTTGTCCTCGTTTGGTGGTGATCAGGATCACACCGCACGATCCGCGCGAACCGTAGATCGCCGCCGCCGAGGCGTCCTTGAGCACCTCGAGGCTCTCGATGTCGCTGCTTTCGAGGTTCGAGAAGGCCCGGGCGTCGCACGGAACGCCGTCGATGACATAGAGCGGGTCGTTGCCCGACGTGGCCGACTGGATGCCGCGGATGCGGATCGAGACGTTGCCGTCGGGCTGGCCGCCCAGCGTGAGCACCTGCACGCCCGGCATCTTGGCGGCCATGGCGTCGCGGAAGTCGGAGGTCGGCATGTTGGCGAAATCTTCGGCCTTGATGGATGAGATGGCGGTCGTCACATCGCGCTTGTTCTGCACACCGTATCCCACGACGACGATGTCGTCCATGGCGATCGCTTCGGTCTTCAGCGTGACGTTCGCCAGGGTTTGACTGTCGGAGAGGGGGACTTCGACGCGGTTGTATCCGATCAGTGAGACGATCAGGGTCGCGTTGTTCTGGCGGATCTCTATGGCATACTCGCCGTTCAGGTTGGTGGCGGCGCCGACGGTCGACCCTTTCAGAATGACGGTCGCCCCGACAATCGGGTCGCCATTTTCATTGGTTACCAGGCCCTTGACCGTGCGGCTTGCCACGGCTTGCGACGCCGCTGGCTCCCCCCCCCTTGCGCGGGTAAGGATGATTTTCAGCCCTTTGACTTCCATGTTCACTCCGGGAAGCACCTCGGCGATGATCGATGCGATGCTGCGGTTCGTCGCTGTAACCGATACGATTTTGTCTGTCTTTATCTCTGCATCGACATAGGCGAACGTGTATTGGCTGTTGGCCTCGATGCGTTGAAGCAGCTCCTTGATGCTGACATTTCTGGCATCCACGGTAACCTTCGGAGTCTGTGCGACGGCGGTCGTTGTCACCGCCATACACAGGATAATCACCGAAAAATACCGGGAAATCCTTTTCAAAACATTGTGTTCATTCATGGTTATTAGGGATTAATTCGGGTTCGATTTTAAGATGAACAGAGCATACCGGCGCCTGTCTGGGCGTCAGAAATAAGATTCTATTGGTTGTTGGACAGTGAGTTACTTTCTCGTGATCAACATATGGTTCCCGTCGATTCTGTATTGAATCGAGATCAGGGAGGAGATCACCTCCATGATGTCTTCCAATGGTTCATGACAGATGACCAGCGAGATCCGTTTTTCGGGCGAGATATGTGTGGAGAGAGAAATTTCGACGTTGTATCTACGTTCGAGATTCGTGATGATGTCTTTGAGAGGGGCGTTGTCGAAGATCAGACGCGGGGAGAACCACTGGCAGTAGTTCTGAGCGTTGACGGATTCGACCCTTGCACTTCCGGCCCGTTTGTCGAACGTGAATTTTTCGTTCGGGCGCAGCGTAACGGTTCTCTGGAGATTGTTTCCGGAGATTTTGACGCTTCCGGTTTTGAGAACAATGTGTTCGCACGATCCGAATGAATAACTCATGGCATCGAACGATGTTCCCAGCACTTCGATCTGCAGGTCGTTCATGTGGACACGGAATGGCCGCAGCGAATCCTTCCGGACATTGAAGAAGGCCTCTCCGGAGAGGTATACGTCGCGGGTTTCGCCCTCAAACGAGTTGTCGTATTTGAGTTGGCTTTCGCCGTTGAGCCATACGGTCGTCCCGTCGGGGAGCGAGAACTCTCCGGTTTGTCCTTTGGCTGTCAGCAGCGTGTTTTCCCGAATCGGCTCCATGGTCCCGATCGCCGCATAGTAACCTCCGATAAATATCGATACGGCTGCGGCTGCGGCACAAACCCAACGCAGGATTATGCGTGGTGATATCCGGGATTTTTGGTCCCGAATGGATGCGTGCAGCCGTTCGAGACCTCTGAGGTCCTCTTCATCCGCTGCCGGAGCTGTATGCTCGTTCCACACTTCCTGGAGGGCCTCCGTTGTATCGAGGTCCTCTTCGTGTGTTATCATCCAGCGTTCGAATATCCGTTGAATATCGTCGGGAATATTCTTGTGCTGGAATACGTAATCGATAATTTTTCGGTTCCTGTTCGTCATCGGTATCCAGTTTGAGGGTCTGCTGCCGCCCCTACGGCATTGCTATTCGGCGCTTTGAGTCAAGGTGTAGGTTTCCGAATAACTTCCGGCCTTGAATACGACGTGTCCGACGCGGGAAACTCCCGTTTCGTTGGGGCCGAAGCTGAGGTGTACGGCATGGATTCCCTTGGTATCGGCCGATGCGGGGTCGATCGTGATCCAGTCGTCGCCTGTCGCCTGCCAGGCGCAGGTGGTGAATAGGGTTACGGACTGCATCCCGGCCGCAGCATCCACCGTACCGGAGGTGCTGTACATGTAAACGCTGTCGGGCGCATCTTCCGAATCGTCCTTGCACCCGTATGCGATACAAAGGCACGCCGTCATCGCAGCAAGAAAAAGTAGTAGAGATCGGTTCTTCATAGGTTCAAAAATAATAAAAAAACAGTTTTTGAGTCCGGATTCATTAAAAAGACAATCGATGAGACCGGTTCGCCAGTCTGATTGGTGATTTTTTTCAGATTTTTTTGATGTGGATTACAATGCAATGAAAAAATATGGGATGCGGCACCGAATGTTCGTAAAAAAATATATATTTGCATACATCGAATATGGACAGCGAAGAGTACATAATTCTTCGGAAATTGCAGAATGGTGATTCCGGGGCGTTGGATATCCTTTACTTGCGATATGCATCGAAAGTGCGGGACTTTGCGCTTCGTCTGTTGAAAGACCAGACCGATGCGGAGGATATTACACACGACATTTTTCTTCGTATATGGGATCATCGAAGGAATCTCGAAGACGTTTGTTCATTTAAGGGATACTTGTTCCGTATGACACGTAATGCGATATTCAACGTGATGAAACGGCGCCAGATGCAATATAAATATCTGAAAACAACGGAGTCCAGGATTGAAGAGAGGGCTAAGGTTGAGCCATCCGATGCCGTGTCGACGGATGAATTGCTGGAGATGATTGACCTGGCCGTGCACAATATGCCGGAACAGCGACGCAAGGTCTTCTATATGAGCCGACATGAAAATATGTCTTACGATGAAATCGCCAAGACCTTGAACATCAGTCCTCGCACTGTCCAATATCACATTTCGAATGCGCTGGCAGAATTGCGCAAACTACTGTCGTCTCTGATGTTTTTCGTATAGATCTTCGCTTGCCCGACGCCTGGAGCGCCGTTTGACTCCACCGCCCGACGACGGGTGATCGGACAGCGAGGAGGTGTGCATCCTTTTTTGGGATGTTTGTTTTGTTTTTCAGGGGCGCAATTCTATCAGATTTTGAGATTCTACATCAAACCACAACGACAAAATCATCATGCTCATTGCCCTGATCGTTGTATCTTATAGAGATTCTACATCAAACCACAACTCGACCTTCGTCCAGTCGTAGGAGATGTAGGTTGTATCTTATAGAGATTCTACATCAAACCACAACGCTGTGGGTGCTGCCCAAGGTCTTATCGAGTTGTATCTTATAGAGATTCTACATCAAACCACAACAGTCGGCATATTTTTAATTTTTTTGCCTAGTTGTATCTTATAGAGATTCTACATCAAACCACAACGCAGATTGGCGCTAATACTGCGAAATACGCGTTGTATCTTATAGAGATTCTACATCAAACCACAACTTCACGACGGACTTTTGCCTGAGCGGCGCAGTTGTATCTTATAGAGATTCTACATCAAACCACAACGTAGGGCGACGATGGCGCAACGGGATTACTGTTGTATCTTATAGAGATTCTACATCAAACCACAACCCAGTCCGGTCACTTCCTGTACATTGATCTCGTTGTATCTTATAGAGATTCTACATCAAACCACAACAGTATCATTTCGGTTCCGCGTTCGATTCGAGTTGTATCTTATAGAGATTCTACATCAAACCACAACTGCTGCAAACCTCACAAATGAAGAGGATCGGTTGTATCTTATAGAGATTCTACATCAAACCACAACTGTGTCTGCTGGATTAGGCGTAGACATGCAGTTGTATCTTATAGAGATTCTACATCAAACCACAACTTTCAAGACGATACGACATATCACCCGCGGTTGTATCTTATAGAGATTCTACATCAAACCACAACAGGCTGGTATTAGCCCTGCCGCCGTTCTTGGTTGTATCTTATAGAGATTCTACATCAAACCACAACCCGCCGTTATCTTATCTATTAGCAAAGGTGTTGTATCTTATAGAGATTCTACATCAAACCACAACTGGAATTTGAGCGTTTCGCCACTTATTGCGTTGTATCTTATAGAGATTCTACATCAAACCACAACACATCGGAAGTAAAATCGATTTTGTTGAGTTGTATCTTATAGAGATTCTACATCAAACCACAACATATTTTTGATCGGTATTCAATTAGCTATGTTGTATCTTATAGAGATTCTACATCAAACCACAACTTAGCAGTAAGCCGGAATTGGTTGGTGGGCGTTGTATCTTATAGAGATTCTACATCAAACCACAACTCTTATAACTTCTAAAAAATTCTGGGCGCGTTGTATCTTATAGAGATTCTACATCAAACCACAACAATTTCGGAAGTGAAAATGCCGTCAAGATGTTGTATCTTATAGAGATTCTACATCAAACCACAACTATTACGGCTATTCGCAGTGGGGCCTTTATGTTGTATCTTATAGAGATTCTACATCAAACCACAACTTCGATTCGCTCTGCTGATTCTTATGCACGGTTGTATCTTATAGAGATTCTACATCAAACCACAACTATTCTCAGCCGCTCATCCCCTTGCGGTCGTTGTATCTTATAGAGATTCTACATCAAACCACAACCGCTGGCGTCAGCGTTCCGAACGCCTGGTCGTTGTATCTTATAGAGATTCTACATCAAACCACAACGTCGGGCCTCATATTGGCTGATAAAGTGCTGCTTACGATCCGTCTGCCACTGTAAAAATACGATCGGGCGTTCCGGCGAAGTCGGTTTGATGCGTTTTTCCCGTATTTCAAAGAACGAAGGTAACAAATTGTCAGAAAAATTCCAACTGTTGCGGTGTTTCCGGTTTGGCCCGTTCGCTTTTGCCCCAGAAGTTCAGTATATCCCCATACTGTTTGTCCGTTACGGCGAGAATACTTGTGAATCCGGACGGCGGCATGGAGCGCCGAACCCGCTTGATGTGGACCTGCATATTCTCCTTCGAGGCACAATGGCGCACATAAACCGAGTATTGCATCATCGTGAAGCCGTCCTTCTCCAACGCTTTGCGGAATTGTGCCGCATGGCGTCGTTCGGCCTTGGTATTGGTCGGCAGATCGAAAAAGACAAACAGCCACATAATCCGATAGGCATTCAAACGTACTTCCGACATTCGACTACTCCAATAAGGGAAATGCGATTTTTTTCTGGGTTCCGGCGAAGCATCTGGCCAGGGACGAAGCTGAAAACGTAAGTCCTACTTCGAGCGGTCGTACCACCTTGTCGAAACGGGTGTCGGCAAACAGAACCCGCAGCAGTTCACCTTTCACCTCCCTGGTCAGTTGAGCATGACCGTCTGCGTGAAGCCGATGGACCAGCTCGTCGACATACGGCCGATAGGGTTCCATCACGTCGTCGGCCAGCGGAAAGGCGTTGTAACGATTCCGATGGAAGATCCCGAATGCCGGGAAGAGCCCCGAACCCATGATCGCGCGGGCGACGGCGGCCCGCAGGATTGTATAGCCGTAATTGAGCAGGCTGTTGGGCGGCGGGCCTTCGCGGGATCGGTAAAATTCGCTGCCGAACAGTTCCGACCAGTAAATTCTGGCCGCAATACCCTCCCGGTTGTCGGCATCGGCGCTTTTGACATTCATGTAGCAGGGTTTCAGTTTGTCGCCGTCACGGCCCAGTTTCCGCAGCAGGGCTGCCTGGTTGCGAATCTTCGCTTCGACGATCTGTTTCCAGAGGCCCTTTTTCAGCGGTTCGCTGGCTTCGATCTGGGCCCGGTAGCTTTCTCCTTGGGTCCTGTTTGAATCCAGATTCGACAGCATGGCGTTCGGCATCCGGTTCTCGCCGCAGAAAATCACGGCGACATTGTTGTCCGACAGCGCATTGAGCAGCGGTAGCGTGACGGAGGTCTGCTGATCCTCCAGCACTACGAAGCCTATATCCTCGATCGGAATGCTCTTCCGCGTGTCGGGTGCTTCACGCGTGTGGATGATCATCTGCCCGTTGCGCAGGCTCAGACAGTAGGGAGTCGAAAAAAACAGGGCTCGTTTCAGCATGGCGGTTCGCGTTTGAATTTTATTTCACCCGTTACGGTCAGTTCGAAGTCGTAGCCTTCGACATAAGCGTTGAGTTGGGTATGTAATAAGGTGATAACGGGTCTGTACTCTTCGTTTGTTGTCCATACTCCATTCTTTGCCTTCAATTCACCTGCTGGTCGGGCCTCTTGATGGTGTTTCAGGGAGAGAGTTCCATATTTGTCGATTTTCCCATTGCTGCGTTTTAAGGATAACGTACTCATCCCTGTCACTTTGTAGAGCCGTTTTGTCAGTTCCTTGGGTGAGCAATCGTAAAGTTCTGCCGGTGAATTTTCATAAAACAGGACCATGGTACCCGTTTTCAAGATGCATTTCAGCGGGAATCCGTTCACATCGGCCAGCGGCACCAGATCGGGGCGAGTCTCCCGGTCGGCGCTGGCTTTGAAGTATTGGGCTGCTTCGAAATTGCTGATGAGTTCAAAGGTGCGTTTCGGCTTGCCCTTTTTGTCCTGACCTTCGTAGATGGCCATACAGTAGTTTCCGTCGTTCGCGACATGATAATCGCGTTTGTACTCTTTTTCGGAGCGGTCGCGCTGTTTTTTCAGCGCAATCGGCCGTGTGATGCCGGGCGTGAAGATACGCACCTTGCGGATGGGGATTCCCTTTTCACGGTTCATCCAGATCGTGTACTCGTCTGAACTTATCGCCGTCTTGAATCCGACCTCGTCGATTGCCTCCCGTACGCGATCCCGGACTGCATCGTCGACAATCTTGTCGATGTCGCCGGGTTGCAGCTGTCCGAGCGCTTTGCGCACGACATACCGAATTTCGCCTTCCCGTTCGATGGCTCCATAGAAGGTCTCCTGATGCAGCCGACAGCGGGCCGTGTCGCCCTGAACATAAACAGGCTGCCCGTTGTCGTTCAGTTTCACCCGGCCGCGCACCCGCAACCGCTTCCGGGTTTGCTTGGCCATGTTGTCGGGCGTATGGTGGGCCACGAGCAGTTCGTCGGCCACGGCCTTGACATCCTCGGTAAAGGTCGGCCAGGGCTTCTCGAAGCGGGGTTTGGCGCTCTCTCCGTAGTCGTACTGCTCCTCCTCGGCGGCATACTGCGCCCAGCGGTCATACTCCTTGCGGCCGATGCAGGCGATCGTGATGGCATCGATGCAGTGGTGCACATGGTTCACGCGCTCCTTCTGGGTGTACTCCTCCTGCAGCCCCCACATCTTGCGGAAGGCTGCGGTCGTGGAGCCCTTGACCGTATAGATCCGGTCAAAGACGGTATTCAGATAATGCCGCGCATATTTCCCGATAATGCCGATATCGACTCCCTGCCGGTTGCTGAAACCTTCGGGGACCTCGGTCATGGTGAAGCGTTCGTACTTCCCGCGCCAGTAGTCGAGCTGCAGCTTCAAATAGTGACGGCGTTGGATAGCGCTGTCCTTTTTCTCTTTCGGTAATCCGTTTGTTTGTTTGGTTTTTTCGATCTGTTTCTGCAGGGTCTCGATTTTTTCCCGCCAGCCGAACGATTCGATCCGCTCCATGATCTCGGCATGATTGGAGAGCTCGGCCGGCAGTTTCGCCCGTTTGGTCTCCCGGTTGAAGCGGTTCTCGCAGAGCGTCTTGTTCATCTGCGAGTCATCGCCGCCGCGGGCCCTCGGAAGCGTATGTTCGATGTCGAAATCCGGGGCGGAACCGACAAAGTCCGAAATGCGGATCTGGCGTCCGGTGTAGGGACAGACGTGCTGCTGCTCCTCCCACAGCCGGTATTTCAGCACCTCGTCGTCCGAGGGTTCTGTCTCGCGGCCGGTTTCGGCGGCATACTGACGGCTGATCTCTTCGGCATATTTCCGGTTTTCGGCTTCGCGTTCGCGCTGGTATTGCTCGATGGCCTTGCGCCGGTTCGCATCATTGAGCCCGCGGGCGAATTCGATGCGGATCTTCGTGTTGCGGTCGATCCTGCCTTCGCGCAGCAGCGTGTTGATCAGAATGCGCAGCCGGAACAGCGCCCGCATGGCCATCGGGTTGCGGATGGCCGGGGTGCGTGGCGATCCGAGTTGCAGAATGCCTTCCGCATCGGGCACCGCATCCGGGTAGGTTTCGACCTTCGAGGGGTGATAAAGCCGATCCAGGCGGGAGGTGTCGAGTCCGTGGTCGCTGAAGTAGTCGGCGATGCGACGCTCCTTCGAGTCGAATTTGTCATACGTATTCCGTTTGTAGTCAAGCAACAGCGAGGCGATGTCCCGTTCGATTCCGTGCCGTCGCGCCTCGTCCGCATAGACCTCCTTCGGCAGCGCCGCCTGCAGGTTGGCCAGGAAGACCGCCTCGTCATACCGATAGCCGCAACGCAGATAGGGAAGAATCTTGTTGAGGGCATTCAGGCTCAGGGCCGCATAATCCTGCGGAAGCCGGATGTCCGCGAAAGTTTTGGCCTGTTCCTCGGTGAGCTGCAGTTTCTCGCGGGCCCAGTCCCGGAGCCGCTCCTCGTCCGAGAACGAGAAAAGCGCGTGCCAGATGTCGTTCAGCACCTGTTCGTCGGTTTTCCCTTCGCCGAGCAGGTAAAGCGAGCGGATCTCCCGGAGCCAGTCGTCGCCGAAGAGGGCCATGAGCGATGCCGTGACGGGGCAGCCCGATACGGTGGCCGTGCGGGCGAAATTGAACCGGTAGGGGGCTTCGTTGCGATCCTCCTTGCAGGCGTATCTCCCCTTTCCGGCGATCTTGCGGGCGATCTCCTCGAAATCGAAGTAGGGTTTGCTCTTCGGGAAGAAGAGCGGCCGGATGGTTTCGAACTCCTCCCGTGTCAGCGGGCGTGGGGCGTTGTCGCCCGGTCCCGTAATCCGGATGTTGTTGACGAACGACAGCATCCTGTACTCCTCGAAACGCGGGTGTGAAACGGGGCATCGGCTCTTTGCCGGTTCGAAGGTGCATCGGCCGACCGATCCCTTCTGAGACTTGAGGTCGCGCTGGAAAAAGATCGCCCGATGCAACGCCTTGCGCCACTCGTCGGGCAGCTGCTGCCGGTCGCAGATGGCATTGAACTCGGCCAGGTAATGTTCGTTGCGGGAGGTGTATTTGCCGCGGATTCGCTCCTTGTGCTGGTAGAGTCCGTAGAAGTATGCTCCGAGATACCGACACCCTGCCGCCTCCATCTCGGCCGACAGGTTCTTGATGCTCTCCTTGACCGTTCCCTCCTCCTTTTCCTCCCCGGCCTCCTTGCGGTTGCTGAGGAATCCGCGCCGTTGCGCCAGATGATAAAGCGCCCGGCCCAGCAGCCATCGTTGTGTACGGTTTCCGAGATCGAGCCGTTCGGTCAGCGCCACGTAACGGTCGTGATAGGGGTTCCGGTCCGCATTGTCGTCGGTCCGCTGCCAGCGGAGGAACTCCCCGTCGAGGGGATATTGCTTTTTCCGGCGCCATAGGGCAAGCTGCTCTTCGGTCAGCGGAGGACAAAGGTCGTAGCGGAGGAGCACCTTGAGCAGTTCGATCTTCCGCAGCCGCCGCCGGAAATAGTGGCGGCGCAGAGCCCGGGCATTTGTCCGGTCCTGGACGGCAGGTTTTTCATTGTTTTTGTCGCGGGCAACGCCCTCCTGGAAGATGTCGACACCTTTGTCGATCAGCGTATATCCGCTTTCGGATTCTTCGACGACGGCCCACCCTATCGAGTTGGTGCCGAGATCCAGTCCCAATACTTTTGCCATAAGAAAAAATGTTTTCTGTAAAATTAAATAAAAAGTTGCAGGAATCCATCTTTTTTATTATGTTTGTGGCGTAAGAATTCTACATCTTACCACAATAAGGCTATATGCCGAAGGTTTTCAACCTACTGTCTCCGCGTACTCCGTGGAGACTTTTTTTATGTCTGCATATCTGCTGCATCGAACCGTCGGCCGCCGTTCAGTCGGCCGACAGCCTTCGTGGGCAGGGACGCTTCTGCGAAGCGTTCGGGAAAACGGCGCTGTTTGCGGCCCCGTGCGACCCCGAGCCTGTGCCGCTTGGCCCTTCTCCTGCCTGCTCTCGAAAAGAGCTTCGCAAACTCGGCCCTTTCCGTGCTCTCCTCTCCGGAAAAATCCCGGCGGATTCTCCGAAATATTCCGCACGAAATCGTATCTTTGCGACGATGAAAGATGCAGTTACCCTCTTTTCCGAATTGGGCGAGCGCCTCGGCTCGTTCGGTGAGGACGCCGCCTCGCGGGCGGTCGTTGAGGCGGCCCATGCCGCGAACGGATGGTTCCTGCCGGACGAGATCGTGCGTTCGGTGCGGACGCTGGCCGACGGGATGCTGCGCCGCGACCGGCTCGAAGCGTGGGTGGCGGCCTACCCGTGGCTGCAACAGCCCCACGCGTCGCGCAACGTGCTGGTTGTCATGGCCGGAAATATCCCGATGGTGGGCTTTTTTGACCTGCTGTGCGTGTTGGTTGGCGGCCATCGCTGCCTGGTCAAGCCTTCGGCCAAGGACCGGGTGCTGATGGAGTATGTGGTGGAACAGCTCCGGGCGATCGATCCGTCGGTCGCGGTTGCCTTCTACGAGGAGGGCATGGCGGTCGATGCCGTGATTGCCACGGGCAGCGACAATGCCAACCGTTACTTCCGGTCGCACTATGCCGGGATTCCCTCGCTGTTGCGGGGCAGCCGCCAGTCGGTTGCGGTGCTTTCGGGTTCCGAGACGCCGGAGCAATGGGCCGGGCTGTCGGACGACATCTGGGCCTATTCCGGACTGGGATGCCGCAACGTGTCGCTGCTGTTCCTGCCGCAGGGCCTTGAACCTCGGCTTGAGATGCCGCATGTAAACGCCAAATATCGGAATAATTACCTCCAGCAAAAGGCGTTGCTGGAGATGCAGGGCACGCCCTTTGTCGACCTGGGGTCGGCGGTGCTGGTCGAGCAGCTCGCCTTCCCGAATGCCCTGAGCCGGATCGCCTGCACGCATTACGACTCGTTGGAGGAGGTTGCCGAGTGGTTGGCGGAGCACGACGACGAACTGCAGTGCGTCGTCACGGAGTGCCTGCCCCACAGCCGTCGGGCCGCCTTCGGACAGGCCCAGTCCCCGTCGCTGACCGACTATCCCGACGACCGCGACGTGATTGCCTGGCTGGCGGCCCTGTCTGGCTGAAAAATGTTATCTTTGTAAAAGGATTGAAAAAATTACTGCGATGTCGATGGTTTTCCGTTTCCGGATGTTGAGCGACGAGAACGACAGTTTCTTGCGCGATTACGAGGTGATGTACGACAGCACCTTGCTTGATTTTCACCGTTTTATCCTGCAGTCGCTCGAATACGAGGATTGCATGGCTTCGTTTTTCACGGCAGACGAGCGCTGGGAGAAACTGCGTGAATTTACGTTGATGGATATGGGTGACGGTTCGGAGGATGCTCCCGAGACGATGGATCGGGTGACGCTCGGACAGTTGATCCATCGCCACCGCGACCGGTTGATCTACCTGTTCGACCTCTTCGGCGACCGGGCCTATTACCTGGAGCTGACGGGCGTCTACGAGGCGGACCCCGGGGCTGCGTATCCGCGTGAGATCTTCGCGCGGGCCGAGGCCCCCGACCAGTACGACCCCCGGAAGAACCGCTACGACGAGGAGGAGGGCTCGGCCTTCGACGAGGTGATGGGCGAATTCAAGGATTTCGAGGGGGACGACAGCTACGACGATGAATACTAAGCGGCTGTTGGTGATTGTCGGGCCGACGGGTTCGGGCAAGACGGATCTGAGCATCCGTCTGGCACAGCATTACGGGGCTCCGATTCTTTCGACCGATTCGCGTCAGTTCTACCGGGGGATGCCGATCGGTACGGCCCAGCCTGATGCGGAACAGTTGCAAGCCGCAGAGCATCATTTCATTGCTTCGCATGACATCAAGGATAACTTGAGCTGCGGGGCGTATGCCGTCCAGGCGTTGTCGTGCCTCGAACGACTGTTTGCCACACACGACTGGGTTGTGGCCGTCGGAGGTTCGGGGCTCTACGTGAAGGCCCTGTGCGAGGGGATGGATGATCTTCCGCAGGCGGATCCGGCATTGCGTGCCGAACTGGGCCGACGTCTCGAAACCGAAGGGGTCGATGCGTTGGCCGCAGAGCTTCGGAGGCTCGATTCGGTCTATTACGAGGCGGTTGACCGCAGGAATCCGGCCCGAGTCATGCGGGCACTGGAGGTGTGCCTGCAGACCGGACGCCCCTACTCCGAACAACGCTCCGGGAAGCGCACTCCCCGCCCGTTCGGGATCGTGAAGATCGGGATCGACCTTCCGCGCGAGGAACTTTACGAGCGGATTGACCGCCGGGTGGACCGCATGTTGGCCGACGGACTGGAGGCTGAGGCGCGTGCGCTCTACCCCTACCGGTCCCTGAATGCCCTGCAGACGGTAGGTTACCGGGAGTTTTTCGACTATTTCGAGGGTCGGACGAGTTACGAGGAGGCGGTAGCGTTGATCAAGCGGAATTCGCGGCGTTATGCCAAACGGCAGCTCACGTGGTTCCGGCGGGATGGTGAGATCCGGTGGTTTTCGCCGTGGGACGATGCGGCGATCATTGCCTGTGTGGATTCGGCGTTTGTTTGAGTGCTGGGCACTCGGCGGGAGCCGGATGGCTCGGTGGTCTCGGGGGGGGCGGATGTTTTGGACTGCTCTTCGATGAAAAGGGACTGGATTTTGGCAAATCCGGAATAATTTTCTAATTTTGCGGATGTCTTTTGCGAAAAGGACTGCGCCCGGATGGTGGAATCGGTAGACACGCCGGACTTAAAATCCTGTGGCCAGTAATGGCCGTGCCGGTTCGACCCCGGCTCCGGGTACTTTCAAGAAATTCCAAATGATTGTTTACCAATCATTTGGAATTTTTGTTTTGCTCTCCGTGTCCGCATTTTGTCCGCATTTTTACCGAAGTCAGGAAACAGATGAAATTTATATAGGCCTTCATTACTCTTACAGATTGGCAAACCTGTATAAGCCGGTCTTCGCAGATTCGTTCTCAAGACGAATGATGTAACCTCAAAAGAAAGGCTTGCCCCACGGGAACGGGATAGCGGAAAATCGGGCTGTCATAACAGAAATTCCAGTTACAATCCAATTAAAGTTTTTGGTTATGTTTTTTATTTTATTAACAACATATTGCGTTTTTTGAAGAGCTTCCCGGCCAAAGGTCATGACACGAGAAACTCCGCCGGCCTTTGATCGAGCTGATGCGGAGACACTTCGTGCTTAACACCTTTGGCTTTCGAGAAAGCCGAGATTTCAGGAACCATAAAAATCTTTGGTAAACAGACATTCCACGGCAGTCCGGTGTGTAAATGCCTTTCAGCTCGTTGGTCCGTAAACTCTGCGCCGGCATGCTGCTGTCCACGGCGTGACTCTTACGCAGCATTCCGCTTCTTATGATCGGCATATCGCCCGGATAGACCACGATGTTATCGATCCCGATGGACGAATCAAGTTGTGAAACCAATAGAAAGAACGGAAGATAAGGGTCAATCACTTATCGTTGAAGATCAACGGAATACTCGACTAATTCCGAGCACAGATCATTTTCGGACTATTCAGGGAAACAACTTCTCCACATTTGCAAACCGATTCAACATCTCGCGGATCAGCAAACACTCGATCCGCTATCATACGGCACCGGAGCGAAAATCCAGAGATGACTCACCGCATATGCTATTTGCAGTCAGGTTTCATCTAATCCGAGAACTTCAGTTTCATAGAAGTTACTCACAAAAAATATCTATAAACCCGTTGGCGGAATTAAATTGATAAAAGATTTATGAATAAAAAGTTGTGCATGTTGTTGATATTTAGTAAATTAAAGGTGCCCAAACTTTTAATAGACAAATATCGTATGCACAACCTATAT
>CALUKL010000184.1 GCA_944321195.1 uncultured Alistipes sp.
AAAGACGCTGGCCAAAGATCCGGCTTACGCCAAGGCACATCTGGAGCGCAACGAGCGCAATGTCAAACGCAATATCAATCATCCCTCCGTCATCGTGTGGTCTTTGGGCAATGAGGCGGGCGATGGCGCGAATTTCGACGCATGCTATGATTGGGTAAAGGCTTACGATCCCACGCGCCCTGTACAGTATGAACGTGCAGAGGGCGGCCGCAATACCGATATAGTCTGCCCGATGTACTGGACTTATGACCAATGCAGCACCTATCTCGAAGATCATGTTTACAAAGGCTGGAAGTCCGGCGATACCTCGTTTGGGGAACGACTGACCAAGCCGTTGATACAATGCGAATACGCGCATGCAATGGGAAATTCGATGGGCGGTTTCGGCGTCTATTGGCAGATGATTCGTAAACACCCTCATTATCAAGGCGGATTCATCTGGGATTTCGTGGATCAGTCCCTGCGTAAAACGGGTAGAAACGGGGCTATGATCTACGGCTACGGCGGTGATTGGAATCCCTACGATGCTTCGGATTTGAATTTCTGCGACAATGGTCTGATCTCCCCCGACCGCGTACCCAATCCCCATATGTACGAGGTGCGCTACTGGCAGCAGCCGCTGTGGACGGAACTTGCTGGAGACAACCGCACGCTCTCGGTGTTCAATGAAAATTTCTTTCGCACCGCAGACAACTGCTACCTACGCTGGACAGTGTTGTGCGACGGGGAAGCGGTGCGCAGTGGCATCGTCGCAGACCTGCACGTCGCTCCGCAGCAGAGCACGACCGTCGTACTGCCGTTCGACATTGCGACACTGCCCGCCGACGGGGAACTGCTGCTCAATGTGGAATATCGCCTTAAGGATTCCGAGCCGCTCCTCGAACCCGATCACCGCATCGCCTACGAACAATTTGTGCTGCGCGAAAGCGCCCCGGCAGACCTCTCCGTGCAGGAACGCATGGTCGACCGCTGCAACTCGTTCGGCACGCTTACGGTTCGTGACAATGACCGCAACTATCTCATCGTCGAGAGTCCCGTAATGCGTGTCGACTTTCGCAAGGCGGACGGGCTGATGACCCGCTACGAAGTCAATGGCCGGGCTTTACTGGACAAAGGGGCCGTGTTGGAACCCAATTTCTGGCGTGCTCCGACCGACAATGACTTCGGGGCGAAGCTCAATGAGAAGAACCGCGTATGGGAACATCCGGGACTGCGACTCCTGAAACTGGAACACGGGCTCGAAAAAGGCGTAGCCGTTGTCACGGCGCAATACGACCTGGAGAAGACCGGAGCTGTACTGACACTCGAATACCGTCTGAACAACGCCGGAGAAATTACCGTCCGTGAGCAACTGACCGCCGGTGAGCGAACGGATGTTCCCGACATGATGCGTTTCGGCATGCGTATGCGTATGCCTGCCGCATACGACCGTATCGACTATTATGGACGCGGGCCGTGGGAGAATTATGCCGACCGCAAGGACGCAGCCTTGCTGGGCCGTTACCGCCAGACCGTTGGCGAACAGTTTTATCCCTACATCCGTCCGCAGGAGACTGGCACGAAGAGCGACGTGCGCCGCTGGCGGCAGTCGGACATTACGGGGCGGGGTATCGAGATCATCGCTTCGGAGCCGTTTTCTGCTTCGGCGCTCAACTATTCGCGGGAAGCGTTGGACGAAGGTCTGACAAAAAAACAAGGGCACTCGCAGGAGATAGAACCTGACCGTGCGGTATGGCTCACGATAGACAAAAAACAGTATGGATTGGGCTGCATCGACTCTTGGGGACAACTCACGCAGCCAGAGCACCGGCTTCCGTACAAAGATTATACTTTCGAATTCAAAATCACTCCGTGCATACGATGAAACGATACTCTCTTTTAACACTCTTTCTTGTAGTCATCCAGTATAGTCAAGGTCAATCCTCCGGGAAAAGTTATACCAATCCGATATGTGCTGAAGATGGAAAGGCTTTGCACGTCGCCGATCCGTTCATCTATGAACATGAAGGCACATATTACCTCACGGGAACCGCCGACAGCAACGTGGGGTTCGATTACTACACCTCACGCGATCTGGTGACGTGGAAATTCGGAGGGGCGCTATTTCACCGGACGCCCAATTATCCCGGCACGAGTTGCTTCTGGGCTCCGGAAGTCCGGGAGTACAAAGGCCGGTTTTATCTCACGTACAGCTGCTGGTTCGATGAATTCAACCGTCTGATGCCGTGTCTGGCCGTGAGCGATCGTCCTGAGGGACCGTTCACCCCACTATACAGTCCATGGTTCGATATAGACGGTCAGGCCATAGACAGCCATATTTTCGTAGACGATGATCCCCGACAGACTCCCTATCTGTTTTACAGCCGCAATGGCAGCCGCGACGGATACGCTTACGGTGAGATATGGAGCGTACGGCTTCAGGACGATCTTTCCGGCTTCGACGGTGAACCTCGCCTTATCGGACAGGCGGATCAACCCTGGGAGCTCGTCTGCCGCGACAAGAATCGTTGTAATGAAGGTCCTTTTGTCATCAAATATGAAGGAACCTATTACATGACCTATTCAGGCAACGATACGGGACAGTCTCATTACGGGGTAGGCATAGCGACTGCTCCGCATCCGCTCGGACCATGGGCCAAATACGATGACAATCCGCAGATGATCACTGATTTCAGCAGGGGAATCTCCTCTCCCGGACATAATTCGATCATCACCTCTCCCGATGGAAGCGAACTATTCATCGTCTACCACCGTCATGCAGACCCGTGGCAACCGCGTCCGGCTTTCGACCGCATAGTATGTATCGATCGTATACATTTCGATAAGGCCGGAAGAATGCATATCAGCCAGCCCAGCACGACACCGCAACCCATACCGCGTTAATACGCGTCAATAAAAATACGCAAGACAACCCGATGGACCGCATACTGATACCGAGAGTTCTGAACAGATTATAAAAACTGCGAACATAAACACATGTACATGAAAAAATCATTTTTAATACTGGTGATTTGCCTGGTGCAGACGCTGCAAGCACAAAATCTGCAAAAAAATATCGCCTACGAGGATAAACACGTACGGTTTACTGTCATTGCCGATGGGGCTGTGCGGCTGGAATACGCCCCTGACGGACAGTTCGTCGACGCCAAGTCGTTCGTGGCCGTGGAACGGGAGTATCCTGCTGCGGAGTATAAGGTGAAAAAGGGCGCGTGGATCGAGATCTCAACTCCGAAGATGATCCTGCGCTACAAAAAGAACTCGGGCCCGTTCACGGCCGCGAACCTCTCGATTCGCTCGCCCAAAGGTGCCGCCGTGCCCTTCGTCTGGAAGCCGGGCACGACGCAGAAGGGCAACCTCAAAGGTACCTACCGCACGCTGGACGGTTACGACGGCGACACCTATATTTACGATGAAAACCACCCGAAGATACCTCTCGAAGACGGATTGCTGGCCACTGACGGTTGGACGCTCATCGATGATTCCGTAAATTTCCTTTTCGATGGCAACAGGGAGTGGGAATGGGTGAAAAAACGCCCCGAGAACGACAGCCAGGATTGGTATTTCCTTGCCTATGGACATGACTACAAGTCCGCATTGAGGGACTTCACACGCTTTGCCGGCAAGATTCCCATGCCGCCGCGCTACGCTTTCGGATACTGGTGGAGCCGTTACTGGACCTACTCGGATAAGGAACTGCGCTCTCTGGTGGACAAATTCCGGGCCTATGACATTCCGTTGGATGTGCTGGTGATCGACATCGACTGGCACTATCTCGAAGGCGACCGCGGCGGCTGGACGGGCTGGACGTGGAACCGCAATCTCTTCCCCGACCCGCAGAAGTTCCTCGCATGGCTCGACGAAGAAGGTCTCCGCTCGACGTTCAATCTCCATCCGGCCGACGGCGTGAGGTGCGGTGAGGACAACTATGCCGCCATAGCGCGGGATATGGGTATCGATCCAGCCTCGAAGCAGACCGTACCGTGGGTTTCGTCCGACAAGAGATTCATCAGCAGTATGTTCCGCAACATCCTCTCGCCCATGGAAAAAGACGGTGTGGATTTCTGGTGGCTCGACTGGCAGCAGTCTCTCTACGACGCGAAACTCGAAGGATTGAGCAATACTTGGTGGCTCAACTATGTATTCTTCAGCAATATGGAACAGAATCGCGCAGTACGTCCGATGCTCTATCACCGCTGGGGCGGACTGGGCAACCACCGCTATCAGATCGGCTTCTCGGGCGACACATCGATCTCGTGGGCTTCGCTCGACTTCCAGCCTTACTTCAACTCCACGGCTTCGAACGTGCTCTACGGCTATTGGAGTCACGACATCGGCGGACACCACATGGCCGACCGGATCGACCCCGAGCTCTACATCCGCTGGATGCAGTTCGGAGCATTGAGCCCTATTCTTCGTACACACTCCACGAAGAGCGGAGTATTGAAAAAAGAGGTGTGGAACTTCGCTCCCGAATATGCCGACATTCTGCGTCACGTCATTCGGCAACGTTATATGCTTGCACTCTATATCTACACCATGGCCCGCAACGCCTACGAAACGGGACTTTCGCTCTGCAGGCCGATGTATTACGACTGGCCCGAAGCCGAAGAGGCTTATGCGTTCCGTAACCAGTACATGTTCGGCGAGGATATTCTTGTCGCGCCGATCACCGCTCCGGGTAAAGACGGTTATACGACCTTGAAAGTATGGCTGCCCGAGGGCGAATGGTATGAGTGGCAGACCGGAACATTACTTACAGGTGGCCACATCGCAGAGCGTTCGTTCGCACTGGATGAGTATCCGGTTTATGTCAGGGCCGGGGCTATCCTGCCCATGTATAATGATATGGTGAAGAATCTGAATGCGAATGACGAAGAGGTTGTGCTGACGGTTTTCCCTGGCGGCAACGGCGAATTCTTGATGTACGAAGATAATGGCGACGACAAGAATTATGCCACGGAATTTGCCGTTACGCCGCTCCGTTCCATGCGTGAAGGCAACACACTGACGGTCTCCGTCGGGAAACGTACCGGAACGTACAAGGATATGCCTGCATCGCGGAAATTCTCGGTAAAAGTGCTCGCATCGACGGCTCCGGTTGCGGTAACGGTGAACGGAGCGAAAACCGGCTGGACGTATGACGGCGATGATTTTTCACTTATCGTCGACGTTCCCGAAACGGATTGTGCCGCAGAAAAGGTCGTATGCATCAAATATGACGATACGGAAGTTGATTTCAACGGCTTATCTGCTGCAGCCCGCCGTCTGGCGCGTGCGATGGAAGAGTTCAAGTACACCGTGACGGACAAGCCGTGGGACATTTCGTGGCATTACTCGTACACGGATGAATTCGGTCCGATGGGAGTGTTAGGCGAAGCCGTGCAGTACGCTCCCGAGCGTATCCCGGAGCTGGTCGGAGCTTTCCGCAAGGCTTGGAACGACCTGCCGGGCGTCCTCGAACGTCAGGGCCTCTCCCAAGAAGAGGCAGCGTGGTTTCTTACAAAGATCGGCCAACGTAAACAATGAAATACAATTTCTATATGAGCCATAAATATATTCTATGCACATTCGCACTTCTGCTTGCCGCCTGCGGCAACTCTCAGAAGAACGGCGGACAGACAGTGACCTATACGAATCCCGTCATCGCAACCGATGCCCCCGATCCTTCGGTCATCCGCGCCGATGACGGCAGCTACTACCTTTATGCTACCGGCCACGGCTACTCGATCTTCCATTCCGAAGACCTTATCACCTGGAAACGCATCGGAGCGGCTTTCACCGACCAGACATGGCCCGCGGCAATCCGCAACGGTCGCCGGGGTGATTTGTGGGCTCCTGAGATTTGTCACATAAATGACAAATACGTGCTTTTCTATACTCTTTGGTTCGGAGATGTAAAATACAGCGTCATCGGCTATGCCACAGCCGACAGACCCGAAGGTCCCTTTACGGATCGGGGCGTGCTCATCGACAGTCAGCAGATCGGCGTCGAACAGTCCATCGACCAATATTACTACGAGGAGAACGGCAAGTCCTATCTTTTCTGGGGCAGTTTCCGCAACCTCTACGTCATGGAACTCGACGTAACGGACGATGCGCGCATCGCTCCAAAACCCGAAACCAAACGTCTCTTTGCCGGAACGGCTTTCGAGGGTACGAATATTTACAAGCGGGATGGATGGTACTACTTCTTCGCTTCGACGGGCGATTTCGCCGGCGGCGCTGAAAGTACCTACCAAACCGTAGTGGCACGCTCGCGCAACCTGCTGGGGCCCTATGTGGACAGGCAGGGGCGTACGACACTCGACAACGGCTGCGAAGTGATCCTGCGACGCAATGACAAATTCGCGGGGCCGGGTCACAATGCCGGCCTCATAGAGGATGCAGACGGCCGAACATGGATGTTTTACCATGCTTACGATTGTTCCTGTCCGGAACGGGGGCGTTTGGGAATGCTCGATGAAGTATGCTGGGACGATGAGGGATGGCCCTACATCGGGAACGGGAGTCCGTCGTTGAATGCAACGGCTCCGGCAGTCGAACAATAGGCGACAGCTCGGTGAAAACCGAAAAAATCATTTAAACCCGAATATCAGGCAATGACAAGAACCACCATTTTTTCTCTTTTATCTTTGGGCATGCTGGCATGTTCTGCGCCTCAGACCATGACCGACCGCCGTGTCGAACAGTTGCTCGACGAGATGACCCTGACCGAAAAGATCGGACAAATGGCCCAACTGACCATCGAACCCTTCGTCGTCGGCGGCGAAGCGGGCGGCTTCACGCTCGACACCACCCTGCTGCGCGAGGCAATCGTGGAGTACGGCGTAGGGTCGCTGCTCAACGTTCCGCTGAGCGAATCCCAGCCTGCTGATGTTTGGAGTTCCTTTATCGGAGAAATCCAGCGAATCGCTACGAACGAAACACGTCTGGGTATCCCCATCATTTACGGAGTAGACCAGGTTCATGGAGGCACCTATTCGCTCGGCTCGACGCTGTTTCCGCAACAGATAGCCCTCGCGGCGACATGGAATCCCGCGCATGCCCGACGCATGGGCGAGATCACGGCCTACGAGATGCGGGCCTGCAACATCCCGTGGAACTTCGCCCCGATCCTCGACCTCGGAGCCGACCCGCGCTTCCCGCGCCAGTACGAAGGTTTCGGCGAAGATCCCTATCTGGGCTCGGTGCTGGGCCGCGAGTTGGTGAAGGGACAGGAGGGTGAAGCGAACGACGTGGACCATCCGGAGCACGTCGCCACATGCCTGAAACATTTTCTCGGCTATTCGGTACCGGCCAGCGGCAAGGACCGCACACCGGCCAACATTCCGTGGAA
>CALUKL010000185.1 GCA_944321195.1 uncultured Alistipes sp.
CCGGATTCTCCCGGTCCGGGGTCACGGTCCGCAGGACGACGTTCTCGCCCGTGGCGGTCGATTCGAGGTGGTAGACCACGCCGAAGCCCTCCTCGCCCCAGTCCATGCCGGTGAGGCTGCGCAGGAAGTCGAAACCCTCGGCACGGAGCCGCACGGCCAGATCGCGGAACCGATCCGCCGGAACGGTGAACCATCCGTCGCCGCTCTCCGACCACACGGCTGCGGGTTCCCACACCGTGATCTTCTCTTTCAGATTATTGTTCATGGTTCGCATCTTTTTCCACATTCAGTTCATTCTTTTCGGCCATCAGGTCACGGCGCATCAGCTCCTCATACTCCTTGCGGTCGATCTGGCGGTTCACGTCGCCGAAGAAGCGCTGCACCTTGACCTTGCGCTGCAGCTGCATCAGGCCGTAGAGCATCGCCTCGGGGCGCGGCGGGCAACCCGGGATATAAACGTCGACGGGCAGGATCTTGTCCACGCCGTTGACCACATGGTACGACTTCTTGAACGGGCCGCCGCTGATGGCGCAGCCGCCCGTGGCGATGACGTACTTCGGATCGGCCATCTGGTCGTAGAGGCGTTTCAGCACCGGGGCCATCTTGTGCGTGATGGTCCCGGCCACCATGATGAAGTCGGCCTGACGCGGGGAGGCCCGGGCCACTTCAAACCCAAACCGGGCAAAATCGTAGCGCGCGGCGCCCACAGCCATGAACTCGATGCCGCAGCAGCTCGTCGCAAAGGTCAGCGGCCAGAGGCTGTTGCTGCGGCCCCACTCGATCACCTCGTCGAGGCACCCCACGACGACGTTCGTGCCGTTCTCGCGCAACTCGCGGACCATCGACTCGATGTACTCGTTGTCGTTGAAGTCCTCGAACTTCATCGACTTGATGCGGGGATTCCTTACTTCCATTCCAAAGCTCCTTTCCGCCAGGCATAAGCCAGGCCCAAAACCAAAACGATCAGAAAAAACAGGATGCTCACCAGTCCATAGACCCCGAGATCCTGCACGACGACGGCCCACGAGAAGAGGAACACCGTCTCGACGTCGAACATCAGGAAGAGGATGGCGAAAAGGTAGTACCCCACCTTGAACTGCATCCACGAGCGTCCGCGCGTCGGGATTCCGCACTCGTAGGCTTCACCCTTCTGGGGGTTGTACGAACGCGGCGAGATCGCGCGGGCGATACCCAGCGCAACAGCAACCAGCGCAATGGCCGTAAGGATGACGACCACCAATAACGTGAAATACATATATGTCCTTGAATTTAGGGATTCGACAACGCTCCGGCCGGGCCCGCAAAGCCCCATGGCCGCAAAAAAACGGACCCGCGACACACGCTGCTCCCGACAGCACGGGCCCTTGGTCCGCCGCAGGCTAAATCAGGATGTGCTCCAGGGAGAAGACGTAGTAATCCACCGCTCCGGGGTGCAATGCGTCGAAGGGCGTCCGGGCTGCAATCCGGACTTCGAAGACGGCATCCACGGCGGCGCGCACGGCAGCACGCCGACGGACTACGGCCCTCTGGTCGAACGAGATGACCGGGGTTTCGGCCGTGGTATCGCAGGAGTGCGTCCACGCGGAGAGGTAGTTGTGAACTGCGGTCAGGTAGTCGGAGTCCGTCGACCGGGTCAGCACGGTCTGTGCGCCGCAGGCATCATCCCCGAAGGAGGCCCTGTCGAGGCCTCCCAACAGCACGAAGAGCACCAGAATCAACAAGTATTGAATTCTCTCCACCATCGGATCAGCGGTTTCGTGCTGCGAAGATACGCTCTTTCGCGCAGAAAAAAGAAACTGCAGACCAAAAAATTTAAAAAAAAGACAAAATCCCCGACAAAACGGCGAAAGGTACGACGAGGAATCGCAAAAAAGCCGTCTTCTCGAAAAGACGGCCCGGGTCCGGATCCCGAACGCTGCGGAGAGCGCGCCCATAGGCATACGATAACTCCCGGACGACAAAACGGGATGCCGAGGCTTCGCTCTTCAACACCTTCGGGATCCCCGCCCCGTCGTTCCGAACCGACGACCGGGAGCTGCCGGTCAAATAGGTCCGCAACGACCGCGGGTCCGGCATCCGCACCCAACGAAACAGCCCCGGAAATTCCCGGGGCTGTTTCGTTATGGGGTTGCAGGCGGCCGAATCGATCGCCGCAATGCATTCGGCCCAGATCAAATGAGCGTTTCGAGGATCTGCACGGCGTTGAGTGCCGCGCCCTTCTTGATCTGGTCGCTCACGCACCAGAATGCCAGTCCGTTGTCGCAGGTCAGGTCCTTGCGGATGCGGCCCACGTAGACGGGGTCCTTCCCGGCGATGAACAGCGGCATCGGGTAGACCTTGTTCGCCGGGTCGTCCATCAGCACCACCCCTTTGGCCTTCGAGAAGGCTTCGCGCGCCTCCTCCACCGAAATCGGACGTTCGGTTTCGAGCCAGATGCTCTCCGAGTGGGCCCGCATCACCGGCACACGCACGCACGTCGCCGAAACCCGGATGTCCGAGTGCATGATCTTGCGCGTCTCGTTGAACATCTTCATCTCCTCCTTCGTGTAGTCATTCTCCGTGAAGACGTCGATATGCGGAATGACATTATAGGCCAACTGGAAGGCGAACTTCTCGACCGTGGGCTCCTTCCCGGCGCCCAGTTCGGCGTACTGGTTCACCAGCTCGGTCATGGCCGTGGCTCCGGCTCCGCTGGCCGACTGGTAGGTCGAGACGTGCACGCGGCGGATATGCGACACCTCCTCGATGGCCTTCAGCGCCACGACCATCTGGATCGTCGTACAGTTCGGATTGGCGATAATCCGCCGCGGAGCGTTCTTCGCATCTTCGGGATTGACCTCCGGAACCACCAGGGGCACGTCGGCATCCATGCGGAAGGCGCTCGAATTGTCGATCATCACGGCGCCGTGTTTGGTGATCGTCCCGGCGAACTCGCGCGACGTGCCGGCTCCGGCCGACGTCAGGGCGAAATCCACCCCCTTGAAATCGTCGTTATGCTGCAGGAGTTTGACCGTCAGGTCTTTCCCGCGGAAGCGGTACGTACGTCCGGCACTCCGCCGGGAACCGAACAGCAACAGTTCGTCGATCGGCAGATCGCGTTCTTCGAGAATTTGCAGGAACTCCTGACCCACGGCGCCGCTGGCGCCCACGATGGCTATTTTCATGGTTCGTTTCGTTTTATCGGTTTGGGAGCCAAACTTTTCGGGCAAAGATAGTAAAAATTTTTAAGAAACAAACCCGGCGACCCAATTCCCCCCCCCTCAGCACAAAGGGATTCTTCCGCCAAGGCGTCAATCGAAGAAGGCGTCATCGTCGCTCTCCTCCGAACCGACGGCATCCATTTCGTCCTCACAGTCGTAGCGGGGCATCATCGCCGGGCGCACGAACTGGTCCTCGCGAGTGACGCCGAGGCGTCCGTCGTCGTAGACGCGCTTCATGAACTCGCCGATGATCGGCAGGGCCGCCACGCTGCCCTCTCCGCCCGAGATGAAGTGCACCGACTGATCCTCGCCGCCGACCCACGCCCCGGCCACCAGCTTCGGGGCCACGCACATGAACCAGGCGTCGCGGTTCTTGTTCGACGTACCGGTCTTACCGCCGATCTCCATGTCCGTCAGTCCGAACTGCCACTTCAGACGCCCGGCCGTTCCGGCATTGACCACCCCTTCGAGCATCGTCAGCATCGTATAGGCCGTGCGCTCGCTGATGGCATCCTGCGACTGCGGGATGAACGTCGCGATGAGGTTGCCCTGGCGGTCTTCGATACGCGTCACGAAGATCGGATCGGTATGCACGCCCTCGTTGGCGAAGGTCGAGAAGGCGCTCACCATCTCAAAAACGTTCGACTCCGAGGTCCCGAGGAACAGCGCCGGAACCGGATCGATATAGCTGCGGATACCCATGTTATGGATGAAGTCGGCCACGGCTTCGGGCTGCTTGGCCTGCTTCATGATCCACGCCGAGTAGTTGTTGCGACTGCGGGCCAGGCCCCAGCGCAGCGGGTGCAGCACACCGTCGTACTCGACCCGTCCGGCCTCCTTCGGCGACCAGGCCGTGCCGTTGGCCGTCTCGATCGTCGTCGGGAGGTTCGGAACCATCGTACAGGGCGTAAAGCCGAGGTGGTCGATGGCGAACGTATAGATGAAGGGCTTGATCGTCGAACCGATCTGCCGCTTGCCCTGCTTGGCCATGTCGTACTTGAAATAGCGGAAGTTCGGACCGCCGACATACGCCTTGACCGCTCCCGTGCGGGGATCCATCGCCACCATCGCGGCACGCATGATCCGCTTGTGGTGGAGGATCGAGTCGCGCGGCGTCATCAGCGTATCCCGCTCGCCCTTGTAGGTGAAGACCTTCATCGCACAGGGTTTGTCGAACGACGCCGCGATCTCCTTCTCGCTGCATCCGGCATTCTTCATCTCCCGGTAACGGTCCGAATAGCGGATCGCCTGGCGCATGATCCGCTCGCGCTCCGCACGGTCCGTATCGAGGAACAGCACCTTCGTATTGCGGTACTGCGCATCCATCTTGGGCTGGATGACCGTCTCCATCTGCTTCTGGACCGCCTGTTCGGCATAGGCCTGCATCCGCGAGTTGATCGTCGTATAGATCTTCAGGCCGTCGCGGTAGATGTTGTAGGGCGTACCGTCGGCCTTGGTGTTCTTGTGGCACCAGCCGTAGAGCGGATTCTCCTCGTACTCCTTCACCGCCTGGTCGTAGTCCCATTCGTTGTAGAACTGGTTGCGTTTCGGGCGGTCGGCATTCATCACCAGGCGCAGCATCTCCCGGAAATAGGTCGCCGAACCCTCGTTGTGCGAAACCGGCTTGTAGTTCAGCACGATGGGCAGCGCCGAGATCGAATCGCACTGTCCGCGGGTCAGCGCCCCGGACTCCCTCATGCGCGCAAGCACCAGATTGCGGCGGGCCAGCGCATTGTCCGGGTTCCGCACCGGCGAGTAGCGCGTCGGGGCGTTCACCACCCCCACGAGCACCGCCGCCTCCTGGACGTTGAGCTCGTGCGGCTCCTTGTTGAAGAACGTATGGGCCGCCGACTTGATGCCGTAGGCGTTCGAACCGTACTCCACCGTATTGAGGTACATCGCGGCGATCTCCTCCTTGGTGTAGTTGTATTCGAGTTTGAGGGCCGTGATCCACTCCTTGAGTTTCGCCGTCACGAGCTTCGCCGTGCGCGCGATCCGCCCGCGGTTGCGGGCCGTATCGCGCGGGAAGAGGTTCTTGGCCAACTGCTGCGTGATGGTCGAACCGCCGCCCTGGGAGGTGTTCTGCAGCAGCACGGTCTTCACGGCCACACGCGCCAGCGAGGGGATGTCGATACCCGAATGGCTGCGGAAGCGCACGTCCTCCGTGGAGATGAGCGCCGCGACGATCGGCGGCACCTCGTGTCCGTCGAGGCGGATATGGAGCGTCGAATCCGCCGGGAAAAGGTCGGCATACTGCACGTAGGAGCGGTTCTGCACGAAGAACGTGCCGATGACCTTGCCGTCCTCGGAGTAGATCTCCGTGGCGAGGTTGCTCCGGGGGTTCTCCAGCTCCTCGAACGAGGGCAGCCGCCCGAACGTCCCGAGGGCCGAGAGCAGCAGCAGGATGCCCAACAGGACAAAGGGCGCGAAGGCCACACCCCAGATCCACTTGATCGCTTTCGGGCTGATTCCCGACGTCTTGCGTTGTGCCATAAAGCCGAATTTTGCAGCAAAGATACAAAATATTCCTAAAACGGCAGTCCGAGCGACGCCCCGATCCACACCCCGCCGCTCGACGGTCGGTAGCACGAGAGTTTGAGCGTCGAGGTCGCCGAAGCCGGTTGCCGGAAGAGGTTGAAGTCGAAGATCAGGTCGCCGCCCGCGGACCAGATGTCATACCACATCATGCCCGTCGTCCCGGGGATCCGGAAACAGGCGTAGTCGCCCCCGATATTGAGCCGGATCCGCTTGAAGTAGAGCACCGAGCCGATGCCGCCCTCGGGATACCACACCGGCAGCTGGTAGTTGGCCTCCAGGGCCGTGTAGTTGTTCGAGGCGATGTCCGCCGAGGAGAACCCCCGCGGGATCAGCCGCGTGGACTTGTAACTCAGCGGCGCATAGCCGGTCGGGAACTTGTACCCGCCGACCGACGTCTGATAGGTCGCCGCCACCGACAGCGAGTTGTGGGGTGCCACACCCGGCAGGTAGGCCTGCCCGTAGAACGAAATCAGGTCGCTGAAGTTGCTGTTCACCGGATTGAACGTGTAGTTCGTCGAGAGGGTGTAACCCCAGCGGGGTGCAATGTCGCGGTGGGCCATCCGCACCTGGTCGGAGAATCCGACGCCGAATGCCACCTGATGCAGCCCCTTGCGGAAACCGATGTGCTGGATGTTGGTGATCCCGCCGTTGACACCCCACTCGATCTTGCCCAGATCGGCCACCATGCCGTTCGAATAGTTCCAGCCAGCCGAGACCGAGAACTGCCGCGTATGGTACCCGCGCTGGAAATAGAGCGGGAGGGTGGCCGTCAGCCCCACGGAGTAGTATTTGTCGGGGGCCGGGCGCGACTGATATTCGTACTTCCCGGTCTGGGCGTTGTACTGCCCGAGCGAGTAGAAGAGCTGGTTGCCGCCGTAGGAGGCGTCGAGCTCGAAGCGCACGCCCAGCCCGAAGTAGCGAACACCGAGGTTCACGAGCGAACCTTCGTGGCGGTTCCAGCCGTAGGAGGCGTAAGCCTCGGTATTCGAGAGCAGGTTCTGCGAGATGACCGTCACGCCGGCATTCAGGTCGATCGTCTGTTCATCGACCAGCGCAAAAGGATTGAACGCCACGGGCATCCAACTGTGGACATTCACCAGATTGGGGAGCTTGCGGTAGCGTTTCGACCGGAAATCCGCACTTTGGGCCAGCGAGTCCGCCCGCGTGAAGCGCACCGTGTCGAGGTTCACCACCTCCCAGCGCCGACGCGGCGGATTGACCCGGTTCTCCGGCAGCCGCGACGCAGCCACGGGAATCAGCGCACTGTCGGACGGCTGCTCCGCCACGCGGTAACCCAACCGGTCGTAGGTCGTCACGAGCACGTCGCCGCCGGCCGGGGCCGGATCGAACGAGCCGTAGGCGGAGGTCGTGATGCGGTATTCTCGGCGCCCGGTCAGATCGTAGCAGTGGGCCTCGTCCTTGCCCGAGGCGATCGAGCCGTAGTAGAGCCGCCCGCCCCCGGCCCGCAGGTCCGACAGCGTGATATAAGCTCCTTCGGTCACGGCGTGCAGCCCCTCGGCGTCGATGCGGCCGATCCACATGCCGCTGTCGTCGGTCACCAGCACGTACCAGGCGCGCGTCAGGTCGTCCCACGCCAGGCCGTGCAGCTCCTTGCCGTCGGGCGCTGCGAAGCGCTGCTCCCCGGCACCGTCGCGCCGCACAACCACCGCATAGCGGCCGTCGGGGTTGTATTCGACCCAGCCCAGTTCGTCGGGTGTCGAGGTCGGATAGAGCACCCGCCGCTCCCCGCCCGCGGTCCGGGGACGGCCGTCCGCCAGGTCCATGTAACAGAGCTGCGAATTGACCCGCTGTTCAAAGAGCGTCGAACGCCGGTATTCGGTCCACCAGAGACGGCCGTCGCACAGCGTCGGACGGGTCGAAACCAGTCCCGTCGGAGCGATCGTCCGCTCTTCACCCGTGCGGCGGTCGATGCGCACGAAACGAGATACGCGGTCGAGGTCGGTTTTCAGCGCCACGACCGCCGTATCGCCCAGCGCCAGCGGCCACTGATAGGTGGTATAGTTCCGTTCGGGAAGCCCGACGAGCGGCCGGGCGCTGTCGTCCTCCTTCGGCAGCGAGTCCCAGAAGCGCCCCAGTTCATCGAACGTCTCGCGGAAAAGCCGCGAAACATTCGTCCCGTAGAATTTCCGCAGCGAGACGCTCGTCGTAAAGAGCACGTAGGGGTTGCGCGAACCGTACCAGGCGACCTTGTCCCAGATATTCTCGCCGTAGCGCTCCCAGGCATACGAACAGATCTGGTAGCCCAGTTCGTAATGGTCGGGGATGTGGTCACGGTAGGAACCGCAGAACCACCGGTCGATATTCCTCCGGTCGCGCCCCACGCTCCCCATCGCGCGGTAGGCCATCGAGAAGGAGGGCTGCAGGCCGCGGCCGAACGACGACATCATCGTTTCGGACATCACCGCATCGCCCTCCATGGCCCAGATCGGCATACACAACAGGCCGATGGTCGAGCCCTGCTGCCCGAGCAGGTAGCTCAGCACACGGATCAGGCCCCGGTCGAGGTTGTTGTACTGCACGGCATGGCGGTATTCGTGTGCCACCAGCTGCTTGTACCACGGCATCGAATAGCCGTCGATGGCCGGCGAGGTGAGGAACTCCACCCGCTTCGGGAGGTACATCACCAGACCGTTCGACTGGAAATTCTCGGGGTGCATGACGAACGGGATGCGCATCGGACCGTGGCGGAAGCCGTATCCGATATCGGGCTGGACGGCGCGGATGTAGCAGAGCGTCCGCCGCGCCAGGGCCGAGACCGTATCGGGATAGATCATCCGCACGTCAGGCGTGCGGATCGTCGACCACTTCTGCGGAGGGTCCGAGCCCCACGTGTAATACTGCGCCGCGGCACGCCGCACGCTGCAGAGCGCGACGGTCACCAACAGCAGGAACAACCACCCCCGACGCACCTCAGGAACCGGCTTTTTTGCAGCGGTAACCGCTGCGGGTGAGTATCTCGACGACCCGGTCGCGGTGGTCGCCCTGGATGAGGATCTCGCCATCCTTCGCGGCACCGCCCACGCCGCACTTCGTCTTGAGCAGCCGCGCCAGCGTCTGCAGGTCCTCGTCGCGCCCCACGAACCCCTTCACGAGCGTTACGACCTTCCCGGCCCGCTGCTTGCGGTCGAGCCACACGCGCAGATCCTGCTGCTGTGCCGGCAGGGTCTCCGCCTCGGGCTCTCCGGCCGTTTCGTATTTGAAATCGGGATTCGTCGAGTAGACCATCCCGAGTCTCGATTTCCAATCGTTGTCTGCCATAAAAATGTGTTCAGATGGTAGGAATTAAACGTCGTTTCGAGGGCTTTATTTTGCGCAAAAATACGAAAATATTTATCTTTGTAGAAGTATGGCCAAGAAGTTCCGCGAAAAACTGCGCAGAATGAGTCCCTTCTCGCATCAGGCATCGCCCGCCGACCTGCCGCAGCCGCTGCCCGCCGACCCCGACCAGCGGTTGGTGAAGGTCTATGTCGAAGGGTATGAGGATGTGGCCTTCTGGCGCGGGATCTTCGACCATTTCCACAACCCCTACCTGCGTTTCGAGATCTCGGTCCCCGACCGCGGCGACCTCCCGAAAGGCAAGAAGGTCCTCATGGGCATGATCCCGCAATCCTCCGAGGAGATGATCCTCTGCGTCGATTCCGACTTCGACTACCTCTTCGCCGGGCAGACGGAGCAGTCCCGGCAGGTAGCCGATGCGCGGTTCATGTTCCACACCTACGCCTACGCCACCGAGAACTACCTCTGTTACGCCCCCTCGCTGCACAACGTCTGCGTCAAGGCCACGAAGAACGACACGAGGATCTTCGACTTCGTGAAGTTCATGGACGAATATTCGCGCATCATCTACCCGCTCTTCCTCTGGTACGCCTTCTCGGCACGCCTCTCGACGGAGCATGTCTTTCCGCTGGTCGATTTCAAGGCCTCGGTGCGCCTGGGCTACCTCGAAATCGGAAACAACGGCGAACGGACCCTGGAGTGGCTCCGCCGCAACGTTGCGAAACGCGAGGAGCTGCTCCGGCGCCGCAATCCGCGGATGATCGAGCCGATGAAGGAGTTCGAGGAGCAGTTGAAGCAGCGCGGCGTAAGGCCCGAAAACACGTACCTCTTCATGCACGGGCACACGCTGATGGACAACGTGGTGATGGTGCTGCTGAACACTGTCTGCGAAAAACTCCGCGACATGTCCATCGCCAGGATCACGGCTTCGCAGAAGCAGGGCGTGGCGCTCAAGAACGAGATGTCGAACTACACGAACTCCCTGCGGTCGATCCGCGACGTGCTGCTCGACAACGAGAACTACACGAAATGCCCGCTCTACCGGAGCCTCCAGCGTGACATCGAGCGCTACATCGCCCGCACGATCCTCAACATGAAGCGCCGGGGGCAGATCAAGGAGAATTCGGTCATCGGCATTCTCCACCGGCTCCGCCAGGAGGCCTTTTCGTGAGTGAGGGGGGGGGCAGAGACCCGCAGACAAGAAAAGGCCACGGATAAGGAGAAGGCCGCAGACAAGGAGAGGGGCCCAAACGGTCCGCAGGCAAGGGGAGGGTCGCAGAAAAAAAGGAGAGCCGCGTTATCGGCTCTCCTTTCGGTTTCCGGATCGGCAGGGATCAATACGTCCCCTCTTTCTTGCGGACGACGCGCACCGTGGCCTGCGTGGCCTGCCGGATGAAGACCTGTGGCCCGCGGGCGTAGCGCCGCCACAGCTCCTCGGTATAGCCGCGCACGGTCAGCAGCTCCATGTTCTCGGACTTCATCACGTCGAAACCCGCCTCGCGCAGCGCCTCGACCACCTCGTCGATATGCCACGAATTGTCCACACAGAGGCTCAGGTTCACGGCCGAGTTGTGGATCAGGTTCGTCTTGATGCGGAAGCGCTCCAGCAGTGAGAAGATCGTCGCGAACTTCTCCTCCAGCACGAACGAGAAGTCCCGCGAACGGATCGTCAGCAACACCTGGTCCTTCTTGAGGATCAGGATCGGCACGTCGACCGGAGCCGACAGCCCGCGGATCACCGTGCCGGGTTTGCGCTTGTCGCCGAACGGCCGCACGTAGAGCGGGATGTTCTTGTTCTGGAGCGGCTTGATCGTCTTCGGGTGGATGATCTGCGCCCCGCTGTAGGCCAGTTCGATGGTATCGAGGTAGTTCAGTTCGGCGATCTGCACGGCGTCGGGGAAGATCTTCGGGTCGGCGTTCAGCACGCCGTCGACATCCTTCCACACCGACATCGACTCCGCATCGAGGATGTTCGCCGCCACGGCCGCCGAATAGTCCGAACCTTCACGCCCGAGCGTCGTGGTCGTCCCGTCGGGTGCCCCGCCGATGAAGCCCTGGCCGATGAATACCGTCTCGGGACCGTTCGCCACGGCCTCCCGCAGGCGCGGGGCCGAAGCCTCGATGTCCACCCCGGCATCCTTGTGGCGCTGCTCCGTCACGAAGCAACGGCGCATGTCGATCCAGCGGTTCGGAACCCCGGCGTAGTTCAGGTATTCGGAGATGATCGTCGTCGAGACCAGCTCGCCGTAGGCCACGATCGTGTCGTACCACAATTCGGCATCTTCGGCCCGGTAAACCGTCTGCGTGGCGACCTGCTCCAGTTCGTCGAACAGCGCATCGACCTTCTCCAGCCGTTTGGGTTCGTGCCACAGGTCGTCGATGATCTCCGCGTGGTAGTCGCGCAGTTTGGCAATGTGCTCCAGCGACTGCTGCTTATCGCCCTTCTGAAGCCCCTCGAACACCCTCTCCAGGGCATTCGTCGTCTTGCCCATCGCCGAAACGATGATGAAGAGATGCTGTTCCTCGTCGATGATCTGGCGCAGGTTTCTCACCCCGTCGGCATTCCGGACCGACGCGCCTCCGAATTTGTAGACCTTCATATCTGTTCTGTTAATAAAGCCGTTGAACAAAGCCGATGAAACAAAAGTCCTTCCATCGCCATCATGCTCCCGAATCCCGTTCCCGGCCTCCCCGACCGCGTATTTCAAATCTGACCCGCCTCCCTCCCCGCCTCAGGCGGGGGGGGGTACAGGGAGCGTCTCCGCAATATCGGGATGCCGGATTCCCCGGATCGGTTACTCTTTCACCGCCCTGTACGGCACCCCGATGTTCTGGAAGAGGAATGCGTACATGTCGGCCGCCTCGTCGATGCGTTTCGAGGTGGGTTTCCCGGCCCCGTGCCCGGCCTTCGACTCAATGCGGATCAGCACCGGAGCATCCCCGGCCTGGCAGTGCTGCATCGTCGCGGCGAACTTGAACGAGTGGGCCGGAACGACCCGGTCGTCGTGGTCGGCCGTCATCACCAGCGTGGCGGGATACTTCACGCCCTCCCTGATATTGTGCAGCGGCGAATACTTGTAGATGTAGGGGAACTGTTCGGCATTGTCCGACGAACCGTACTCCACGGCCCAGCCCCAGCCGATCGTGAACTTGTGGTAGCGCAACATGTCCATCACGCCGACCTGCGGCAGACACACCGCATAGAGATCCGGACGCTGCACCTCGCAGGCGCCGACCAGCAGTCCGCCGTTCGAGCCGCCGTTAATGGCGAGCCGCTCCGACGAGGTGTATTTCTGTGCAATGAGGTACTCGGCCGCCGCGATGAAGTCGTCGAAGACGTTCTGCTTGTTTTCGAGCATACCGGCCTTGTGCCACGCCTCGCCGTACTCCGAACCGCCGCGCAGGTTGGCCACGCAGTAGACACCGCCCTGCTCGACGAACATCAGCGCCGAGGGGTTGAAGCCCGGGGTCATGTTGATCTGGAAGCCGCCGTACCCGTAGAGCAGACAGGGATTCTTGCCGTTGAGCTTCATGTCCTTGCGGTGGGTGATGAACATCGGCACCTGCGTTCCGTCCTTCGAAGCATAGAAGACCTGCTCCGTCACGAAGAGCGAGGGGTCGAAGGCCACCTCGGGAGCCTTGTAGAGGGTCGATTCGCCCGAGGCGATGTCGTAGCGGTAGATCGTCGCCGGAGCCGTGTAGTTCGACAGCGAGTAGTAGAGTTCGGTATCCTCCTTCTCGCCGCTGAAGCCCCCGACCGTCCCGATGGCGGGCAGCGTGATCTCGCGCACAAGCTTGCCGTCGTAATCGTACTGGACCACCTTGTTCTGGGCATCCTGCAGGTAGGAAGCAAAGAGGTAGCCGCCGGCCGTCCCGACCCCTTCGAGCAGGTTCCTGTCATGCTCGGGGATCACCGTCTCGACCTGCGCGGGGTTGTTCAGCGCCATGCGCTTGAGGGCGTAGTTCGAGGCCCCCTCGTTGGTCATGAAGTAGAACCGGTCCTCCCGGCAGTCGACCGGTGCGTAATCGTGGGCAAAGCCGACGAGCAGCGTGCGGAACTTCTTCTCGGAGGTTTTCCGATAGAGGATCTCCGTTCCGGAAGTACCCTCCGACGCGATGATGAAGAGCCACTTGCCGTCGTCCGAAGGCCAGGCCGAGAAGTAGCGCAGCGGATGGGCCTTGTCCTCATAAATGAGGCGGTCGGCCGTCTGCGGGGTCCCCAGCTTGTGGTAGTAGACCTTCTGGAACTGGTTCTGCGCCGAGTAGACACCCTCTTTGGGGGCGTCATAGGCACTGTAATAGAAACCCTTCGAATCGGGGGCCCATACGGCGCCGGAGAATTTCACCCATTCGATGCGGTCTTCGGTCAGGGCCCTGGTTTCGGTATCCATGACGCGGATCTCGACCCAGTCCGAACCCGACGCCGCGGCGGCATAGGCGAAATAACGCCCGTCCTTCGAGAAGGAGACCGCCGAAAGGGCTACCGTGCCGTCCTCCGACAGGGTGTTGGGATCGAGGAACACCTCGCCAGCCCGGCCGGGCTCCGCCGTGCGGCAGAGCACCGACTGGTTCTGCAGCCCGTCGTTATAATAATAGTAGTACCAGTCGCCGTGCTTCGACGGGGCGCCCTCCTTGGGGTAGTTCCACAGTTGGGTCAGCCGCTCGCGGATCGCCTCGCGGAAGGGAATCTGCGAGAGGTAGTCCTCGGTCACGGCATTCTCGGCAGCAACCCACGCCGCCGTCGCCTCCGAATTGTCGTCTTCGAGCCAGCGGTAGGGATCCGGAACCTCGGTCCCGAAATAGTTGTCCACCACCTCGCCGCGGGCCGTTTCGGGGTAGGGATTGTGCTTTATCTGCTTCATGTTGCCGCAACCTGCCGTTGCCAAAGCCGCTGTGCCTGCCAGCACGGCGGTGATCCAGGAATAACGTTTCATAAATGCAACCGTTTGGGTGATATTTCGGCAAAGTTAGGAAAAATTCGATATTTTCCATACATTTGTCTGCCAGAAAACAACGCAGAACATGAACAGCAACCATAACGAACTCCGAGCGATCGTCGAGCAGGCATGGGAGAATCGCGAACTGCTGCACGACAACGCCGTACAGCAGGCCGTACGCCAAGTTATCGAATACGTGGACAAGGGCGAACTCCGCACGGCGGAGCCCGTCGATCCGGAGAACAGCCGGTGGCAGGTCAACGAATGGGTCAAGAAGGCCGTGATCCTCTACTTCCCGATCCAGCCCATGCGCAAGATGGAGGCCGGGGAGCTGGAGTGGTTCGACAAGATGGAACTCAAACACGGCTACGAGGAGCTGGGCGTACGCGTCGTACCCCACGCCGTGGCCCGCTACGGCGCCTATATCGCCCCGGGAGCCATCCTCATGCCCTCCTACGTCAACATCGGCGCCTATGTCGATACGGGCACGATGGTCGACACATGGGCTACGGTCGGCTCCTGCGCCCAGATCGGACGGCACGTCCACCTCTCGGGCGGCGTCGGAATCGGCGGCGTCCTCGAACCCGTACAGGCCGCCCCGGTCATCGTCGAGGACAACTGCTTTCTCGGTTCGCGCTCGATCGTCGTCGAGGGCGCCCACATCTGCCGCGAGGCCGTGCTCGGCTCGAACACCGTCATCACCGGCTCGACCCACATCATCGACGTCACAGGCCCGGATCCCGTCACCTATAAGGGTTACGTCCCGCCCCGCTCGGTGGTCGTCCCGGGGAGCTACCGCAAGCGGTTCCCGGCCGGCGAATACAGTGTCACCTGCGCCCTGATCATCGGACAGCGCAAGGAGTCCACCGACAAGAAAACCTCGCTGAACGACGCCCTGCGCGACTTCGGCGTCTCGGTATAACCCCGGGGCAAGGGCCTTCACACAACAGCGGGAGGGGGCTGACGGCAGCGATCTCCCCTCTCCTGCCTTGTTTTCCCTTTCCCCCGCCCTGCCTCCTCCGAAAACTCCCCGAAAAATGATCCACCACCTCGATACCACCACCTCGACGAACGACGACGCCCGCAATGCGAAGTACCGCCACGGCGATATTGTCTGGGCCGAGCACCAGACCGCCGGACGCGGACAGCGCGGGCACAAATGGCTCAGCCCCGAAGGCGAGAACCTCACCTTCACGATGGTCGTCGAACCGCGGTTCCTGCCCGTCGGGGAGCAGTTCCTGCTCTGCGAGGCCCTGTCGCTGGCGCTGACCGACACCTTCGCCCATTACGGCATCGACACCCGCATCAAGTGGACCAACGACATCTACGCCGGGGACCGCAAACTCGAAGGCGTGCTGATCGAACACAACTGTTCGGGACAGATGTTGTCGCGCTCGCTGCTCGGAATCGGCATCAATGTCAACCAGACGGAGTTCGACCCCACGCTGCCGAACCCCGTCTCGATGGCGCAGCTCACCGGACGCCGCTACGACCGCCGCGAGGTGCTCGAAACCTTCGAGCGGTGTATGCTCGCACGTTACGACCAGCTCGAACACGGAGACCGCAAAGCCTTGCAGCACGACTACCGCAACCGGATGTACGCCCTCGGGGAGATGCGCCCGTTCCGCTACCCCGACGGGTCGCTCACCCGCGGAGCTATTCAGGGAGTTCGCCCTTCGGGCGAGCTGATCCTCCGCCACGAGGACGGAAGCATCCGCGCATATCTCTTCAAGGAGATCGAATTCGTCCTCCCGGCACGGATCGGATAGCCTCCCCCGCAGCCTCCTTTCCCGATCTCGAAAACCCCGGCCCGGCCCGGAAAAAAATTCCGTTCCGGGCCTCGCTTTTTTGCCCTTTTCTCTTGCTGTTACAAAAATAACAGTTATATTTGCATCGAGAAAACGGTTTTTCCCAAACAAAAAACAAAAATTCCATGAATGTACCTGCAAATCTGAAATACTCGAACGACCACGAATGGTGTCGCATCGAGGGCGACGTAGCCGTTGTCGGCATCACCGATTTCGCACAAAGCCAGCTGGGCGACATCGTTTTCGTCGATGTCCCGACCGTCGGCGAAACGCTCGCTGCCGGCGAGGTCTTCGGATCGATCGAGGCCGTGAAGACCGTCAGCGACGCCTTCCTGCCCGTGGGCGGCGAAGTGTTGGAATTCAACGAGGCGGTCGATGCCGACCCCTCGATCGTCAACAAGGATGCTTACGGCGAGGGCTGGCTCGTCAAGGTGAAGATCTCCGATCCCGCCGAATACGACGCCCTGCTCAGCCCCGCCGACTATGAGAAGCTGATCGGATAGGATACGCCGGACAGCACAAAAAAGGGGCGGAGTTGCAGGCTGACCGTACCGAAGCCGGACAAACAAGGCAAGAGAGAGGCCGGTAAATGTGTGGGTAGGCGCGCCGGACGTGAAGGTTGAAGCAAGAGACGAGGTTTGAATGAGAGATCCCGCAACCGTGTGGAAGATGAGATGAGAGAGCAGAGAGAGGGAAAATGCGGGAACGTGGAGATGAGCGAAGACCGGACAAGGTGTGAAAAGGTGGTGAGAAACCCGGCCGCGCAAAGAGTGACAGGAACGGCAACGGCGAATACGGAAACAGACCGAAAGCGTGAGCAGGAAAACGGAAGAGACTGCAATCAAGAGAGAGGAGAGAGTTGCAAACGAAACATCTGCCGTGTGAGATACCCGGATGCAAACCGCATGTTGCGGGCAGCTCCAGCCCCTCTAACTGAAAAACAACTCAAACTTTCATAACCCATTATGTCAAAAGTTACTGTCGTAGGTGCAGGCGCCGTAGGCGCAACCTGTGCGAATGTGATGGCTTGCCGCGAAGTGGCAAGCGAGGTGGTCCTCATCGACATCAAGGAGGGCCTTTCGGAAGGCAAGATGCTGGACATGTACCAGACCTCCACGCTGATGGACTTCGACACGAAGCTCGTCGGCACGACCAACGACTACAAGAAGACGGCCAATTCGGACGTCGTGGTCATCACCTCGGGAATCCCCCGCAAACCGGGCATGACCCGCGAGGAACTCATCGGCACCAACGCCAATATCATGAAGGGCGTCATCGCCAACGTCATCAAATATTCGCCCCGCGCGATCATCGTCGTGGTGGCCAACCCGATGGACACGCTGACCTACCTGGCCCTGAAGGCTTCGGGACTCCCGAAGAACCGCGTCATCGGCATGGGCGGCGCCCTCGACTCGTCGCGCTTCAAGTGCTACCTGGCCAAAGCCACCGGCGCCAACATCAACAACGTCGACGGCATGGTTATCGGCGGCCACGGCGATACGACGATGATCCCGCTGCTGTCGAAGGCCACGGTTAACGGTGTGCCCGTCACGCAGTTCGCCTCGAAGAAGAAACTCCAGGAGGCCGTGCAGAGCACGATGGTCGGCGGCGCCACGCTCACCAAACTCATCGGCACGTCGGCCTGGTATGCTCCGGGAGCCGCCGCTTCGATGATGGTCGAGGCCATTCTCCACGACCAGAAGAAGTTGATCCCCTGCTCGTGCTACCTCGAAGGCGAATACGGAGAGTCGGACATCTGCATCGGCGTACCCGCCATCATCGGCCGCAAGGGCGTCGAGAAGATCGTGAAGGTCGACCTCACGAAGGAGGAGAGCGAGAAGTTCGCCGCTTCGGCCGCTGCCGTGCGCAAGACGAACAACGTCCTGCACGAGATCAACGCCCTGTAGGCGTACCCGCAATTCCGAACGAAAAAAGGGCTCCGACCGTATGTCGGAGCCCTTTTCGTGTATCTGCCAGCCTCGCCTGCCCGGGCAAGCGGTTCAGACAGGCAGAAAAATCGGCTCAGAAGCTGATCTTCGCCCCCACGAACCAGCTGCGCGGCAGCGACGGCCCGTAAACATAGCCCGAATCACGCTCCACGCCCCGGTCGAAATCCCGCTGATAGGCGTTGAAGAGGTTCTGCACGCCGCCGTAGAGCTGCAGCGTGAGGTCGCGGTAAAGCGGCAGATCGTAAGCCACGCGCAGGTTCACGTCGCAGAACGACGGCGTCGTAACCGCCACGTCCTGCGCAACGCCCGAACCCTTCATGTGCTGCACGAGCATCTCGCCCGTGCAGGTCCCGGTCACGTCGGCCGTCAGCCGCCGCAAGGGCTTGAACGACGCCGTAAAGTAGCCGTAGAGGTCCGGCGTGCGGAACATCCGCCGCACGGGCGGAACCTCCGGGTCCTCGCTCCACTGCTCGGGTTCCGCATAACGGCTCCGCTGCCAGGTCATGCCCGCCTGCAGCTCGAACCAGCGGGTGAAGACCGCACGCCCTTCGACATTCACCCCGGCAACCGTGGCTCCCGAACCGTTGTAACGCTCCTGGATTTTGCCGCCGTCGTCCGTATCCTCCAGGTCACGCAGCGCGAAAACATCGTCGAGGCGGGTATAGAACCCCTCGACGAGCAGGTTGGTCTGCACGCTTCCGAAATTGCGGTAGAGATCGGCCGAGAGGCTCACGCTGTGCGAGCGTTCCTCCTTCAGATCGTCGGCCAGCCGGATCCGCCGCCGCTCTCCGCCCACGATGGCGATGTGCATGTCCTCGTCGAAGGCCTGCGGAGCCCGATAGCCTCCGGCGTAGCTCACCCGCAGGTTCACTGCCTCCGAAGGATTGAAGCGCACGTTGACCCGCGGGCTGAAAATCACGTGATCGACCAGGTTGTGCTTATCCAACCGCCCGCCGAGCAGCAGCGACCATTTCGACGTTTTCCACTCGTTCTGAAAATAGCCGCCCACGATATGCACCCGCTGATCGGTGTCGATGGCGTAGCCGATCGAGCGGTCGTGAAGGTCGTCGTAGCTGTATTCGACCCCGAGAGTCAACTCCGAAGGCATGAACAGCAGCCGTTCGAAGGCGTGCACGTACTGCAGCCCCGAAGCCAGGACCAGATCGCGCGTCGTACCATAGGCCAGCAGGTCCTGTTTGCTGCCGTAGTAGCTCTTCCGGGCCGTATTCTGGAACGAAAAATAGGCATTGAAGCGGTCGCTGCGGTCGGCCGACGAGAGGTCGAACGCAAGGCTCCCGCCGTCAATCGTATGGTCGGTCTGTTCGGCAATGTTGGCCTCGTGGGGCGGCTGCTTGAGCAGGTCGCCGCCCCGGCGGTACTCGTTCAGATGGTGGTACTGGGCCGTGATACGCGAATAGGCCCCGGTGCGGAAGAACGACCGCATCCCCACCGAACGGCTGTCGAGCAGGGGCAGTTCGGTGAATCCGTCCCCGTCGTGGTCGTAACCCGAGCGGTGGCGGCTCTGCCCGAAGATCCCGATTCCGGCCCGCCCGCTCTCGGAGACGATCGAGGCGTTGAGCATCGAGTTGTTGTCGTAGGAGTTGCTGCCGCCGAGCGACATCAACGTGTGCGAGAACTGCGCCGAACTGCGTGTCGGCTCCCTGGTAATGACGTTGATCGTCCCGCCGATGGCCGACGACCCGTAGAGCGCCGAGCCGCCGCCGCGCAACACCTCGACACGTTCGATCATGTTGGCCGGAATCTGCTCCAGACCGTAGACCCCCGTGAGGGCCGAAAAGACCGGGCGAGAATCGATCAGAATCTGCGAATAGTGGCCGTCGAGTCCGTTGATGCGGACCTGTGTGAAGCCGCAGTTCTGGCAATCATCCTCGACCCGCACGCCGGGTTGGAACGAGAGGCCCTGGGCCAGGCACGAAGCATTGGCCCGTTCGAAGAGTCCGGCGTCGAGGACGCTCACCAGCGCCGGAGCCTCACGCCGCAGCGTGGCCGAACGGCTCGCCGAGACCACCACCTCGTCCATCGAGATGCCGCTCTGTTCGACTTCGAAATTCAACTCCAGGGTCGCACCCCGGGTCAGCGTCACGGCCGCCTGCCGTGTGGCATAGCCCAGAGCCCGGACCTCGACGGTCAGCTCCCCTTCGGGCAGGTTTTTCAGGAAATAGTGCCCCGAGGCATCGGTAGTCGTGCCGAGCGGGGTTCCGACCACCGAAACCGTGGCATAGGGAATGTGTTCATGGGTTGCGCGGTCGACGACGTGGCCGAAGAGGTTGGCATCGGTCCCCTTGCGCGGGACTTCGGCGCCCTGCACGCCGAAAAAGGTCAGGCACAGTGCAAACAGTGCCGACAGTATGGATCGTTTCATGAAAGATGTCGTTTAACGGATGGATGATTCCGACCCGGCATTCCGGATCGTCGCGGCCCCGGGCCGCAGGTACGGAACTCCCGGCCCCTCGGATGCGAAGGAGCCCGATACGGCTGCAGCCGCATCGGAACAAGGAGAGGGAATCACACCCGGGGAGGCGCTCGCAGGGAGAGGCACGCCGTGCGCAGCACGCATCGGCAGCGGGTGGCCTCGGGCTTCAGGACGGCCAGCACCTCGGCATAGAATTCATGCGCGGAGAGGCTCTCCGAGAGGTAGGGATAGAAGTGGTAATTGTCGACGGGACAGTATTCGACCACTCTCTCCCGAGCGCCGTTGTCGGGCAACAGGTCGCCGCAAAGGGCGGCGAAATGGGCATGGTCTTCGAGATAGATATGCACCTTCTGCCCCGCATAGGCGGCAAGCAGGGCGGTGAGCAGGAATGCTGCGACGAAACGTTTAATCCGGAGGTGCATCTTCATCGGGTGCGAAGATACGAAAAAAAAGGACCGCGGCAAGCGGTCCCAGCAAAAATACCCAATTAATGAGTAGGTCGTATGTTCTGTCCGGCGGCCGGGGTTTGATTGTCCGGGCCCCGGCGATCTCCCGGCGCCCTCCGCCCGGTCAACGGCTCCGGCGGTCAGCTTCCGATGGTCGGGCCCTCAAGCCCCCCTCCGATCCGCAGGCCTCCGCGGCCTCCCGGCGTCAGATCGTGATGTCGAGGATCTCGAAATGGATCGTCCCGGCCGGAACCTCCACATCCACCCGGTCACCCTTCTTATGCCCCAGCAAAGCCTTCGCAATCGGGGTTCCGATCGCCAGTTTCCCTTCACGCAGGTTCGCCTCGTGCTCGGCGACGATCGTGTAGGTCATCTGCTTGTTGTTGTTGTGATTCAGCAGCGTCACCTTGCTCAGGATCTGCACCTTGCTCTTGTCGATCTTCGACTCGTCGATGACCCGGGCATTGGCGATCGTATCCTCCAGCTTGGCAATACGCATCTCCAGCAGCCCCTGGGCTTCACGGGCCGCATCATACTCCGCATTCTCCGAAAGGTCACCCTTGTCTCGCGCCTCCGCAATCGCGGCCGAAATCGCCGGACGCTCAACGGAACGCATGTGGTCGAGTTCATCCTTGAGCTTCTTGTAACCCTCGGCTGTCAGATAAATAATCTCTTTTGCCATAATCCGAATAATCTTCTAATCTTCCGGGAACGCCTCCGAAGAGGAATTTCCAAAACACGTAAAAAATAAGAATCCCGGCCCGTGAAGGCCAGAACCCTGCTTCGTTGCATAGGCAAAGATAAAAAGGATAATCCACATTTCCAAATCTTTTTTCGGGTCCGGACCCGGTTTCCGGCCACCTCCGCAGAAGCCCGAAACCGAAAACGCCGGTCCCGGGCAGAGCCCCGGCCGCGAAAAGTCTCCGCAAAAGGGCCCGGCGCCGACGCCGGGGACAATAATTTTTTTTGCAAATCGTTAATTTATGCGTAACTTTGCGCGATAAAGTGCCGTAAAAGATTCTCAAATGAAGCAGACTTTCTCATACGCCCTTTGCGCCGTGGCGGCAGCAATCTTCCTCAGCGGATGCTCCGGCATGAACGCACTGCTGAAAAGCGGGCAGCCCGAACTGATCTACAGCAAGGCGCTGGAGTATTACGACAAGGGTAAATGGCAACGTGCCATCACGCTCTTCGAAGGCGTGGAACACTACTACCAGGGCACCTCGCGCGAGGATACCGTCTCGTTCTACAAGGCCTACTGCCGCTTCAAGAACCGCGACTACGACACCGCCTCGGCGGAACTCGACGACTTCCGCCGCAAGTTCGGCCGCAGCGCCTTCATCGAGGATGCCGAAGGGATGTATGCCCTCTGCCACTACTACCTCTCCCCGGGCCCGACGCGCGACCAGACCATGACCGGGCACGCCCTGATCGCCATCAACGAATTCATGTCGCGCTACCCCGAAAGCAGCCGCATCGAGAATTTCAAGAAGATCAACACGGAGCTCACCGAACGGCTCCATGACAAGGCCTATCTGAACGCCTATACCTATTATAAGATCGGGCGTTACAAATCGGCCATCACAGCCCTGAAGAATGCCCTGAAGGAATATCCCGAAAGCAAGCACCGCGAGGAGATCATGTACCTGATCGTCGATGCCAGCTACCGCTTCGCCAGCAACTCCATCGCCAGCAAGCAGACGGACCGTTACCTGGCGATGCTCGACTCCTACCTCTCCTTCAAGGAGGAGTACCCCGAGTCGAAACACATCAAGGAGGCGGACCGCATGGCCAAGCACGCCCGCGACTACCTCGACCGCAACAACAAGGACAACAACATATAAGATGGAAATCAAGAAGAACATCCCCAACAACACCATCACGCGCAAGCTGGTGGATCTGGACAAGGAGACCGGCAACGTCTACGAGAGCATCAACATCATCGCGCGCCGTGCCAACCAGATCTCGACCGAGCTCAAGGCCGAGTTGAACCGCAAGCTCGCCGACTTCTCGTCGCCGACCGACACCATGGAGGAGACCTTCGAAAACCGCGAGCAGATCGAAATCTCGCGCTACTACGAACGCCTTCCCAAACCGGTGATCATCGCCACGGAGGAGTTCCTCGACCACGAACTGGTCTACAAGGAGGGCAAGAACGACACGTTCAAGGAGATCTAAAACCACGACGATGGCATCCGGAAACGCTGCGACCGCATCTCTGGCGGGGCGCCGCATTCTGTTGGGCATTACGGGCAGCATAGCAGCCTACAAGGCTGCCATGCTGTGTCGTTTATTGAAGACGGCAGGCGCCGAAGTCCGTGTGGTGATGACCCCGCTGGCCAAGCAGTTCATCACGCCGCTGACGATGGCCACCCTCTCGAAAAACCCCATTCTCGTGGAGTTCTTCAACCCCGAGAACGGCGCCTGGAACTCCCATGTCTCGCTGGGCGAGTGGGCCGACTGCTACCTGATCGCCCCCGCCACGGCCAATACGCTGGCCAAGATGGCCACGGGCGTGGCAGACAACCTGCTGCTGACGGCCTATCTCTCGGCACGCTGCCCGGTGGTCGTAGCCCCGGCCATGGACCTCGACATGTATGCCCATCCGGCCACGCAGCAGAACCTCCGCACACTGGCCGAACGCGGCGTGCGGATCGTCGAACCCGCCGAAGGAGAGCTGGCCAGCGGCCTGACCGGAAAGGGCCGGATGGCCGAACCCGATACGATCGCCGCCTTCGTCGGCGACCTGCTCACCGAAAAAAAAAAGACACTCGCCGGTAGACGGCTGATCGTCACGGCCGGCGCCACGATCGAAGCCATCGATCCCGTGCGGTTCATCTCGAACCACTCCTCGGGCAAGATGGGCTATGCCATTGCCGGCGAACTGGCCGCCCGCGGTGCGGAGGTGACGCTCATTTCGGGGCGCACGGCGCTGCCCGTACCTCCGGGTGTCGAGCGGGTGGATGTCCTCTCGGCCGAAGAGATGTACGATGCCGCGGTCCGGGCCTTCGAGGCGGCCGACGGCGCGGTGATGTGCGCCGCCGTAGCGGACTACACCCCCGCCGAATTCTCCGACACGAAACTCAAGAAGGGCGACGACGAGCTGTTCATCCGCCTGCGCCGCACGCGTGACATCGCCGCAGAACTGGGTACCCGCAAGGGAGGGCGGCTGCTGGCGGGCTTCGCGCTGGAGACCGATGACGAGGAGGCGCACGCCGAATCGAAACTCACCCGCAAGAACTTCGACTTCATCGTCCTGAACTCCCTGCGGGATGCCGGAGCGGGCTTCCGCGGCGACACGAACAAGGTGACCCTGATCGACCGCACGGGGCGTGAAGCCCTGCCGCTGCTCTCGAAACGGGAGGTCGCGTCCCGCATTGCCGACCGTATCGAGGCCTTTTTCGCCCGCTGAAGAGCCGGAAGCTGCATCCGAAATACGCCGAAACCTGGATATTGAATCGCTAAAATCCGAATTGCCATGCTGCGCCGTCTGTCCGTCGAAAACTATGCGCTGATCGACAAACTCGAAATGGAACTGGACCCGCACCTGAACATCATCACGGGGGAGACGGGAGCCGGAAAGTCCATTCTGCTCGGGGCTCTCGGGCTGCTGCTGGGGGCCAAGAACGACGGGGCGGCGATGAAGGATGCCGCCCGGAACTGCACGGTGGAGGGGACCTTCGACCTCGCGGGCTGCGGGCTGGAGGCTTTCTTTGCGGAGAACGACCTCGACTACGCCGCCGAAACCACCCTGACGCGCATCATCACCCCGGCAGGCAAGAGCCGGGCCTTCGTCAACGACGTTCCGGTGCAGCTGGCACAGCTGCGCGAGCTCGGCACGCGCCTGATCGACATCCACTCGCAACACCAGAACCTGATCCTCTCGTCGGAGGAGTTCCGCACCTCGGCACTCGACACCGTGGCCGGGAACGGCGACCTGCTGGCGCAATACGCCGCGCAATACGCCCGGATGAGCGACCTGCGCCATGAACTGGCCTCGCTGCGCGAAGCCGCCGAACGGGGCCGCCACGACGAGGAGTGGCTGCGCTTCCAGTGCGACGAACTGACGGCCGCGTCGCTGCGCGCGGGCGAGCAGGCCGAGCTGGAGGAGGAGTTGGCCGTACTCGAAAATGCCGACCGCATCGGCGTGGCGCTGACCGGCCTGCGCAATGCACTGGACAGCGACGAAACGGGCGTTCTGACCCAGTTGAAAAATGCCGAAAACGCCCTCGGGCATCTGCGCGAACACTACCCTACGGCCGGAGAGTTTGCCGACCGGCTGCACGCGGCCCTGGAGGAGTCGAAGGACAGCGACGCTTCGGCAACGGCCGCCAGCGAACGGGTGGATGCCGATCCCGAACGGTTGGCAAAACGCTCGGCACGGCTCGACGCCCTGATTGCCCTGCAACAGAAATACCGCGTGGCCGACGAGGCGGAGTTGATCGCTCTGCGGGACCGGAGTGCGGCGCAGTTGGCGGCAATCGTCCACAGCGGCGAGGAGATCGCTGCGGCGGAACGCGCCCTGCAGGAGGCAACGGCCGCCGCCGAAGCGCTGGCCGACCGGCTGCACAAGGCACGCGAAAAGGCTGCCGGAGGTTTCGAAAAGGAGATCCTGGCGACGCTGGACAAACTGGGCCTGTCGGAGACCATCTTCCAGGTGGCACTAACACCCCGCCCGGAACTGGACCGCACGGGCCGCGACCAGGTGCAGTTCCTCTTCACGGCCAATGCACGCATGACGCCGCAACCCGTCGAGCGGATCGCTTCGGGCGGTGAGCTTTCACGCGTGATGCTCGCCCTGAAGGCGCTGCTGGCAAGGCGGATGCAGCTGCCGACAATCATCTTCGACGAAATCGACACGGGCGTCTCGGGACGCATCGCCGACGCCATGGGCGAGATCATCGAATCGCTCTCGGCCTCGATGCAGGTCGTGGACATCACCCACCTGCCGCAGGTTGCCTCGAAAGGCTCGGCACACTTCGTGGTCTACAAACGCAACGGCCGCACGGAGATCACCCGTCTGAGCGACGACGACCGCATCGCCGAGATTGCCAAGATGCTCTCCGGATCGCAGATCACGCAGGCCGCCGTAGCCCAGGCACGCATCCTGCTGGGCCGATAGAAGCCCGGAGGAGGGGGGGGGAAGAGAGAGACAGAGAGAAACAGGGAGGGAGAAAGAAAGAGGTAAAAACAAGCTCCGGCCCCATCGGCTCCGGGGCTTTTTCAACCGGGAGAAAACAGTCACGGCATGGACGGCGCGGCCCCCCGACCAACCGTTCCCGACAACCACGAAAACCATGAACAACACACACGAAATCATTGCCCTCGCCGCCGCCAACCAGCGGCGGGCACACGAAATTCTCCGCGAACTGAGGTTGCGCGAAGCGTGGCAGGCCATCGGAGCGCGGGCCGAAGTGGTGGGATCGCTCCGCTCGGGGCTCCTGATGAAGCACCTCGACATCGACCTGCATATCTACTCTCCGGCTCCGCTGCGCGTGGCCGACAGTTTCGCCGCCGCAGCCCGAATTGCCGAAAGGCCCGGTATCCGGCGGATGGAGTACGGCAACCTGCTCGACGCCGAGGACTGTTGTCTCGAATGGCACGCACAATACGAAGACCGTGACGGACGGATGTGGCAGATCGACCTGATCCACATGGCCGAAGATTCGCCCTGGGCGGGATATTTCGAACGGGTGGCCGACCGGGTCGCGGCGGTACTGACCCCGGAGACGCGCGACACGATCCTGCAACTGAAATACGAGACGCCCGACGAGAAGCATATCCCGGGCATTGCCTATTATCGGGCGGTTTTGGAGGGAGGTGTGCGCAACTGCGCGGAGTTCATGGCCTGGCTGCAGGAGCACCCCGTCGACGGAATCGTGGCGTGGATGCCATGACCCCTTCCGTCCCTTCCACATCTGCACAAAAAACCGGGGCACTCGAAAACGAGTGTCCCGGTTTCTACTTATGCTGTCGGCTGACAGCGGCCGATCCTTACATCATGCCGCCCATACCGCCGGCCGGCATGGCCGGAGCAGGCTGCTCCGATTTTTTCTCAGCCAGCACGCACTCCGTCGTCAGGAACATCGAGGCGATCGAAGCCGCGTTCTCCAGAGCCACACGCGATACCTTCGTCGGGTCGATGATACCGGCAGCAAGCAGATCCTCATACTTGTCGTCACGGGCGTTGTAACCGAAGGCACCCTGGCCCTCACGCACCTTGTTGACAACCACCGAACCTTCGCCACCGGCATTGGCTACGATCTGACGCAGCGGCTCCTCGATGGCACGCTTTACGATCTGGATACCGGTCGTCTGGTCCTCGTTCTCGCCCTTCAGGCCCTCCAGGGCAGCCGTAGCGCGGATGTAGGCCACGCCGCCTCCCGGAACGATACCCTCCTCAACGGCAGCACGCGTTGCGGCCAACGCATCGTCGACACGATCCTTCTTCTCCTTCATCTCGACCTCGGTCGTAGCACCCACGTAGAGGACTGCCACACCTCCGGCCAGCTTGGCCAGACGCTCCTGCAGCTTCTCCTTGTCGTAGTCCGACGTAGCCTTCTCGATCGAGGCGCGGATCTGAGCCACACGGGCCGCAATGGCCTCCTTCTTGCCGGCGCCGTCGACGATCGTCGTGTTCTCCTTGTTGAGCGTCACCTTGTCGGCCGTACCCAGCATGTCGAGCGTAGCATCCTCGATCTTCATGCCCTTGTCGGCCGAGATGACCGTGGCACCCGTCAGCACGGCGATGTCCTCAAGCATCTCCTTGCGGCGGTCACCGAAGCCCGGCGCCTTGCAGGCGGCAATCTTCAACGTTCCGCGCAATTTATTGACAACCAGGGCCGACAGCGCCTCGCCGTCGACATCCTCGGCGATGACCAGCAGCGAACGTCCGCTCTGGGCCACCGGCTCCAGCACGCCCATCAGCTCCTTCATCGTCGAAATCTTCTTGTCCGTAATCAGGATATAGGGTTTTTCGAGCTGGGCCTCCATCTTCTCCGTATCGGTGATGAAGTAGGCCGAGATATAACCGCGGTCAAACTGCATACCTTCGACCACCTCGACATGGGTCTCGGTGCCCTTGGCCTCCTCGACGGTGATGACACCCTCCTTGTTGACCTTGGCCATCGCCTCGGCAATCAGCTTACCGATGTTCTGGTCGTTGTTGGACGAAATGGTAGCCACCTGCTCGATCTTGGCGAAATCCGAACCGACCTCCTGGCTCTGAGCGCGCAGCGACTCGACCACCTTGGCAACAGCCTTGTCGATACCGCGTTTCAGATCCATCGGATTGGCACCTGCGGTGACGTTCTTTAGGCCGACACCGATGATCGACTGGGCCAGCACCGTAGCGGTCGTCGTACCGTCACCGGCATCGTCATTGGTCTTCGAAGCGACCTCCTTGACCATCTGGGCGCCCATGTTGGCGAAAGCGTCCTCCAACTCGACCTCCTTGGCGACGGTGACACCGTCCTTCGTCACCTGGGGAGCACCGAATTTCTTGTCGATAATGACGTTGCGGCCTTTGGGACCGAGCGTGACCTTGACGGCGTTCGACAGCGCATCGACACCCTCCTTGAGCAGTTCGCGCGCCTCTACATTATATTTGATTTCCTTTGCCATGGTTGTTTCGAATTAAATTAGATGATTGCGAGAATATCGTTTTGTTTCATGATAAGGTAATCGACGCCGTCGATCTGGATCTCCTGACCGGCATACTTGCCATAGAGCACCTGGTCGCCGACCTTGACCTCCATCTTGACCTCCGAAGTGCCGGGGCCTACGGCCACGACCTTACCAGCCAGCGGTTTTTCCTTGGCCGTGTCGGGAATAATCAGCCCTCCGGCAGTCTTCTCTTCCGCGGGATTCGGGAGAATCAGCACGCGGTCCGATAATGGTTTTACGTTCATAGCTTTGAGTTTTTAATTTGTTATTTAGTATTGCATTCGTTTCGACTTGCATCCCTTTTTCCAACAATAGATGTGCCAACCGTTTTTTGACAGTTTCGGGGTGACAAACGAGCAGGTCGGACTGCCAAATTGTCACTCCACGCAAATTCGCCACCATTTTCCGGGCATTTTTTTTGCACGGAACGAAAAAACGTATTACCTTTGCACTCCGATACGGGATCCGTATCGACATGGTGGATGTAGCTCAGTTGGTTAGAGCGTCGGATTGTGGTTCCGAAGGCCGAGGGTTCGAGCCCCTTCTTCCACCCTAGGGCGCAGGAAAGGGAAGCGCGAAAACAAGCAAAAAGCCTTATGTATCAATGATATGTAAGGCTTTTTCATTTTTGTACGGTTCCTGAAAATGCATTCTCAGGCAACGAGTCCGAGACCAAATCGTGACCTGTTTTACCTCAGGCCGAAAACAGGTCACGATTTACGCCCAATGCATTGTTCCACATCGATTTGCGCCGCAATATCTCCCATGCTGCAAACGTTTGTTTAACCCCTTAAAAAACATGCAGCCATGCGTCGAACAACCTTCTCCGTGGTCTTCTTCTGCAAGAAGGCCAGAATCTCCAAAAAGGGCAAAGCACCCATCTATGCCCGAATCACCACTTCCGGCCTCTCAACCGAGATCTACACTCGCTGCCAGATCGAGCCCGAGCGCTGGAACCAGCGCCTCGAACGCTCCCTGCATCGGGACAAGGTGGCCCTGCAAATCAACGGCATCGTAGACAGCTATCGGGCCAATATCCTGGCAGCCTACGATGCTCTGATTCGGGAGGGCAGAATACCGAACTGCTTCACCATCAAGGAGCGGCTCGAGAATCCGGGCGGCACCACCCGACACTTCCTTGCCGAATTCTCGAAATACTGCGAAAAACGGCAGCAGGAGGTCGGCACCCGTATCACACAGCTCACGGCCAACAAGTACCACCGCCTGCTGCGCTACATGACCGAATATATCCGGCAGGTGTATGGCAAGGAGGACCTCCCGTTGGAGACGATCGACTATGCCTACATCGATGGACTGAATACCTATATGCAGACGGCTTACAACTGTCACAACAACGGAGCGGTCAATCTGCTCTGCTGTTTGAAGAACTTCCTGCTCTATGCCGTCCGCAACGAATGGATCGAGAAGAATCCTTTCCGCTACTACAAGATGAAGATCGATAAGACGAACGTCAAGGTGCCGCTGACGAAGGCGGAGCTGGATTTGCTGCTAAAGCGGCCGATGCCCAACGAGCGTCCGGACCGCATTCGGGATGTCTTCTGCTTCTGTGCGCTGACGGGACTGGCTTTCACGGATGTCGACCACCTGCGTCCCGAGCACATCACGACCGACGAGAACGGTACTCTGTGGATTCATAAACCGCGGGAGAAGACCGCAGTCATAAGTCGGATTCCGCTGCTGCCGCATCCGATTCGGATTCTGCAAAAATACGAGCGGGATCCCGAGTTACGTCTCAAAGGAAAGCTGCTACCCGTTCCGAGCAATCAGAAGATGAACGCCTATCTGAAGGAGATTGCCGATATTTGCCTGATCAACAAAAATCTGACAGTCCACTGCTCCCATCATTCCACCACGACAAAGATGAACTGTCAGATGCACAAAAGCATCGAGTCCCGGACAATTGTCCGGGACTCGAATCCGATCTGAAAGGCGGCAGCATCTACGACACAATCCATCTGTTGAATCACGAAATCCGGAGGCCCGTTTATCGGGGCACTATTCGGGATTATTCCGCTTCCAGATAGTAGATTCCGCTGTCATACAACTTCGAAAGAGGCGGATTAATCCCTTCCCCGGCCAGCATCGACCCCGAAAGAATCTTTCCATCACCCCAGAAACGCGACTTGGAGACATTGAGTTCCGAAAGCCGATAGTTCAGATCCGGGTCGAGTCCCCGAAGCCGGAACTTCGGGACCAATGTCCGCGATTGGTAGCGGATGCAATAAGCGAAAACCACCGCACGCTTCCGATCTTTCGACACATACATCAACGCATAGAATCCGTCGGGATCATAGGGCGAAGCGATCCGATAGAGATCCCCGCTGAACACCAGATCCCGATATTGCTTATAGGATGCAATGGCCTTCCGCGCAAAGGATCGCTCCGCATCGGACATCTGCGCCGGTTGGAGCTCCATACCCAGACGTCCCGACGCCGCCAGGTCAAAGCGGAATTTGAGAGGTGTGATATTGCCGGTCTGATGGTTCGGAACGGCCGACACGTGCGATCCGCACACAACCGCCGGATAGATCAGACTCGTACCGTATTGGATATAGGTCCGGGAAAGTGCTTCGGTATTGTCGCTGGTCCATACTTCGTCGAAATAGCGGAGTGCTCCGTACTCCACGCGCCCGCCGCCCGAAGCGCAAGCCTGGATCAGCACACACGGATATTTCGCCCGGATACGTTCCAATACGCGATAGAACCCCTGCGCATAATCGATCCAGAAGCGCGACTGCTCCTCCTCGGGGAGCCACGCTGATCCGATGCTTTCGGCATGCCGGTTGGCATCCCACTTGATATAATCGATCTTCGGCGAGAGCTGCATCGTCCGGTCGAAGACCCCGAAGACAAAATCCTGAACCGCCGGATTCGTCAGATCCAACAACCACTGGTTCCGGATCGTCGGCACTTCACGGTCCTTGGTCTTCACCACCCATTCGGGATGCTCGTGCGCCAGATCACTCTTCGGGCTGACCATCTCCGGCTCGATCCAAATACCGAATTTCAACCCTTTGGAATGGGCATAATCGGCAATATAATCAATCCCTTCGGGGAGTTTCTTCCTATTGACCTGCCAGTCGCCCAACCCCTGGGAGGCATTATCCCGCGGATAGCGGTTCCCAAACCAGCCGTCATCCAGCACGAACATTTCCAGACCCAGCGACGCCGCATCGTCAATCATGCCGGTCAGCGTGCGGGCATCGAAATCGAAATAGGCGCCCTCCCAACTGTTCAACAGCGTGGGACAGCCTCTCCCGCCGCTGTAAAGTCCATGGTTGCGGGCCCAGGCGTGCAAATTGCGCGAAGCCCCTCCGGCACCTTGAAAACTGTACGTATAAATCATATCGGGAGTCACAAAACGTTCCCCTTTCGCCAACGGATAGGCCGAAGCATAAGGGTTGATACCGCCCAGCACCGTCAGAACATTGAACTCGTCGAGTTCAAATTGAAGTCGGAAATTGCCGCTCCACGCCAAAGCCCCGGCAATCACCTCGCCATAATTCTCATCGAACGATTCGGTATCGAGCGACAGCAGGAAGGAGGGGTTCTCCGTATGAGTCGTCCGTACCCCCTTGCGCGATTCGATACTCTTGATGCCATGCGTCAACAGCGTATGGTCAACCTGCATCTCGCGTGCCCAGGAGCCATAGAAGTGGGTCAACAGATACTTCGAAGCCCGCAGCGGCAACGCCGACGAATAGAACTCGTGCAGCACGATCGGGCCGTTCGTGCGGTTCTCAATCTCGCTGTGAGACAAAATAACGTTTTCCTCGCCGTAGGCCGTATAAACCAGATTCACGACAAGACCTGTTTTGGGATCCTTTGTCACAACCGTCGTCTCGACAACATCGTCTCCCGGACGGCTTTCCCGATGCGAAACATAACGAAGTTCTGTATTCAGATCGCCATCAGCATGAGTGACGCGCAGGGCCGGAGAGCGGAAATTTCGACCGCCGGCCGTGCCGTAAGCCAGATTGTCGGTACAATGGTCCTCTCGACGATAAGTCTCTTTTTGCAGGAATACGGCCGGATCTGCAATCCGGGGGCCGAAATGCTGGAACAGCACCTGACCGGCCTCATCCACCGTCAAAACCAGGGACAGATCCTTCGTAGAGATCTCGATCACCTGTGCCGATGCACCCATCAGCCCGATCGAGCAAAAACTACAGACAAAAACCAAAATCTTTTTCATCGTCACACCAAGCTTCAAAAATTAAAAGTACAAACAATTGGATAGTGATCAGAGATATAACGTACTCCATAATTCGCACCATCGAGTGTCTCATACTTTACGGGAAGAGCATTCCGATAAAAAATATGATCTATCCACAACGGCTTTTCTTTCCCGAAGCCATTGAATGTTGCACGATTATCACTCTCCGGAGCTTTGTCCCTCGCCACGTCCAGCCATTGCACATATGGTGCAAGGAACGATTCGGTCGGAGTTCCGAATGCAGCATTCATGTCTCCGGAAATGAAGACGGGAGCCTTATCTCCGGCAATCTGCTGCATCATCCGCACATTCATGGCAGCCCCTTCCAAACGAGCCGTTTTACCTTTGTGATCCAAATGCGTATCGAAATAGAAAAATTCACGATCCGTCTTTTTATCCCGGAATTTCACCCAGACTGTCACACGTCGACACATGGCATCCCAACCATGCGAGGCCTTTTCAGGAGTATCGCTCAACCAAAAATGTCCCCAATCAAGCAAATCATATTTTCCCTTGAGATACATCACCATCAAGTGTTCACCACCATCAGGTTTTACACCGCAATCACGCCCCATTTCCACATGCCCGTATTCCGGCAAATGTTCCACCAAATAATCGAGTTGAGGGCGCTTCGGCTCCTGAAATCCGATCACATCCGGGGCTTCCCGATGAATCATCTCAATGGAACTTGCCTTACGAGCTTCCCACGCGAACTCTCCTTCGTCTCCGGGAGCATTGATATAACGAATATTATATGACATCAGTTTCAACTCGGTCTTCGGAGCTGCCGAAGTACATCCCGTCGCCAACAACAGGAATACCGCAAACCAACTCTTGCTTCTCATCATTCTCAATACTAAAAAATGGCCGGAAGGGCTCCTTCCGGCCTAACAAAACAATTAGAATTCGACAGTTAATACAATCGGATAATGGTCCGAAACATAAGTCACGCCGTAATCCGGAGACGTAATCGTCCGGAACTGAACGGGCGTTACCCGACGATAGAAGATATGATCAATATTCCAAGTCGAGGCCGGAGCCGTCAATCCAAAATTATTGAAGCTATATTCGGCATCGGCATCAGGTGCCGTTTCTCGTCCGGACCACATCCATTCATAATAAGGTTCCAAACAATCACGACGGCCATCGTTCGTCGCATAGGAAGCATTCATGTCTCCTGTAATAAAGATCGGAATATGACGACCAGCCTTCTCCTTCATTCGCTCGACATTGAGCCGACAAGCATTCAAACGAGCCTCGTTATCCGTTGCATCCGTTTTGTAAGGCATATGGGTAGTAAAGAAGTAAAACTCCTTTTGCGAAACATTATCCTTCAAATACACCCAAACAGTCGTCCGATACTGCGTATCAGAAGCATTCCAAGGACGCGACGGTTCATCAGGCGTGGCACTCAACCAATAATAGCCCGAATCGAGCAACGTAAACTTGCTCTTCAAATACATGATCATCGTATATCCCGTCTGTGCCCAACTGATCTGATCATTTTGGGGGACAGCCACCGCCGCATATTCGGTCAATTCCGTTTCCAGGTCCGTGCGCTGGTCGGCCCGCGGCTCCTGAAAGCCGATCACATCGGGCTTCACATCTCGAATCATTGCCATACAAGGATCTCGCCGCGCATTCCAGGTATTATCCCCCGTATCAATCGTATTGGAGTAGCGAATATTGAAGGACATCACCTTCAATTCGGTCTTTGCCTCTGCAGCATCTCCCTCATCGGTCGAGCATGCTGCCAAAAAAAGGGCCGAACAACACATTAAAAAGTTCAATTTCATGTACATCAAAGTTTAAAGGTGCAAGCAATAGGATAGTGATCCGAAATATAAGGCACGCCATAATTGCCATCGAGTGTTCTGAACTGCAATGCCTCGGCATTCCGATAAAAGATATGGTCGATATTCCAGGTCTTGGCCGGCGTCGACAGGCCAAAACTGTTGAAACTATACTTGTCATCCGTCTGAGCGGCATTCTCGCGGGCAGACGACATCCATACGTAATAAGGCTCAAGGCAGTCACGGCGGCCGTCGGTTTCCGCATGAGAGGCGTTCATATCTCCGCCAATAAAGACAGGGACATCTTCTCCTGCATATGTTTTCATCCGCTCCACATTGAGTTTCACACATTCAACACGAGCCTCGTTGTCCGCCTGTTCGGTCATATAGGGAAGATGTGTTGTGAAAACGAAGAAATCACGGTTTGTAGCATTGTCTTTCAAATGTACCCAAACTGTCACTCGCCGCTGCTCATCGGTCGCACCCCACGGATAGGAAAGTTTGTCGGGTGTCGCGCTGAGCCAGAAACCACCCGACTCCAAAAGAGTATATTTGTCTCGCAAATACATGATCGTATTGAAAGCTCCCGATGCCTCGGCTCCGCCTTCGTTGGTATTCTTCTTGACATGAGCATATTCACCGAGCTGCTGCATCAGATAGGCTACCTGGTTCCAGCGAGGTTCCTGGAAACAGATCACATCAGGTTTCTCCTGACGAACCATTTCAAGGACTGCTTTCTTGCGAACATCCCAATCCAGATCCCCTGTATCCTCCGGCATGGGGCAACGAAGATTGAACGATATGAGACTGAGGTCCGTAGGCCCGACAATCTGTTCGCCGCCGTCGTCATCCGAACACATTGCCGCAAACAACGCCATTCCAATCAATAACAAACGTTTCATATTCAATTATATCTATATCGGTTATTTATTGTAACGAATTGCAAAATAATCCATAGCACTGCCCGAATCGGAACCGCCGCCATTCACGAAGCCTCCACCGAATTCAAGCGTGTTGGCAATGTTGTTCTCGGGCGTGAAGCGGATATAGACCTTATCATGTCCAAGCATTTCCAACGGCAATTCCATGTCAATTTGCTTGAAAGCAGGGAGTTGCCACTCACGATAGGTTGCATAAATCGGGAAATCAGGGACCTGATAAGATGCAATGTAGGTCCAATCTTCGGCTTTCGAAAGATCTCCGGTCAACGACCATTCGGCTTTCCAATAGATGGGGGTACAGTTGAGAATGGCACGGCCACTCTGTACGGAAATCTGCATCGAAAGGTGATCCGTCACAATGTCTTTGGTCGAGAACTCTACACGCCACGATTCACCAGTATTCGTTTCGTCATTCCACCAATAATTCGTTTTCCAGCTATTGGTCGTTCCATCCTGACCCTTACCGTCGGTATTCACGCTCGAACTTGTACCCATGTAATCGGTGCCATCCTCAAGAATGATTCCAAGGCCGTTCTCGTTCCCGATATGATCCCGGAAAGGTTCCGTGCCTTTTGCCGTACCTACCGGGCCAAGATAGTTCCAAGTCGTTGCCCCCACGCATCCGGCTTCATAAGCCTGATACGAATGGGTAAATCGTCCGTTATTTCCATAAGTCGGATACCAGTAAACATATCCATCCGTACTTTTTGCCTTGTCCTTGATATAACGGTATTCGGTCAACAAAGCCGAAAAAGACTCCTCTTCCGCGAAGCGAATATCTTCATAGGCCATGTGGCGCAGTTGATAACGGCCAATCCTTCCATGCGTATCGGCATCGATTCCATCCCCATAAATATACGGCTGATAATATTCGAAAACGACGACACCGGAAATATTGCCCGATCCATAAGGCAGGCGTTTACCCGTCCGCCGATACGGACAAGTCGTATTGGTATAGAGATACATGCTGGACCCCTGAATATCGCGTATCAACCGCGGATATTTCGACATCATGGCTTTCGCATCGCCCAAGGTATATCCTTCATGGACGGGAGTCAAAGACCCTTTGCGGATCGGGAATTCACAATCTTTCAAAGTTACGAACGTATATATGTCGTCATCGGTCAGTTCCGCGATGTACTTCTCTTTCACAGGGATGGCCGAGGGGCTTCCCGTCTCTCGTCCTACGACCATCGAGGTGGTGATCCCCGAAATGGTGTAACGATCGGGGTTTTCCGCCCCGGTCAACGTTGCTCCGGCCAACAGCAACTGCACCTTGTCGTACCGTTCGAAGATATTATCCGCTTCGGTTGCGGTTTCGAGACAAAAGCCGTAACGGCCGTCGAGGCTTTCGAGATAAACCGTTTTTTCGCACATCGTATAGTCGATACTCGTATAGGTCGTCTTGGGATTCTCTCCCGCATTCCGGGATTCCTTGTCACTCACTACATAACCCGAAATAATCAGGAAATCTTCGATCTCCACGCTGGCACCCATCAAGGCAAAACTCCGTACATCCTCGAATGAGGCCTCCTGGCCAAGTTCGTCCTCGGAAGTTTTCTGGATCAAATAAAGCGTCGTAGTCTGTATCTCGCCCCAGCCATTGTCGTAAGCGAGCGTAACACTCGCACTACGGGGTTGAGTGGCCGACGGGTTTTCAAGATAATCCACCGTCAACCGACCGTCGGCATAAGAGACACCTTCAACCCAATCAACCCCCTCTCCACTCGTATAGGACATGGAAATCTCCACTTCGGAAAAGTCAATATTAGTCTGCAATTCAGTATCGCTGAATCCGGAAGCACTTCCCGGGATGATCAACGAACTCGACGGCAGGGTCATCGTCGGCGTGATACCGCCGCGCTGTTTCAGCAGCACCGTATCGCAACGTCCCGACTGTTCGGCAGCAACCAGCACTCGCGTCATACGCGGGAAACCATCATTATCATCATAATCGATGAAAAATTTGCCATCGCCGCGAATGAGACTTGTACTGAGTTCTGCCCAAGTCGTTTCATCGAGGAACGATAAGCGGCAATCCTGATTGGACAAGACCTCGATATCGACATGTCCGGCAGTGGCATTTACCGTAAACTCGGACTGGACCGTTCCGAACTCTACCAGCGGACTCTCATCTCCGTTGTCCATGGTGCAAGCCCCGAGGGCAAGCACCATGAATGCGGAAAAGTATTTTCCATATCGTGATATTCCGTATTTCATCTTTGTCGTTGGATTTATTTGTTATACTTGATCGTAACTGCATCGAACCGGAAATAAACGGCCCCGTCTGTCTTCTTCACCTCGCTGGAGGCCAAAGCTGCCGAAGAACTGCAAACCTTGCTTGCCGCTTTGATACGAATCGTCACGTTCGGCTGGCCGCAAAGCGCATCGGGAAGTTCGAAGACATATTCGGGAATTCCGGCCGGCATATTCATACCCGAATATGCGAACAAAGGAGCCGGATAAATCAGGAAATTCTCCTTCAACGGCGTAAAGATTACACCGTCAGTTGAATATTCAAGATTCCAGTAATTGGGACCGTGCATCGTCGTCGCAGTCTGATTGCCGATCACGGCCGTAAAGACCAAAGTCAGATGCCGGTCGGGACCGGTCACGCCACTGGTCGAGAAGTTCCATGAAACGGACTCACCTTCGTTCTTGTCAAAATTCCACCATTTTCCATTATAACGGCCTGCCGTACTGGGAGCATAGCTGCTGAACGAAAGGCCGATCCAGTTCGCCGTCCGTCCGGTCTCATTCCCCGAAACAAGCTGCGCCGAAGTATCCATTACGCCGCTTCCGGTCGTCGGCACGATCCGGCTCTTGGATCCCTCTTCGGTTTTCACCGGGGAGGACCACTCCCATTCAACGAGTTTCGCGCTGAACCCTTCGCTGGCGTCGATCGCCAGATCCTCCTCGCAGAGCGGACGCAGCTGGTAGCGGCCGATATTTCCGTCGGGGCCATAACGCAACAGCGACGAATGCACCAGAATGCCGCTTGCCGTACCCGATCCCTGCGGGACACGATGTCCGGGGCGTCGCCAGGATGTCTGCGAGTTGACCAACATATTGAGCGTACTGCCATGCACATCCCTCAAAGTCCGCGGCACACAATCGCAACGGGTTGCCGTAGCATTTCCTCCCGGGATGAGATCCGACCTCAAGGCATATCCCTCATGGAAATTCCCGTAAGTTCCGCCATCGAAAGCAAACTCAACATCCTTCAACGAAACAAACGTATAGAGATCGTCATCCGTCAGATCCTCAATATATTTCTCTTTACGGATGATCGTGGACGAGGATCCAGGCGTGGATTCAAGCACATTTGCGGCGGTGAGCCCCGAAAGCGTATAACGTACGGGCTCCTCTTCACGGGTAAGGGTCAAACCGGCCAGAGAGATCTTTACGGTCGCATAACGCTGCAGAGCCTCGACGTCGGATTCCGTCTCGGTCTGGATGCGGAATCCATAACGTCCGTCCGCACTCTGCACATAAGCAGTTTTCTCATTAACCGAGTAATCCACCTCCGTCCAGGAGAGGTGCGGGTTGGTTTCGAGATTGGAATTGCCCGGTTCGCTGATAACCGTTCCGATGATAAAGTCCCGTTCCAACAAGATTTGACCAGCCGCAGGCTGCATTCCCCGGAGCTCCTCGAAGGGGACTTCCATTGCAGGACGTGCCTGAACGATCCGCTGTTCAGCTGAACAACGATTTCCGTTCTCATCCGAATAGGTAAACTTCAAGGTTGCGTCCCGCGTACCGGCAGTCATATTCTCGGCAACGTCGAAAGTTACGGACTCATTGCCAGGAACCACATTCGTAATCCAACCCGAGTCTCCTGTACCATAGATGATTTCGCATTCGACATCATCAAAAAACAGTTCCATATTCGTCTTCCAAGGATCGACGATCTGTTTGGCAAAAGATTCTACCTCGAGCTCCTCCTGTTCAAAACGCATATATCCAGATTCAGCCTCCTGTACGATCTCTATCGACGAGGAGTAGATCCTTTCATTCACATTGTCGTTCACCTCCACGATGAGCCGGGCCGAACGGGGTTCTCCCGAATCATTGGCTGCGGTCTCAAAAAGGATGGCATCTTCGGTGACGACAATGTCCGAAATCCAACCCTCCGAGGCCGTCTCTTCTGCCCCGTCTCCATAGGTGACCCGCGAAGTGATTCGCTCCAACGCCAGATCCATATTGGTATCGAACGGCACACGCGCAAGACTCTCCCAATCGGGCAGTTTTGCCGACTCCTTCATGATGGTAAGCGATGCTTCACCAACAAAACCATTCTGAATCATGGATATTACTTGCCGGTTCGAGCCAGAGGTCAGAATCACATCCGCCTTGCGCACGATGCCGGGATTCAATTCAAACGTAAAGACAAATTCACCGTTGCCGCTTCCAGACGTACGGTCGATCGTCGCCCAAGGTATATCCCCATCGAAAGCCACGTTCCAATCGCCCGAAGAATAGACAAGCACATGGGTCTGCCCTCCTCCGGCGTCGAGATTCAAGGTATTTTGCGTGACGGCAAGCGGAAGATCAAGTTCGTAGTCCTGTTCGCAAGCCGTCTGCGCAAACAAACCCGTCACGAGCGTCATCAAAAGCAACCTGCCGGAAATATTCGGTTTCAATTTCATAATTTCATTCGTTTTTAATTTCCTCAATGCTACAATCCGTAAGCGGCATATGCATTGTTATCCAAAGCATAGCCCGAATAAACCACTTCCGTATCAGGAATCGGATAATACTCGTGACAGGGAAGAATATTCTGTCCAATCGATGCCGAATCGGAGAACGTATAGGTTCTCTGATACCAATTACCCCAACGAACCAGATCGAACTTGCGCTGGAATTCTCCGAAAAGCTCCCGGGCGCGCTCGGCCATGATCTCATCCATCAGACGATCCCAGGTCCGGAAGGTCGTATATTCATCAATCCCGGCACGCCGTTTTACGACATTCAGATACTCCATAGCCTTGTCGGCCTTCTCCTGTTTCATACACCAGCACTCGGCCATCATCAACACGGCATCCGCATATCGGAAAACCTTGTAGTTATTCGAATCGTATTGTCCCTGCAATCCGGGGCACCAGAATTTCGGACCGAAAGTCGGACGGGTATCAGAAAATTTCTGGCCGTTGTAGCTTCCGTGCAAGATCCACATGGCATCCCGTTTATCTTTGGTTCCCTCCGGCATCAGATTGGCAGAAAAGTAGGCATTGGGACGCATCGGCGACCAGGTCGTAGCGGCATCGCCCAATTCGGGGATCTCCACACCGCTGTAAACTGCCGAGTTTGCCGTACGGGGATAAGGCATACAGATACATGCCACATTCGAGGAATAGTTCAAGCCTCCGGCCGTATAGGTATGCTGAATCTCGAAAATCGACTCCGGCGTATTCTTATAACGGAACGGGATGTCTTCAAGCGGATACTGCATCAGATCACCATAGATCTTTTCAAGATTTTCCAAAGCTGCCAAAGCCGTATCCCACTCCTTATTCCACATGGCCATCTTTGCAATCAGCATCCACCCCATTGCTGCTCCGCTCCGGTTATCATCCACTTCGCTGGAACGGATCTGCTCCATACCGGGGACACACTCCTGCAACTCCTTGATCAGATAATCACGGGTATCAACAGCCGACATGCGGGGTAATCGTCCCACCTGCGCCTGGATCTCCTCATTAGACACATCAACCGTATAGAACGGGACATCCCCAAAGAATGAAGTCAGCAAATAATAATAAAAGGCACGCATGATCTTGGCTTCGGACATCAGAGTTTGCTTTTCAGACTCTTCAAGGGGTGAATTCTTAATACCCTCCAACGCGCCATTGCAATACATGACACCTTTGTAACCATGTTCCCAAACATTAGCTCCAAAACGGGGTTTCGCCGGCGAAATATCCAGTTGAGCATCCTGCGTACCGGAATTGGCATAGGCGATATCAGTTGTGGATTCCGTTGCCAACATCATTTGATAGGTATAGAGACTTTTCAGCGGAATATAACATGAATTCAATCCCGCCATGCATTGTTCGCGATTGGCATAGAAAGTCGAAGGAGACGAAAAAGCAGACAGATCCTCTTCCAGGCTACACGATCCTCCCACAATACCGACAAATAAAGTCGTCAATATGTACTTTATCTTCATAATTTTAATATTCATCCGTTTATGCAAAAACATTTCAAACTAATAGCGCAGTTGAATGCTGAACACAATAGTACGCGGTTTGGGATAAGCGCCCATATCGACACGACGCATCGTGGAATCTTCGCTGGTCGAAACATCCGGATCAAAACCATTGTATTTCTTCCACAAGTACAGATTCTCGCCACTCACACTCAAAGTAATGTCACGCAGCACTCGGCTCTTTTTCCGCAAATCGAAAGTATAACCGATTGAGATGTTCTTCAAGCGCAGATAAGAGGCATCATACACCATACGATCGCTCGGTACATCGGCATCGAAAGCTCCGGCTCGCGGTATATCGGAATTTGGATTCCGTACCGGATGCCAGGCATCAAGCATGTAACGATATTGGTTGGTCATGTGACTACCACCCATGTAAAGTTCCGAATAGTTGTAGATCTTACCCCCTAACGAGTAGGTAAAATAGACTCCGATATTCAAATTCCGGATATTGAAAGAGTTCTGAATACCGCCATAAAGCCAGGGATCCGCATTGCCAAGATAGACGAGATCCTCCTGACTGAGCGTACCGTCGTGATTCATATCATAGTACCGGGGTAACCCCAACGAACTCTTGTAATTGGAAATCTGCGTTGCCGAAGCATAGGCATGCGTCACTTCATTACGTTCAAACTCTTCGACACGCTTCCACGTACCGCCATAACGGAATCCCCAAAGAGCATTCAACGGATAACCCTTGACATAACCCTGCATCATATAGGGGTTGTTACCGGCCGAAGAGGAGGCAACAACAAAATCCTCGGTTCCGATATCATCGACATTCTGTTTGTTATGAGCCAGGGTGAAGTTCGTCGACCACGAAAAATTCGGTTTCACAATATTCCGACTCTCAATGCTTAACTCCAAACCTTTGTTAGTCGTTTTTCCGACATTGGCAAATCGAGTCTTGTAACCCGTTTGCGCAGGCGTCTGCACGGTCAGCAACAGATCCGAAGTCTTCGAGATATAACCTTCGGCCGTTATAAGCAGGCGATTCTTGAAAAAGGCAAGATCCAAAGCAACATTATAAAGATCTGTTTTCTCCCACGTCAGACCGGGACTGTCAAGGCGACTCCTATAAAAAGCCACAGGCTGCGAGCCCCCGAAAAGATATCCCCCGGTAGTACTTGACATGGCTGCCAAAGAACGGTATGCCGAAATAGCATCGTTGCCAGTCCGGCCGGCACTCAACCGAAGTGAAAGTTCGTCGATCCAATTTACATCCTTCATGAAGGCTTCATTGGTCACATTCCATTTGACGGCAGCCGAAGGGAAGAAAGCCCATTTATTGTTGGCAGCGAAGTTCGAAGCACCGTCATATCGGCCCGTTACGGTCACATAATAACGCTGTTTGTAATTGTAATTGAAGCGGGCCAAAAAGGACATTTTGGTTTTTTTCGTCATGGAAGTTCCCGCCGTATAGGTCTCCTTGTCGATCACGGCGTTCATGTTATTCCACATGACATCATCGTCCATATATCCTTTCCCATTGAGCGTAAAGTTGTTGGACTTGTACTTGTAAGCTGTGAATCCGCCTACGAAATCAATATGGTGTCCATTCTCGGTATCGAGCAGATAGGAAATCGTATTTTCGCTCGAAAGGCTGTACTCATCGTATTCCGCCCGATAGGCCTCACCGCCCTCACCCTCTGTTTTTTTCGGAAGGGTACTGGGATAGTAACGATATGTATGGCGCTGGTAAGCATAGTAGGACTGCTGGCTGCGCAGTTTGAGGTTTTTGGCCAAATCCACTTCAAAATAAGCGGTATGACTCGTCGAGAGACGTTTGAGATTATTCGTGTTCAAATCGATGGTCGAACGCGGTGTATTGATCCTCTGTCCATTTCCCCACAACGGGTTGTAATCGGTCTGCGGATCGAGTAACGGGCTCAAATAAATGGCGGCCTGATAATAAGCAGTACCTCCGATCTCCGCAAGATTCGCATCTTGATCCCGATACGTATACGCACCTTTATAACCGACTTTGAGCCATTTGAAAAGTTGATGATCAAGATTCAAACGACCTGTAATACGAGACATACCGCTGTTTTGGATGATACCGCGCGTATCGTTATAACCTAGCGATACATAATAGGTCGTCTTTTCCGAGCCTCCCGACATCGAAAGGTTGTAGTTCTGATAGGGGGCTGTACGCGTAATTTCATCGATCCAGTCAGTACCTTTCCCTAACGAAAGAGGATCTTTATAAGGATATTTCGACAAAGGAGTTCCGTCTCCCACATCCTCATATTGGGAGCTAAAATAGGCGTAATCATTACGGTATTGAGCAAATTCAGAAGCATCCATCAGATCAAGTCCCCGCGGCAATTGAGAAAAACCGATATCCGCCTTCAAGGTAATGGAGGGCTTTCCACTGATCGAACGGCCCTTTTTGGTCGTGATGATAATGACTCCGTTCGAACCGCGCGATCCGTAAATAGCCGTCGAAGAGGCATCCTTCAGGACCGTCACCGATTCAATATCCGCCGAATTGATGTCATTCAGATCCCGGATGGCATCCATTACACCATCGACCACAATCAACGGCTCATTAGATGCGGAAATCGATCGGGTCCCCCGAATACGTATCGAGGTCGTAGCACCGGGTTCTCCCGTTGTCGACATGATATCTGCGCCGGCAATACGTCCCTGCAACGCCTGATCCACCGACAGCACGGGGACATCCTTGATATCCGACATTTTGACATTGGCAACCGATCCGGTCATATCTGTTTTTTTCACCGTTCCATAACCGATTACGACCACCTCATCCATTTGAAGTTTTCTATCGGGAACCATCTTCACATTGATTCTTGAGGTTGCCTTTTGAACCTTGACTTGCTGTTTTTCATAGCCCAGGAACTGGAATTCCAGCACGTCACCTTCTTTGGCCCGAATCGAATATTCGCCAGAGGCCGAAGAGGTGGTTCCCCGTGAAGTCCCTACAACAATGATAGAGGCTCCCGGCATGGAATTCCCGTTTTCATCAGTCACAATACCCTGCACAGTTGCCTCTTGCGCCAAAGCGGGAGGCAAAAATAATGGCAAGGCAATCAGAAACGCGACAACCTTTCTCAGCAAACCGGACGTCGCATCCGCCATTTTTTCATGAAAATTTTGTTTCATTTGGTATTGAGTTTTATAAACAGAGATCACACAGGTACATACGCATTCACGCACAGACACCATGAAGCATCTGCGCGTCCATAAAGACGTGCAATTCATTTACACAAGTAATACGAAGCAGAGAGATAGACCCTAAAGCCCAAACGATCAAATGATCGGAATCAATTCCTTCCGATTGAGGGGGGGGGGAAATTTTTACCCTCGGAAGCCATGGGAAAAGCTGTTTCCTTCATGCGAAAAGTCCAAACGGACGATATGTTTAAAACATTCTTCATAATTGATTTCAGGCTCGCACTTTCAGGAATAGCATTTTATTTTCAAATCTGGGATTTGATTTACAAATCGCTTAAGTCGGTAACTTCGAAAGGTTTATTGCATGCTTCCCGAGCCGCTTTTATGGCTACCGGAGCATTTGTATCAGTCACCGGTGTCGAATATTTTCCGGACTCCGTGCTGGATTGAGCATAACGGTAGGTATTTCCATCAAGCGTTTTCCCTGTACAAGGGGCAATAATCGACTCGAAAACCGTACAGGCAGCGCCGTATCTGCTGATTCCATAATCCATATGATATGAATCCCGGGTCAGCTCCAATCCATTGGACACATTGACACTTGTCGTTCTCAAATTCTCCAACATCGTACCCGACGGAATAACAAGATCAACACATGTTTCCGAGAGAATCTGCTGTACGACCCCTGTCACAGCAGAAAACATCTCCGATCGATCATTATTAAAATAGGTATTCAAGACATATGAGTCATGAGCATAAGTCTGAGCCATTAGATAGAGGATGGTGGGACGATGTTTCGGTTGAGCAGAATAAATCTTATCGACCAATCCGCCAATAGCCTCCTGCAAAACGCCGGGCCATGACCAACCGGCCCGATTTCCGGTATGCTCCTGCAAAGTTACAATATCCCATGTATCACTAGCAAGAATTTCCTCAAGGGAGGAATCAAGCGTATTGTTTCCACTCCATTGCGTATCCCCAATCGAACAATCACGACGTGCACAAGTATTTGGAGTTGCAAAATTCTCATTATACTCCGGCAAAGTATATCCACCGTGATAAACCCGAGTCATTCTCACATTTTGCACACCGGCCGCAGCAAGAATTCCGGGCAGATGCGCCGTGGCATCCTCCGTAAAACTGTTCCCGATAAACAGTACCCGGATCTCATCTTTGCCAACGGGTAAAACGGGGTTATAGGTTCCATAGATTTCGCTGCCCAACGCCACCGTTTCATCGGGGAAGCCGACAAAAACCAGTTTTCGGGCATCTATAATACAACGGATCGAGTTCCCTGCAGCAACGCCGAGATCGGCTCCGTTTATTTCAAGATTTCCCGAACCTGTCACATGTATCTGCGGACAGGCCCCATGGATCACCAGTTCTCCGGCCGGAATTCCGGTAGACACGCCATCGGCGCACCAGATTCCATTTTTGTCGACGGACAAGAGAGGTATATCGCTCTTTTCAATCCGGCACGAATTGCTACCCAAGCAAACCATTTCAAAGCAGGATCCGTCCACGGACAGTTTCCGGCAATATTCACAAGCTGAAATCCGATCATCCAGGAAAGTTCTGAATTCTTCCAGGGAGATTGTACTTTCATCGGGTTTGGGGTTCGGATATCCCGGAGTTTCACCTCCACTATCCGTCCCGGCCCTCGCGCATCCACCCCACAGCAAGCACAGCAAACAAACTGCAACTCGCAAGAAATTGCGTAGCGAAGTTTTATTCATAATAGATTTATGTTTTGGTTCGGAACAAATATAAGCAAAAAATACAACAAAACAATAACAAACTTGTTTCATTATAACAATACAACGATAAAAAAATTATCCGAATCAGGTTTATCCCGACATTTCATCCGTCCATTAAATTATAAAACAAATTTTCTTTTACAGCAACTTACATACTATAATTCAGCACATTAAGCCTTAACACCCGCACTAATCCGCGAGAATAGACAGGGGTCATCATATTAATAGACAATTTAAGTCCACATCGATTTCGAGTCGAAACAAAAAAAATACAACTGCATTTCAAAACAGAATATCCGATATAATATTAATAGACACATGGATAGACTCTCATATTGAAAATAAGGATTAGTCTAAAAAACTGTCCTAATGAATGTGACTGGGAAAAGATTAATTAAGCAAGTGCACCCCAATCCGGCGGCAGCAAGCATCTGCCGGAAGCGGATCTCCTGCTCCCTGTTGAGCCGGAACGAATATTTGTAACTCGGGGTTTGAGATTGAGGGTTGTGTTTTCGCTGAAGGGTCATTCGATGGAAGATTGGGGGTTCGACTTGGGAGAACCCCGCCCGCCTCGCAGAGCGAGGACCTTTGTCGGACAAACCGCCGGTTGTCGGACAAAGGTACACCTCGCTCCCGTCAGGCGACGGGTACAGTTCCGGCATTCGCAGAGGACAATTCCTCTCCCGAAAAAGCATCCCCGAAACGAAAAATCACGGGCGGATTCCCGCTGCAATATTACGAGGATTCAGGGATTAAAAAGCGCGGCTGTCGGCCATGCAAGGCCTCCGGACAAAGGGAATACAAGATAAAGAGGTAGCACGCAAAGGAGTGCGATCCCGAATCCATTGAGAATATTTCCGTTCAACCCGAGAAACGAGAACAGTTCTTTCGGCTTAATTACGACGATCGCCAAAATCAAAACAGCAAGAGTAAGGAGTAATGCCTTTATCGACAGCCCGGGGATAGGGTTGCCCGGGAAACGGACACTTCTGAACGTCACAACTGTTCGGCAAAAACGATCCTCCCGTACGATGGAACATACGGGAGGATCGTCTGTTTTCAGCGTGGAGCTATCGCCCGGTTATCGGGCTGAAACGAGAAGAGCCGGTTTAACGGATATTGAGCAAGACGAAATTATCAAGAACGGTCTGTTGTGCGATTTGCTGAAGGTACTCTGCCAGTGAGGTTGGCAGATCGGCTGTAAATTCCGTCCGATAAGGCTTCCGGAACAGCGTCGTGAAGATGACATTTGCCGCCAGATAGCTCCCCGGAACCGCCGGATGGTAGTTGTCGGAACGGTAGAGTTCGCACTCGGGCCGCTCCCGGCGAACCCGCTGCCAGGCCATTCCCACGGGTGCGCACCAGGCATCGTTGTCGTAAGCCATCTCCAGATAGCTGGTTTTCAGCCGCTCCTGCATATTTTCGTAATCGTTTGCCAGCGGATATCCCGCTACGGGTTTCCGGTTTCCGAATTTATGCCCCCAGGTCATGTAGAAGATTACTTTGGCTTCGGGAGAACCGACATGGGCCAGACTGTCCAGAGCGCGCGCTGCCGGATAGACCTCCCGGATGACCTGACGTGTCGGCAAGGCCGGGGCCGTGCTCTGCTCCTGCAGTACGATATAGTCCCAGTGGCCCGAGATCAGCGCCCGGATCAGCTCCGGGTTTTTCAAATGGCCCGAAAATCGCTCTCCGCCCTTCAGGAAACGGGTGCAGGAGAGTTTTACCCCCTGCGAGGCCGCAATCTCCCGGACCATGCCGGGAAGGTCATTGAAATAGGTGAAGCTGTTGCCGATCCACAACATGCGCACCGAATCCTGCGGTTGCGCCGCCAGGCTTATCGGGCACAAGACGAGTAACAATCCGAAAATCGTGCGTTTCATCTCTCTTTGCATTTGGGTTTGTCTGTTGTATACTTGGCGGAGAGGGTGCCGAATCGGAATCCTCTCCCGCATATAAAGATAGCGGATTTCTGTCAGAAACCGAATAGTTCCGTCTCTTAAATTGTCGGGCCCGTCTCTTTCGGGAACTTCGGCTTCTGCCCCCCCGATTCCCGATCCGGCAGATCCAGGATTTCGCCGATTGGTGCGTTCCCCGGCAAAGCCGTGCTCCGGGATCGTCCGTCCCTGCGCAAAATCGCCAAATTTTGAGACGCGCGGGCAAAAGACAACTGTGCGGATGACCGCGTCACCTCGTCCAACGATGGGTTTTCCATGGGCCTGCTCCCTGTAGCCCGAAAGCATCACTCTACTCTCGTGGATGGAGGACCCATGTATGAGCGTTTCAACCCGCCGAAATCAAGAACTGTCTTTTGTATGACAATGCCCGGGTCTCCCACCCGGATACGCAATGTATGATGCCCCGGGCGGTCAACATACAATGTCGATTTGTTGATCACACAATTCCGCAGGACACTTTCGAACCAAACCTGTGAATATTCGACATGCGAGGATGAGGGTGTGGCCAAGGCTCCATTGTCGATCTGCACGCTGTATTTGGTATCCGTATTGGTATTCTCGTTCAGCCGGAAATCCCGGTCTGCATGGAGTGGGAACGTCGGCAGCACATAAGTATAGACATCCACCAGCCCCGCATCAAACGCATAAAAATCATACTCCACACAAGGCACCTCCGGAGACCGGTAGGTCTGCAGCGCCGCAACCGGATCGCCCAACTGCAGCGCCGCCCCTTCAATTCCCAAATCTTCGACAACCCGAATGTCAATATCCCCGTTCTCACGCAGGCGATGGTAACCGGCTCCGGGTATCGAAACGACACCGTTGCTCTCAACATACATTCCCCGAAGATCGTCGCGGGAGGGTGTGGCCGGATTGAACAGCGACACGATGACCCTCCGGACCTGATCTCCCGCCCGGAATTCGATCGACCCCGTAGATTCACTGCCTTGGGGTGCCTTGTCCCAGTCCACCCGCACATGGATGCGTTCCTCGGTCGTGGTTTGCCCCTCTGTCCGGTCGATAAGAATCCACTTCTCCGAAGGCTTCGCCGTCCAGGTCAGGTTTCCACCCCCTCGATTATAAACGTCGATCCAATGACTCCTACACAGATAGCGGTCAAAGGCCGGGAGGGCATGGAAACTTCGAGAGCCCGTCACATCCTCCCCCTCTACCTGCAACCTCAAAACCGGGCCTTCCGCCTCCGCCCGGGATTCCAGCCGAGGCATCTCGAAATAGGCACTCACCCGATCATAATTCTGTCGCATGGACATCATGTGATTCCATTTCCCGCCGAACAGCGAGTTGTAGTTGGCCGTAATGATCTGCAGGCTGTCATAACAGTTTACCACCTCCTGCCGTACCATGTCGGTCGCCGCACGCCCCTGACGGGCATACCAGCGATTCCGCTGACCGCCAAGCGTCATCCGGTTCATCAGCTCGGCGCCACGCAGGGGATAGTAGACAAGCTGATAGAATGCCGGACGCGCCGCCTCTTCGATCTCGGACAACATCCCTTCGGCCGCTGCCCCAAGCCGGCGGTAGGCTTCCAGCCGCCGATCGGCCTCCTCATAGTTGACAAACGAAAACTCCGTATCCGTAAGCTGCTCGCAACTTTGGTCAAACCGGTTCCAATGGTATCCCCAACCCATATATTCGGGTTTGCGCGAAAATGCCAGCCGCAGGTGTTCGCGGGTCATGGCCTCCAGCCGGGAGTAGTATTCCGCCCCGAAAAAGCCCGACAACCAGTGCGCAGGATATTTCACCACATTGTCCGCCGTAAAACGGCCGATATCGTATGCCATGTCCAGGAAGAGCGAAACCTGCATCTCCGAACCCTTCAGATCGCCGCAGTTGAGCAGCCATACGCGGTCGGCCGTGGTATCGTAGGCCTTGCGAAGCTCCTCGTACATCAAGGACGGAGGCGTCGTGCTGAACCACAGATAGCTGTGGGGAACCCCCAGATAGGAGACATGGTAATACACCCCGGAACGCCCCGAGCGCTGCTGCTCGCGGATCCCGCTCAACCGTTTCAGGTAGCCGTAGTTGTCATCCGGCCAGATGATCGTGACGTCATCGGGCAGCTCCAGCCCGTTGGAATAGATCTCCAGAACCTCCTTGTACGGGGTAAATGCCTGCGGTATCGTCTCGATCGGACGATCTATATTGTCCTCCAGTATCTTACGCTGATCGAGCAGCGCCGACTGGAGCATCTCGACCTTCTTCCGCATCGGGGTCCCGACGGCCATGGCCGCGTCATGCAACCCCCGCAGCGCCAGGGTGTAGACATTTTCATAGGCTCCATTCTCCCGGACCCGTTGTGTCAGGACCCGGTTGATGCCCTCCTTGTTCTTGCCATAATCCCAAGGGCCCATCGTCTCCCGGTCCCATTCACTCGCCGTATTGAGCAACAACGGTTCGCAATGTGTGGACCCCATTACAATGGCGAACGTATCGGCCACCATTTTGTTCTCCGGAATCTGGTTGAAAGCCGTCGATACGGGATGCATGGCCGGGCAGAGATAGTTGGCCTTCAACCGCAGCAGCAGCTCGCAAACCCGGGCATAGGTTTTGGGGCCGATATTGCCGCGCTCCTTTTCATAGGTTTTCGATGCCCAGGGCGTCAACCCCCAGTCCTCGTCATTCAGGAAAATACCCCGGTAACGGACAGAGGGGGTCTCCGACAAAGTTGCCGGAGCCTCGACATACAATGCAGGATGCTTCCGTACGGGGACATCGGCCCACCAATACCACGGAGAGACCCCGATTTGCTCCGACAATGAGAAAAGTCCGTACGCAGCCCCCCGACGATCACTCCCGGCCACAATCAGCGCCTGCGATATGCCCGGCAGGGGATTGTCTACCCGCTGGATCAGATAACGCTCCCAGGCCCCGTCCAACGCTCGGATGTCTATCTTGCCCGCCCGGGCGATCCGCTGAATCAGCGCACTCTTCTCCACCGTCCCGACGATAACCAGCTGGCCCGATTCCGGCAGCGAAGTCACAATCTGCGGACGACGGCCCGTGACCGCTTCGACATCTGCGGCGAAAAGCTCGGCACAGCGCTTGACGACTTCGGGTTCGGCCGGATCATGGAGAATCGTGGCCGTTACCCGGGGAGTGGAGAGCGGAAAGGACTTTCTTCCTTTCGCGGGCCGTTCTCCCACCGAAATACCGGCGGACAAGGCCGTCGGCAACAACAAACCAATGACGAATAAACAAAATCTCATCCCGATCATATGACGTATTTTAAGGATTGGCGGCCGAACCCGCATAACGGTGCAGGCCGGACGGATACACAAAGTTACGATTTTTCACTGTCCCCGAGTAAGTCCCGCAGCAGTTTCAGTTTGGCGGGCAGGTTGAATTTGCCGTTCACGGCATCACCCTCATACCAGGTCCCGAAAGCCCCCTCCTGCGTGGCATACAAGGCATCGCGCGCCTGCTCCAGATACTCGATGGAACGGCCGAGATCCTCGGTTCGGTTTTCGGGGTGCTTGTACGCCCGGACAAAATAATGAAGCGAAAGATTCAGTTTTTCCATATAACGGCTTTGTGCCGCCAGGTTGTTCCGGAAAAAACGGCGGGCCGAGGGCTGCAACCGTTTCATGAACCTGTCGCAACGGTCTGCAACCGCCGCAAACCGTCCGGCGGACAGTTTTGTGCCCCGCAGCAGCGAATCGACCTGGTTCTGCCCGGCAATCCGGAACGAGCGGCCGGGTATCCGCTCGAATCCGATTTCGTAGAGCGGATTGGATGCAAAATCCTCGAAACGTTTGCCAATCTGGTCAAAGACCCGCGAATAGCGCAGGTCCTGGAAGATAAACTGACGTTCCATCCCCGGAAACTCCGAAGGTTTTTGCTGCCAATAGGCGTTATAAAACGCCCGATAGAGTTCCACAGCCTCTTCGGCATGACGCTCACCGAAATATTGTGCGCAGAAATCGCGAAGGAACACATCGGTATCGTACTCTTCCATATTCCACATCATGCGTGCATTGGCGGCCATCTCCATGACGAATTCCCGCAGATTCCCGGCATTGACCACCGAAAAGGTCAGCGGACCCCGGCTGCCGACATAACGATAGTTGAACTCCATTTTCCAGGGTCCTTCAGCAGCTGCCAGATGGGCGCCCGTCGAGGTAAACTGGAGATTCATGTAATAACCCAGTTTGACCTGCTTTGTCGTATCGAATGCAACGATGTCGTCATAAGGATAGTGATCGCGGCGTCCGGCAACAAATGTCCAAAGCATGTTTTTTCCGGTTGGCGGTTTTAAATATCCTTTGGCCAGCAGATCGGAAAGCTCGTCGTAGAATGTCATGCGCACGAAAGGATCCCGCTCCCCTGTCGCCTTCCTGATCATGTCGAGCTGAATCCGGATCATCCGGTTGATGACCTCGGCACGTGCCCGGTCCCCTTTCGGCGCATCCGCGAATGCCGCCCAGAAAGGCTGGTCGCCGACTCCCCGGAAGGCAATCTGCCAAAGATTTTCCTGTTCGTTCCGGCAAACCGTTTCCACGCTGTATTGCCAGAATTCACGCAGGGCCTGTTCGTTCGACAGCAACAGCTTCGGAGGTTCCATCTGGCGGACCTCCCGCCAATACCCCTCCCAATTCATCAGATTGTTGTTGCAGGCGACATGGTGATGGGACGTAAGCACCAACCCGTATTTGCGCAACAAGGCCGCCTGTCGGTTCAGTTTGTAATCGGGATAGGTGACCGTAGCCTCCAGCTCCACGGTATTGAGTTTCAGACGCAGCATCGTTTCGAGCCACAACTCGTCATTTTGCCGGGACAGCCTGCGCCAGGGTGTGAACAGATCCGTATCGTTGGGAAACCACGCACGATAGCGTACCTGGGGCGATTCGCAGAAACAGTCGTAGCCGGCCGGAATTTCAATGCGCTTTTTCACCTGCGGCTCCCAGGACGAGAAATACCACAACGGCGGAACCCCGAGAAGCTGTTCGCTGAACGTGTAGATTGCATAGATGGTCCCACGCATATCCCGGCCGTAAAGATAAATGCGGCGGTGTTCCGGATCCGCATACACCCGGTGGGACTCGAAATCCCCCAGAGGCCGCAAACCGGCAATCGCTACCGGGGCATGAGATGCAGACGCGTTGACGACGATCAATTCGATCCTCCCGCCTTCGGGCTTCTCCGCCAACAACGGCCTGTACGTCATGACCCGCTCAAAGTCCCGTTGCAAGGTCCGAGCGGCCAGTTTAACCGGAGCCGGTTCGGCGGGGTCCACGACCAGGCAAAAGTTCCCTCGCTTCAGAACCAGCGGATCCGAGGCAAAACCCGGCCCCGGAACAAGCAGGATAAAAACAATCCCGAAAATGTACAAACATCGTTTCATATATGATCGACTCATGGTGAAGGCTTCTGCGATCTTTTTCATGACCCGCCCGTTGGGTCTGGCCGCTCCCGCTCTTCCAAAAGTCCAGAGAAGAATCCGACGGCCTGATCCCGGAACCGGGATGCATCGTCATACTCTTGCCGCAATTTGAGAAGGCCTCTTCATAGCGTTCGGAGTCGAGCCATAGGTGATACCCGGCAGAGTCCGGTTGTGAAGGTGTGCAAGCGGTCAGCAAGGCGATGACAACCAGCATTGCATGCACAATCACAACAGGAAGTTTCCTCATAAAAAGTACCGGAGATTGATATTTCAGCAAAAAGGCCGGGAACAAAAGTAGTAAAAAAATTGATAACACAATCCGCCCCACCCGACGGCCCCCTGACGGGGAACGGCACTGCCCGGTGCAGGCCGAGAATATCGCGGGACAGTCGCAGCCGCGGCAATACCACGGGGATACGGCAGGTTCATGGAGGGGCCGCAGCCCCGGTTCGATACGCTTGTGAAGGCCCGGACCGGCGAATGAAATCCCGGCGCTGCAAGCGGGGTCCCATGCCCCGCGAACAAAGCGGAGGGTGGAAATCTGTCAATCACTTGATTTCCGCCCTCCGTCTTGCGGGTCTCCAGGGAAGGGATTGCGGGATCACTCTTCGCGAAGATAGACACTCATTTCGGAGAGCCCGCGATGAGCCCGGGCATAATAGGGAATCAGCGTGATTCCCCGCCCCTCATTGCGCAGGATTACCGGACGGTCGAACAGTTCGCTGCGCTCGGCACGGAACTCATCCTCCGTCGAGGCCCCCATTCCGACGACCGAGCGCCCGGGATGATCCACCCCTTCGGCGCAATAGACGATCGGGCCCCGTTCGACGGCGAATTTTCCCCGGTCGAAAACTACACGCTCGTTCACCTTTACCTTCCGGACCTCCATCGGGAACGAAACCGAAACACGGTCTCCCGCCTTCCACGTCCGCGACAGCACGGCATAGCCCTTCTCCTGCCGGTAATCCACCTCTTCTCCGTTGATCCGGATAACGGTCCGCCCCGTTTCAGGGCTCACATAGCGGTAGAGGTCCGAAGCCACGGGACGCTCCTGTGTCCAGCCCGGAAGACGGACCAGCAGATCGAAACGTCCGGCACGATTCTCGCTGACCGTCATCTCGACCTCCCCGCTCCAGGGATAGTCGCTTTGCTGGGAGATCGCAACCCGGCGGTCTTGTCCGAGAGAAAGCGTCGCCTCGCTCGATCCGAACAGATTCACATAGACCCGGTTATTGCCCGTGGCGTAGATATAGCCCGAGAGCGAGGGGATAAAGCGCGAGAGATTCGACGGACAACACGAACAGTCGAACCAGGGGCTGCGCCTGGCACTCCACTCCCCGAACATCGCCTCGCGGACCTCCAGCACGTTCGGATAGAAGAACTCCATGCCATCGAGCGAAAGCCCGCTCAACACGTTGTTGTAGAGCGAACGCTCCAGTACGTCGATGTATTTCGCATCGCCGTGAAGCTGGAACATCCGCTGGTTCCACATGCAGTTGGCAATCGCCGCGCACGTCTCGCAATAGGCCTTGTCGTTGGGAAGGCGGTAGTTGTCTCCGAATGCCTCGCCGTCGATCTGACCGCCGACGCCGCCCGTGATATAGAGTTTCCGGCTCACGATGTTGTTCCACAGGGAGTCGATCGCCGCAATATACGCCGCGTCCTGCTCCAGAGCCGCCACATCGGCCATGCCCATATAGAGGTAGAGCCCGCGAACGGCATGGCCCACGGCCTCTCGCTGTTCGGTGACCGGGAGGTGATCCTGGCTGTAGGTGCCCTGCTCGCCGTCCGAACCGCGGGCATCCAGGAAGAAGCGCGCCAGGGTGAGATAGCGGGGGTCGTGCGTGGCCCGGTAGAGCTTGACCAGGGCCAGTTCGATCTCCTCGTGCCCCGGGACGATCTTCCGGTCC
>CALUKL010000186.1 GCA_944321195.1 uncultured Alistipes sp.
GGGCTTTCGGACATAGGGTGAGCGAGTTCCGGGTGGTTGTTGTGCGGAGACCGGGTGTCGGAATTTTCGTCGCGGGAGGAGTGTTGTGCGAAATAATCTTCTCCGGGGCTGCGTTTTTTTCGGAAAAAAACGTAACTTTGAAAAATCGGAATACGTAAACGACAACGGATGAATCGGACAGAGAGAGGGGGGAAACTGCTTGGACCCGTACTGGCGGGTTTTTTCATCATGGGATTCTGCGATCTGGTGGCCCCGATTACGGGACGGATCGGCGATGAATTCCCCGTCGGACAACAGGGAGCGGTGAGCTTTCTCCCGACCATGGTCTTTTTGTGGTTTCTGGTGCTTTCAACGCCGGTGGCCGCGCTGATGAACCGCTGGGGCCGAAAGGCTACCGCCCTCGTGGGGTACGGCTTCACCATAGCGGGAATGCTGGTCCCCTATGCGGCGGGTGCGGGTTGTTCCCTGGTGTGGTATTTCGTCGGTTTCGGTCTGCTGGGCATCGGCAATACGTTCGTACAGGTGGCGGTGAACCCCCTGCTGGCGACGATCGTCCCCGGAGAACGGATGACGAGCTACCTGACCGTGGGCCAGATCTTCCGCAACACGTCGTTGCTGCTGCTGGCGCCGCTCGTGACGGGGCTCGTGGCCTGGACGGGATCGTGGCGCCTGCTGCTCCCGATCTATGCGGGCCTGACCGTGCTGGGCGGCATGTGGCTCCAGATGACCGCCATCCCCGAACCGCCCCGCCGCGCTCATACGGCGGGATTCGTGGCGTGTTTCCGTCTGCTGAAGAATCCCCGGGTTCTGATCTCGACCGCAGGCGTGGCGTGCTTCATCGCCGGAGACGTGGGAATCGGCTTCCTTTCGGTACGGCTGATCGATGCCCCGTCGTCGATCCTCACCACGACGGGTTTCTACGCCTGCCGCATCGTCGGAACACTGGTCGGAGCGTGGCTGCTGACGCGCTACTCCGACGTGAAATACCTGGCATGGAACATGGCCGGGGCCTTGCTGCTGGCCCTGGCGCTGGTCTTCGTGCGGAACGAAGCGGCAATCTATACGGCAATCGGTCTGTTGGGATTCGGCATGGCGTGCGTCTTCGCCACGTTCTATGCCGTGGCGACAAAGGCCGTTCCGGAACAGGCCAACGAGGTGGCGGGACTGATGATTCTGGCCATCTCCGCCGGAGCCGTGTCGGGTCCGGTCTGCGGGGCGGTGATCCGTGCGACGGGAGATCCGCACATGGGAATGCTCTTCGTGGCGGTGTGCCTGGGCTACATGCTCTGGGCGGCACTCCGGCTGCAACGAAAATGAATAAAAAAAGATGTATATGCGTAAACTCGGTCTGACTCTTTTGCTGGTGTGCGCCGCTTGGGGCGCCTCGGCGCAACGTCCCCGCACGATGGTGGAGTGGGGCGTCATCGGGGGTATCAATGTCCCCGACTACACGACGAACATGGATGCCACGGACATCCGCAACAAGATGGGCTGGCAGGCCGGCATCGTCACGGCCGTGAAATTCGGGGCCGTTGCCGTGGAGCCGCAAATCCTTTACGTGCGCCAGGGTCTCCGCATCCGCCCGGAAGGGGGTGAGGAGCTGAACCTCAAATCGAACTCGATCGACGTCCCGGTGCTGGCGTCGTTCCGGCTGCTCAATCCGCTGCGGATCTATGCGGGCCCGGTCTTCACGGTGATGAACGACTGCAAGCAGAAGTCGGGCGGGGACCTGCTGGATTTCGGCAGGATCCGTCCGTCGCTCTCCTATACGGTGGGTGCGGGCGTGGTGCTGCTGCGCCATCTCCTGATCGACGTGCGTTACAACGGCCAGTTCCGGAGCAAGCACGACGTGGTGCTGCCCGACGGCCGCCAGCTCGACAAACTCCGTACCTATAATGTGGCGCTGAGCGTCGGCTATATCTTCTGAGGGACCTATGACGGAGACAGTCGGAAAGGAGATTCTCATCGAAGGGGTTGATCCCCGGGAGCTGTACGGCCCTCAGGAAGCCTACCTGGATCAGATCAAGTCGCTGCACCCGGCGTTGAAGATCGTGGCGCGGGGTTCGTCGCTGAAGGTGCTGGGTCCGGAGGCGGAGACGCTTCGCTTTGCCAAACGGATCGACTCGCTGGTGGCCTACTACCTCAAGTACGGACACATCTCGTCGCAGGTCATCGACCAGTGCTTCTCGGGTGCGGCATTGCAGGAGGAGGGGCCCGTGGATCAGGACGTGATCGTCTACGGCAACAACGGCAACATCGTGCGGGCCCGGACGGTGAACCAGCAGCGGCTCGTCAAACTCTATGACAAGGACGACCTGTTGTTCGCCGTGGGTCCGGCGGGCTCGGGCAAGACCTATACGGCCATTGCGCTGGCGGTTCGTGCGCTGAAGGAGCGGCAGGTGCGGCGGATCATCCTCACGCGCCCGGCCGTGGAGGCGGGCGAGAAGCTGGGCTTCCTGCCCGGGGACATGAAGGAGAAGCTGGACCCCTACCTGCAGCCGCTGTACGACGCGCTGAACGACATGATCCCGCCCCTGAAGCTGCAGAAGTACCTGGAGGAGGGCACGGTGCAGATCGCACCGTTAGCCTACATGCGGGGCCGGACGCTGGACAACGCCTTCGTGATCCTGGACGAGGCGCAGAACACGACGCTGTCGCAGATCAAGATGTTCCTCACGCGCATGGGGCGCAACGCACGCTTCATCGTCACGGGCGACGTGACGCAGGTGGACCTCCCGAAGAAGTCGGACAGCGGGCTGGTGCGCGCGATGGAGATCCTGCGCGGGGTCGACGGGATCGGGATCGTGGAGTTCGACCGCCGGGACATCGTGCGGCATCCGCTGGTGAAATATATTGTCGAGGCCTTCGACCGCCGGGCAGGCGGGGAGTCCCCGGAAGATCATGAAACGTCAAATTCAAAAAACGGATAGAGAGTTATGGATCGCAATCTGACGGCCCTGAAGCCGACGCTTGTATGGAAACACTTTGCGGAGATCGTCCGCATACCGCGCCCCTCGTCGCACGAGGAGCAGATCCGCCGTTACGTACTCGATACGGCGCATAAACTGGGTCTCGAAGCCCGCGAGGACGAGGCGCACAACATCTACGTGCGCAAGCCCGCGACGCCGGGGATGGAGAACCGCAAGGGGGTGATCCTGCAGGCGCACCTGGACATGGTTCCGCAGAAGAACAACGACAAGGAGTTCGACTTTGAGAAGGACCCGATCGACGCCTACATCGATGGCGAATGGGTAACGGCCGACGGCACGACGCTGGGGGCCGACAACGGCATCGGCGTGGCTTCGATCCTGGCGGTGCTGGAGGACGGCACGCTGCAGCACGGGCCGCTGGAGGCGCTCTTCACGGCCACGGAGGAGACCGGCATGGACGGAGCCTTCGGTCTGAAGGGCGGCCTGCTGCAGGGTGACATCCTGCTGAATCTCGACTCCGAGACCGAAGGCGAACTCTACGTCGGGTGTGCCGGAGGCCTCGACGCCAACATCCTCTTCGACTATGCCGGAGTGCCGACCCCGACGGAGGGCTATTCGGCCGTGAAGGTGACGGTCAAGGGGCTCAAGGGCGGTCACTCGGGCATCCAGATCATCTGCCAGCGCGCCAATGCCAACAAGGTGCTGTTCCGCTTCCTGAATGCGGCGCCGTGCGAGGTGCTGTTGGCATCGGTCGACGGCGGCGGGCTGCGCAACGCCATTCCGCGGGAGGCCGAAGCCACGGTGCTGGTTCCGACCGAGGAATTGGGCACCTTCACCGAGGCACTGGCGGCCTACAAGGAGGTCATCGTGGCGGAGTATGCGGGGATCGAGGATTCGATCGAGCTGTTTGCCGAGCCGTGCGAACGTCCGGCGGAGATGCTTCCGCGCGAGACCGCCGCAGCGCTGATCCGGGCCGTGACGGCCTGTCCCGACGGGGTGCAGAAGATGTCGATGGCCATGTCGGGGCTGGTCCAGACCTCGACGAACCTGGCGCGTGTGGTTTCGGACGGCCGTACGGTGAAACTGCAGTGCCTGCTGCGGAGTTCGGTAGGAAGCGAGAAATGGGCTCTGGGCGAGGCGATTGCGGCGCTCTTCGCGCTGGCGGGCGCCCAAACCGAACTGACGGGCGCCTACGACGGCTGGAATCCGAACATGTCATCCCCGATTCTGAAGGCCATGACGGCCTCCTACGAGCGCCTCTTCGGCCGGAAACCGGCCGTTACGGCAATCCATGCCGGTCTGGAGTGCGGCATCATCGGCAGCAACTACCCGGGCCTGGACATGATTTCGTTCGGCCCGACGATCTGCTACCCGCACTCGCCGGACGAGAAGGTGGAGATCGCCTCGGTGGGGAAGTTCTACGACTTCCTGACGGACACGCTGCGGCACATTCCCGAAAAGTAGCCGGATCGTGTCCGCTCTGTCCGAAAAATGGTTTGTGATCGTGAATCCCGTGGCCGGGGGCGGCCGCGGGCTGGATCACTTTCCGCAGATTTCGCGCCTGCTGCGCGAAGCGCACATCGTGTGCGAGCCGGTCTTCACGGAGCACAAGTTCCACGCCACGGAGCTGACCGTGACGGCTGTTCGCGAGGGTTACCGGCGGATTATCGTCGTCGGGGGCGACGGCACGCTGCACGAGGTGGTCAACGGCCTCTTCATCCAGCAGACGGTCCGGCCCGACGAGGTGTTGCTGGCCGTGGTGGCCGTGGGTACGGGGAACGACTGGGTGCGGACGTTCGGGATTTCGAGCCGCTACCAGGATGCCGTGAAGGCGATTGCCGCGGGGTGTTCGTTCCTGCAGGACGTCGGGGTGGTCTCCTACGAGGAGTCGCACTACCGCCAGAGCCGCTACATGGCCAACGTGGCGGGCGTGGGTTTCGACGCGCATGTCGTGCGCAAGCTCTCGCATCTGAAGAAAAAGGGGCACAAGAGCCGCTGGCGCTATACGTGGTGCGTGGTGAAGAACTTCTTCCGCTACAAGTCGACGGGCATCAAGGTGTGGGTCGACGGCCGGCTGGTCTACAACAACCTGCTGCTGTCGGTGGCCGTGGGCATCTGCAAGTTCAACGGCGGAGGTATGCAGCCGCTTCCGGCGGCGATTGCCGACGACGGAATCCTGGACCTTTCGCTGATCCGCCCGGTGCACTTCTGGCACCTGCTGTTCCGCTTCCACTACCTCTTCAACGGGGGGATCTACCGCATCCGTCACATCCTGCAGGAGCGTGGCAGCCGGATCCGGATCGAGTCGTCGCCGGAGGTTTCGTTAGAGGTCGACGGTGAGTCGCTGGGCCATACACCGCTGGAATTCTCGATCCTCCATCGGGCGATCCGCATTGTGGTATCGCCGGATTTCCCGGGACTGAAAAGCCCGGCGCAGACGGCATAGCCTCCTGCAGGACGGTTTCGATGCACGCCGCCTCTCCGGCCCGGGAACCCGCGGGAGAGGCGCCGGCGCCCGGCATCCCGCTGGAACATACGCTTTCCCATGAAAAGATCCGACCCGAGTGTCGGACTTTTTTTGTGAAAAATCGCAAGTGTGTGCGCACACACTTGCGATTTCTGGAAAAACGTGCTATCTTTGCGGCAACGGATCGAAAACGAACGACGCCATGTACGAAAACGAACAGGATCCCGGCGTGAACACCGGAACGGCTTCCGGCAACGGGGACGGAAAGTTCGCCGCGGGAACTCCGGCGACGGTGCGTCTGGTCGACATCGCCCGGATGGCCGGCGTGTCGGTCGGGACGGTCGACCGCGTGATCCACAACCGGGGCAAGGTCTCGGCGGCGAATCTCGCGCGGATCAACGCCGTGCTGCGACGGGTCGACTATCGCCCGAATCTGATAGCCCGCACCCTTGCGTCGGGGCGTCAATATGTCATTGCTGTGGTGATGCCGCGCTTTGCGGCGGGGGAATACTGGGCCGATTTCGAAGCGGGGGTCGCGCAGGCCGAGGCCGAGGCGCGCCGATACAACGTTACGGTCCGGCGCTACTATTTCGATCAGTATGACGGGGCGTCGTTCGAGGCGCTGTTGGCGACGCTGCGCGACGAATCCTTCGACGGCGCGGTTCTTGCGACGCTCTTCGCCGAGCGCGTGATCCCCTTCACTGCGGAGCTGGACGCCCGGGGCATCCCTTACGTCTTTGTCGATTCGGACCTCCCGGCCTGCAACCGCCTGGCCTATTGCGGCACGTCGTCATTCGACGCCGGGGCGGTGGCGGCCCGCCTGCTCTGCGAAGGGCTGGAGCCGGGGGCCGATCTGGTTGTGGGGAAGATCCTCCACCGGGGTGACGGCGGTTCGAACCAGTGCCGCGAGCGCGAGCGCGGCTTCCGGGACTACCTCGAACGTCACGATTTCCGCGGTGAGCTCTACGACGTGGCGTTGCGTCTCGACGACGAAACCTGCAATGCCCGCCGTCTCGACGAACTCTTCGCGGTCCATCCCTCGATTGCCGGGGCCGTGACCTTCAATTCGACCTGCTACATCCTGGCGGGCTACCTTGCCGCACGTCCCGCACGCCGGGTGCGGCTGGTGGGCTACGACGTGATCGACCGCAACCGGCGGATGCTGGCCGACGGCGTGGTGACGGCCCTTGTGGCCCAGCGTCCGGAGGTGCAGGGTTACCGCGGGGTGATGTCGCTGTGCGGGTGGCTGGTCGAGGGGCGCCGCCCCGGGACGGCCGAGAACCTGCCGATCGACATCCTGCTGAAAGAGAACATACCGTATTATACCAACAATATTATTTGAACCAGTTATGAAAAATCTGTTTGACATCCGCGACCGCGTCGTCGTCGTGACGGGCGGAGCCGGTATTCTGGGCCGATCGATCTGCGCCTACCTGGCTGAACAGGGGGCCAAGGTCGTTGTATTGGACCGTGATGAGAAGTCGGGTGAGGAGCTCGCGGGCTCGATCCGTGCGAAGGGCGGCGAGGCGCTGTTTCTTGCGACCGACGTACTGAACCGCGAGGTGCTGGAGGCCAACCGCGACACGATCCTGAAGGCCTACGGCCATATCGACGTGCTGCTGAACGCTGCGGGCGGCAACATGAGCGGCGCGACGATCGCACCGGACAAGTCGTTCCTCGACCTGGAGATCGAGGCCTTCCGGAAGGTCGTGGACCTGAACCTCTTCGGGACGGTGCTTCCGACGACGGTCTTCGGCGAGGCGATGACGGCCCGCAGGAAGGGTGTGATCGTGAATTTCTGCTCCGAGTCGGCGCTTCGTCCGCTGACCCGCGTGGTGGGTTACGGCGCCGCGAAGGCCGCCATCGGCAACTACACGAAGTACATGGCCGCCGAACTGGCCATGAAGTTCAGCCCCGAGATGCGCGTGAACGCCATCGTTCCGGGCTTCCTGCTGACGAACCAGAACC
>CALUKL010000187.1 GCA_944321195.1 uncultured Alistipes sp.
ACTTTTCAAGCCACTCCCGCGTAACGGTCGATTTATCATCGGTTGCCTCAATCGTATGCTCGATCACGTCGACCAGCTCTTTCAGTTTCGCCCGCTTGGACAGCAGAGCGTTCCGCTCCTCGCCCGGGATATTCGGAATGTTGATGTCGTTCTTCTTGCCCCAGCGTTTGCGGTCGATCCAGATGCCCGACGGTACACGTACACGCAATTCGCGGGAAACATAGACACGGAAATTAACTTGCGATTCTCCCGCACTGTTCTCCCTTGCACCAAAACATATGTAACTTTTGCCATACATCCTCATTTTATGCTCTACATAAGGTATGATTTATATTTGAATACAGCAACATTTCCGTGTCCGCACCGTGTCCGCATTTTTGCAAAACAGCTAAAAACAGACAAAACACATTTCATAGCATACAATTTTAATATTCTGTATTTCAATATATTATAAATACGTTCAAATTTCATCTATTTGTATCTGTTCTCGCAAATCAATCCTTGTCCTGGGCACTGGAAACCGCGTTAAACGAAAGTTTGACGCGGTTCGTTATTATCCGGGCCGCATCTGTCCGCATCACAATAAATATTGACAAGAACCGGGCGGCCGTTAGCCTGTTATTTACGGGCTTCTCCCTGAAGAGTCAGAAACAAACGACCGGGCCGCCTCAAAGGCTGCCCGGTCGTCATGATTCGGCAGAAAAGCGTACCTACTTTGTCCAGCCGGCCGTCCAGTCGTTGTCCGCAGGGACCGCCCCCTTGTAGGCCGCAGCCGTAAAGAAACTGTCGGTGAGCGTCTTGCCGCCACTGATCGTTCCGACATATTGGCCGGTCAGTGCATTCACATAATCGACCGCATTCCCGGTAGCAGCGATAAAGTCGTCGTTCGTATAGATGCCCTCTTTCGAATCGAGCACCGTGCTCATCGAGACGTATTCCAGTTTGGAAGGATTCTGCGCCTTCGAGAAGGAGTTCTCCGTCTCCGTGGTCTCCACGGTAATGCATTTCGCCTTGCCCGTCACAATGGCATTGTAGAGTTCCACCTCGGTACCGGCACGCAGCCGCACACCATGCGTGCCCGTTTCGGAGTCGTTGCCCACAAGCGTTACGTTTGCCAGCACAGGATGCGCTACGGGAGTAGCCGCCGCATTGTTCCCGTTGTTATCGCACTCCATCAGGCAGTCGCAGTCGTAACCGAGCGTCGACTCCGCCTCCTGGTAAGCCACCAGGAACTGACCCTTGCCGTCCCATCCTTCGGTCCAGTCGAACGAATCGTCGGAACAGCTCGTTACAACCAGGTGCTTCACATTGACCGAGCCTCCGAAGAACTCGAAGCCATCGTCCGAGCCCTTGTAAGCCTGCAGGTATTCGACCGTCGTACCGTTGCCCACACCGTAGAACGAAACACCATTGGCCTCGTGCTCCTCGTCAAGGGTAAAACCCGTATATTCGAGACGGATATATCGCAGCGTTCCCGAATTGTCGGCATCGTCACTGCCACCATAGGGGGCGTTGCCGATCTCCGACAGAACTCCCGTACCGGCATTCGTATGTGCACGTCCGCAGATGTGGATGCCGCCCCAGGCTCCGGCCTCCTTCAACTCGGAGGTCATCACAATGGGGTTCGAAACCGTACCCTGCGCGTCGATCCTGGCACCCTGTTCGATAAGGATGTAGTCGGGGATCTCATCGTAGACAGCCTCCAGTTGGACTCCCGGCTCGATGCGCAACGTGGCTCCCGCCTTGACATGCAAACCGCCGCTCAATTTGTAGTTTGCGCCTTCGGTAAGCGTCGCATCGGCGGTAATGTTGCCCGTAAGGGTCGTCCCCGCGGCGAGATCGCCGCTCAACCCCGGATCGGGCGTGTCGTCGTTTCCGTTGTCGCAAGACACCGACATCATCGAGCAGGCAAGAACTGCCGCTGCCAGAAATTTCCAGTTCGTTTTCATCACTTTCAGTTTTTTGAATGGATTGTCCTTTTATAATTGTGTCAGAATTTCAGATTCAAACCCACCTCGAAATTCGTTCCCCGACAGTAACGTTCCACTTCGATCGTACGGCCCGTCTGAGGCACCTCCTGTTCGAAAATCATTGCGCGGTTGAGCAGGTCGACGAATTGCAGTTTCACCTCGACGCGGCGGCTGAACCGGCAGGCAGCCGTGAAGTTCAGCGTATGTACGGGCCGCTGTGTGACGTCACCCAGTCCCGAAATGCCTACCGCGTGGATACGCGGGCCCTGAAGGTTGTAAAGCAGGGCCAGATTCAGCTGCCGCTCCCCGCCGAGTCGGGGCGACCACGTCAGATCGGCATTCACCAGGTAGGGCGAAGCACCCTGCAGAGCCCGCTCCTTGTTGGTATAGACACCCCCTTCGGGCAGCGTAACGTTGGTGTACATGTAAGTGGCATTCACGCCGAGCCGCAGCGTCCGGACCAGCACCTTGCGGAGCTCGATCTCCACACCGGCAGCCAGGCCGTTGTCGGCGTTGCGGAACGTATGGACCGCCGCACCGCCCGAAAGCATCTGTATGCGCTCGATCGGTTCGTCGAGGTATTTGTAGTAACCGGCCACGGAGAGCATGTCCCCCTGACGGTTGTGGTACTCGTAGCGCAGGTCGAGGTTGTAGTTGTAACTGTTCAGCAACGCTTCGTTACCGCGCAGCTGCACCGATCCGTAGGACTCCTGGTAGAGGAACGGCGCCATCTCGACGAACGACGGGCGGGTGATGGTGCGTGAAAGCGAAAGGCGAAGCTGGTGTTCGTCCGTGCAATTGTAGCGGAGATTCAGCGCCGGGAAGAGGTCGTTGCAGTCGAGGTCGCGCCGTTCGCGGAGGCTCTGGTCGTTGTAGTAGCGCACCCACTGCCGCGAAGACTCGTAGCGTACGCCGGCATTGATAAGCAGTGACGGAAGCGGATTCAGATCGACAGAAACGTATCCCGCCACAATGCGATTGCCGGCCTCGTAGCTATCCTTGGGCTGTTTCTGGCGGTTGATTACGAGCGAACCGTTGGAGACGTTTTCGAAATTGAGATAGTCGTTCGGCGAATAGATATCCGTAATCTCGGGGTGCAGATCCGAAATATCGTAGTAGAAGCGCGTCCCGGTATAGTCGCGGCTCTTGTCCTTCCACGAAACACCGGCCGTCAGCTTGTGACCCGTTCCGAAAGTCCAGTCTGCGGCGGCATGGCCATTCCACTCGCGCTCGTCAAGCGTGCCGAAGTAACGCATGGTCTCCTGCTGGTTGAGATCGAAGAGGCTCAACGTCCCGTCATCGTGTTTGAGGTACATCACCTGGCGACGGTCGGGTTCGTCGGACGAAGTGGTAGAATAAGAACCGCTCCAACGCAGATTCCAACGCTCACCGAAAACGTGGCGGCCGTAGAGCTGATGCGTCATCAGCCGGTAAACGTGCATCACGTCATTGCTCCCGATGAGCTCGTGGTCCTCCTGATCATATCCCTCTCGCCGGGAGTAGGTATCCGTGGCATTGCGGGCATAAAAGAAAGTGTAACCGAGGCGGTCGGCATCGCGCAAAGTCGTGCTGAGGCTCGCCAGAGCCGCCATTTTCAGTCCACTCATGTAACTGTCGTATTCATATTCGTCGGTCGTACGCCCGGTCGCTTCGAGCAGGCGGAACTCGGCATTGTCCAGCGTCTGCTGCTCGTTGCTCAGGCCCCCCGAGGCCAGTAGACTCACCGTCTGGCGCCCCACACGGAAGTCTCGCCCCCAGGCAAGGTTGCCTCCGAAGGTCGGCAACGCCGTGTGCTTCGATACCGAGAAATCCGTATCGAAGATATCCTTCGTCTTCACGTACTGCCGGAAGTCCGACAGCGAACCCGACAGGGCTTGCGGGTCAACCGTCGGCTGGGTAAACAGCGAACGGTGATCCATGCGATAGAAGCCGCGCCCGACGGTATTGAAGGCCCCGCCGGTATGGAAATCCACCGAAAAGAAGTTCTCACCGGTATTTTCCCTGGTATTGATGTCGATGTGCGCTCCCGAGTAGTCGGCATAGGAACTCACCTCGTAGACCTTGCTCACGGTGATGTTCTTCACGGTCGACGAAGGAAAAACATCGAGTGGTATGAGTTTATTGTCGGGATTGGGCGAAGCAATGGGCTGTCCGTTGAGTGTGGTGATGCTGTACCGGTCGCCCAGCCCCCGAACGATGAGTTGACCGGCCGAGGCGATGGAGATGCCCGCCATCTTGCGGACACCCTCCTGTACGTTGGAGATCCCTTTGAGCGACATCTCCTTGGCGCCCATATTCTCGATTGCGATGTTCGACGCGATGCGTTCGGTTTGCAGAGCGCGTTCCGATTCAAGATTCTTGCGGGCCGTCACCGTCACCGAGGCCAGCATCTGATTGTCGGATTCCAGTTCGACAAGTGCTTCGGGCATCCCTTCCGCAACCGTCACTTCCATGCGGCGCGATTGATAGGAAATATAGGAGACAACCACCGCACAAACGCCTGGATCCAGATCCAATTCGAAGCGCCCCGCGGCATCGGTCGTCGTTCCACGGGTTGAACCCTCGACAATGAGCGTGGCTCCGGCAAGCGCCTCGCGGGTTGTCTTGTCAACGACCTTTCCGCGAAAGGGAATCGCTCCGAGCGCATAATGCATACTGCTTAAAAACAAGAACGCGGTAAGAACAATTTTCCTCAATAACATCCGTAATTTCTATTTCTTCATGATTTCCGGATGCAAAATTGAAGTGCGGGTATTACAACGATGTGTAGACGGCGTGATATTCCCTTGACATGACTGCGGCTACCCGGCACTACCCGGTCTCACGATCCGGCTGCAACGATTCGAAACCGCCAAATAGACGCTGCCCAAGGGGATAGATCCGACGGGACCAGATGGCAGCGAGAACCTCGCCAACGGGATGTACACGATGGCAACCCTGATCTGCGCAACACCGTCTCGAAGGACCGCGGCCGCCAAGCCGAATACTACTGTATCCGCTGCTCGCTCGGCACCAAAGTCCGTTCTGGAACCCGAAAGGAACTGCCGTCATACGAAAAGAGAGGCTTCGGATTGTCCGAAGCCTCTCTTTTCAGGAAAACCGGAGATCCTTACCGGGCGGAACCCCGCCACAGAGCCGACATCTCTTCGAGGGTCTTGCCCTTGGTTTCGGGCACCATCTTCCAGACAAAGAGGGCCGAGAGGAACGACATCAGGGCATAAATACAATAGGTACCCCCGACACTCCAGACACTCAGAGACGGGAAGGTCGCCGAAATCAGGAAGTTCGAAATCCACTGTGCCGCCACAGCAATCGCCACAGCCTGCGAGCGGATCGTGTTGGGGAAGATCTCCGAGATGAGCACCCAGCAGATCGGGCCCCACGACATCATGAACGACGCCGTGTAGAGAATGATGAAAATCAGGGCCACAATACCGATCGAATCGGAAAACGACAGCGCCGCAAGGGCCGCCATGCCGATCATCATACCCGTCGAACCGATAATCAGGAGCGGCTTGCGGCCCACCCGGTCAACTGTGAAGATCGCCACAACGGTAAAGAGGATGTTGACGATGCCCATCACCACCGTCTGCAGCATCGAGGCGTCGCCCGTAGCCCCCATGTTTTCGAAGATGCGCGGCGCGTAGTAGAGCACGACATTGATGCCAATGGCCTGCTGGAAGAACGACAACAGCACGCCGATGACGATAACCGCCGAGCCGTAGGCAAAGAGGCGCTCGCGCTTCTCGTGCACCGAGGCGCGGATCTCATCGAGGATCGTCTGCGCCTCGGCCGTACCGTTAATGCGTTCGAGTACCGCAAAGGCCTTCGTATCGTTGCCCCGCAGGACCAGGAAGCGCGGTGTTTCGGGCACCAGCAGGATTAGCAGCAGGAATGCACCCGCAGGGAAGGCCTCCGAGAAGAACATCCGACGCCAGCCGATCTCCACCATCGCTGTCTGGATCGCCTCGGTCGTCTCGCCGAGGTTATTGCGAATCAGGTAGTTGACAAAATAGACTACCAACATGCCGAAGATAATGGCGAACTGGTTGCACGAAACAAGCGTTCCGCGGATCTTCGCCGGAGAGATTTCGGCAATATACATCGGGCAGACGGCCGAGGCGAGACCCACGCCGATGCCTCCGATGATGCGGTAAAAATTAAACGAAACGAGCAGTGGAAGCGAGGCTTCACCGTAGGGCAGGATGCCGCTCTCGGGCCACCACGATCCCACAGCCGAGACAAAGAAAAGAACGGCCGCCGTAACGAGCGAACGTTTCCGTCCGAGGCGCGAGGCCAGCACTCCGGAGATGGCGCCGCCGATGACACAGCCGATCAGGGCGCTGGAGGCCGTAAAGCCGTGCAACCACGAGGTATAGGTGAAATCGGTTGCCGTACGGAAGAAATAGTCGAGAGCCTGTTCGGCGCCCGAGATCACCGCCGTGTCGTAACCGAAGAGCAAACCGCCGATGACCGCCACCAGGACGATCGAGAAAAGATACACGCGGCTGCCGGTTGTTTGGGTTGAGGTCATGGTTCAGGTTTTAGGGATGTCGTGCGCTCTCCACGTCGGGCCTCCCCGCCGAGGGGCGGGGAGAATCCGATGCAGGAAGGGCCTCGGATGCCTTTCGGGAGCCTGCCCGTCGGGCAACCGAACGGCCGCAACGCAGGTGATTGGTTTAGATATACATATTGATCAGCGCCTCGTAGAGCTCCTGACGGCCACTCCGCTGCACGGGCTCGTGCGTGCGGGCATAATCGGCCACCTGCTCCAAAGTAAGCTTTCCCTCCTCAAAGGCCTTGCCTTCGCCCGAGTCGTAGGAGGCGTAGCGCTCCCGGACCATCATCTCGTAGGGCGAGTTGTCGAGGATGTCGGCCGCAATCAGCAACGCGCGCGCCATGGTATCCATTCCCGAAATGTGGGCAATGAAGATGTCCTCAAGGTCGGTGGAGTTGCGGCGCGTCTTGGCGTCGAAGTTCGTGCCGCCGCCCTGCAGGCCGCCGCCGCGCAGGATTACCAGCATGGCCTGTACCAGCTCGTAGAGGTCGATCGGGAACTGGTCCGTGTCCCAGCCGTTCTGGTAGTCACCGCGGTTGGCGTCGATCGACCCGAGCATCCCGGCATCAACGGCACATTGCAGCTCGTGTTCGAACGTATGGCCGGCGAGCGTGGCGTGGTTCACCTCGATGTTGACCTTGAAGTCTTTGTCGAGGCCGTGGGCACGCAGGAATCCGATCACCGTCTCCGTATCGACGTCGTACTGGTGCTTCATCGGCTCCATGGGCTTCGGCTCGATGAGAAACGTCCCCTTGAAGCCCTTCGCACGGGCGTAGTCGCGCGCCATGCGCAGCATCGTGGCCATGTGCTCCTTCTCACGCTTCATGTCGGTGTTCAGCAGCGACATGTAGCCCTCGCGACCGCCCCAGAAGACGTAGCAGTCACCTCCCAGTTCGATCGTCGCGTCGATAGCGTTCTTGATTTGCAGCATCGCGCGCGCCGCAGCGTCGAAATCGGGGTTCGTCGAGGCACCGTTCATGTAGCGGGCGTGGCCGAAGACGTTGCCCGTGCCCCACAGCAACTTGATACCCGTCTCAGTCTGCTTCTGCTTGGCGTAGGCCACAATCTCTTTCAGGTTCTTTTCATACTCCTCAGCCGTGGCGGCTTCGTCCACCAGGTCTACGTCATGGAAGCAGTAGTACTCGATGCCCATCTTCTGCATGAACTCGAAGCCGGCATCCATCTTCGCCCTGGCGCGCTCCAGCGGGCTCGACGACTCGTTCCACGGGAACTGCTTCGTACCGCCGCCGAACTGGTCGCTGCCCTCGGCGCAGAGCGTATGCCACCACGCCATCGAGAAACGGAACCAATCCTTCATCTTGCGGCCACGTACGACACGCTCCGGATCGTAGTAGTGGAATGCCATCGGGTTCTTCGAATCCTTACCCTCGAAAGGGATCTTCCCGACTGTCGGGAAATAACTTTTCGTTGCCATCTTCTTGTGATTTTATTCGGTTGTACTTATTCGTTGAGTTTCGATTCCACGGCAGCCCGCCACGACCGGTAGGCCGACTCCAGCACCTCGCGCTCCGCAGCCTCGGGCTCAATCGTCTCCAGAAGCCGCAGCGTCGAGAAGGCCTCCGCGCGCGAGCGGTAGTAGCCCGCGCCGAGGGCCGCACCGCGAGCCGCGCCCAGCGCCCCGTCCGTATTGAAGAGTTCGATGCACGCTCCCGTCAGCGTAGCCAGTGTCTGACGGAACAGCGGCGAGAGGAACAGGTTCGCGGCACCCGCACGGATCACGTCCGGCTTGAGATCCAGATCGCGCATGATGTCGATCCCGTAGCGGAACGAGCAGGCGATGCCCTCCTGCGCCGCGCGCAGCATGTGGGCCGTCGTATGGCGGTTCAGGTCGAGATTGAGGACGGCGGCTCCCGTCGTCCGGTTGCCGAGCACACGCTCGGCGCCGTTGCCGAAGGGAAGTACCACAACGCCCTCCGATCCGGCCGGAACACTCGCCGCAAGCCGGTTCATCTCCTCGTAGTCAAGCCGCTGCTGCACCACGTGACGCCGCAACCACGAATTCATGATCCCCGTACCGTTGATGCAGAGCAGAATGCCGTAGCGCGGTTTTTCGGGCGTATGGTTGACATGCACGAAGGTGTTGACGCGTGACTGCGGGTCGGCCTTCGGTGTGTCGGTCACGCCGTAGACCACGCCGCTCGTACCGCCTGTCGCGGCGATCTCGCCCGCTTCCAGCACGTTGAGCGAGAAGGCGTTGTTCGGTTGGTCGCCCGCACGGTACGAGATCGGAGTTCCGGCCGGGATCCCCAGCAGGCGTTCCGTCTCCGCGTCGGTCTCGGCTTGAACACCGATCGTCGGGCCCGCTTCGGGGATCATCCCGTGCGGAATGCCATAGTAATCAGCCACGAAATCGGCACGCCGCTCCTCCCGGAAGTCCCAGAGAATCTGTTCCGACAGGCCGCTGACACTCGTCGAGAGGTGCCCCGAAAGACGGTAGGCGATGTAGTCGCCCGGCAGCAGGAACTTGTCGATGCGGGCGAAGAGTTCGGGTTCGTGGCGCTTGACCCACGCCAGTTTCGAGGCCGTGAAGTTGCCCGGAGAGTTGAGCGTATGGCTCAGGCAGAAATCGCGCCCCAGCGACTCCAGCGCCTCGGCTCCAATCTCCACGGCCCGCGAATCGCACCAGATGATCGACTTGCGGAGCGGTTGTCCCGTACGGTCGATGCATACCAGTCCGTGCATCTGGTAGGTGATGCCGATCGACACCACCTCGCGCAGCGAATGCTCCGTGCCGATCCGGCGGATACCCTCGCAGACGTAACCCCACCACATCTCGGGGTCCTGCTCCGCCCAACCCGTCTGCCGTGCCTCGATGGGCATCTCCTGGGCCGGATTCGTCGAGGTCGCCACACAGGCGCCTGTCTCGATATCCAGCAGCGAGACCTTCACCGACGACGAGCCGATATCTATTCCCAAACTTTTCATGATTTCTCCCTTTTCGTTGTTTCCCGCAGGTCGTGTGCGGCCTCAGTATTTCCAGTTGTTGATAAATCCCAGTTTCAACTTCTCCTTAACCGCTTTCTTGTAGGCGTTTTTATTGAATGTGTAGTATTGTGCCGGTTTGTGGGCCACGCCCTGCTCCTTCTCCGAAGTCGGGGTCAGAAAACCCGAAGAGAGGATCTTCTTCCGGAAATTACGGTTGTCGATCTCGATACCCAGTACCGCGCTGTAGAGATTCTGCAGCATCCGGATGGTGAATTTCCGCGGCAGCAGCTCGAACGCCACCGGCGACTGAAGCATCTCACGGCACAGGTGACGCAAGGCCGCCGACAGGATCTGCTTGTGGTCCATGGCAAGTCGCTGGATCGAATCCACGTCGACCCATTGTGCGCCCTTGGCCGTAGTATAGGCGATGGTCCGATGATCAAGTTTCACCAGTGCGTAATAACCTACCGTCACAACCCGTTCGCTGTGAATGTCATGATAACGGTTGATCCACTCCAGTTCTTCACCGCAGACACGCTGCGGGTCGGAGAAAATATCCATCTGTTTCAGATAGACGTTCTTGAGACCCGTGGCCTCCTCCAGGACACGATAAGCCGCCTCGGGAAGCGTCTCGTTTTCGAGGATCATCGCACCGGGCAGTTTCAAAGGGTCGAGATGCGTGTCGGGCTTGTAGTAGCGCCGTTCGATCAGCAGGACTTTGAGCGTCTTGCCGTTGAAGCCGAAGACGGCGCAGTCCACCGACAGCGACTGGTTCATCTGGACGGTCATGGTTGGTAGCGATTTCAGGTAACGTTTGTAAAGTTACCCATTCATCATCGGGATTGCAAACTTATCGTATTTTATACGCTAAGAATCCTTCAACAAACCCCCGAAAACCCTTTAGAAAGGCGATTCACAGGGCAACGAGTTAGGTACGGGATTACGCTAACCTTTTCGGAGCACCGAGACGCAGGGAGGCAGATGCAGGCGCCGACACCGGAAAGCCGGAAATACCGGAAAAACGTCGAAAACACCAAGCCCCCAATGCCCCGGCCGTATGATCCCGACACACACAAAACGGGCGTCCCCGAAACGGAACGCCCGAAACCCGCAGAATAACAAGCGGGAGGGAAGAAGGAAAGGCTCTCGATGAAACTTATGTCTGTTCCGGGGTCTCCGGAACCTCTTCGATCTTCCGGCTCCGGTAATTCTTCGGCGTACAGCCGTACTTCGCCGAAAAATTCTTGAAAAAGGTTCCCCGGTTGGTAAAGCCAGACTTGTAGATGATCTCGTCCACCGAAAGCTTCGTCTTCGTCAGCAGATGCTCCGCATAGGCCAGCCGATACTCCCGGATAATGCTGCTCGGGGTCACGTTCACGATCCCTTCGAGCCGGTGGTAGAGATTCCGAAGGCTGATCCCCATCTGCCGCGCAATCGTCGCCGTCGTCATGCTGCTGTCCGCAAGGTTCTCCTGGATGATCTTGAACATCCGCTCCAGAAACTGCTTGTCCTCACTGTGCAACATCTTCCCGTCACTGAACTCATAGACGCTGATCGACGAACTGTAATACTCCCGCAACGAACTTACCCGGTTGAGACTCTGACGAACCGTAAATTTCAGGGTCTTCACGTTGATCGGCAGCGAGAGAACCGCATCCGCATACTCCCCGACCGGAGAATCCGCTTGCTGCAGGCTCGTAATCAGAATGACGGGAATCTTCACCGTCATCCGGTCCCGCTTGACCGACGACATCAGCCGCTCCAGATCCGCCTTCATCGGGATGTTCTCGCAAAGGATAATGTCCGGATACCCCGCCTGCATCTCCTCGACGAACTTCTCCGGCTTGCGGAACGTGCGGATGTTGTACTCCTCGGAGAACATCTCCGCCAGCGAGTTGATGATCCCCGCGTCGGAACCGATCACGAACATCGTCGGACGGTTACCCCCGGCATCGAACTGACGGATCCGCTCCTTCTCGACCATCAGGATGTGGCTGTTCAGCAGGTACTCCTCGGAAAACGCCCCGTAAGGCTCCATGTCCGAACCCGTATCGGTGACGCTGAGCGACGGCAGCTCGATCTCGAACGCAAACCGGTCGCCCCGATCCCGGAAACGCATCACACCGCCCAGGCTCGTCACGTAGTTGAAGCAGACGACCAGACGCATCTCGTCCTGGAACGAATCCCCGCCCTCGCTGCGGCGCTGGAAATACTCCATCATGTCGTAACGGTCCGTTAACCGGCCGAATGCCTCCTCGTCGATCCAGCTCCCCTCGACCTCCAGCCGAATGACAAGACGCTCCCCCTCGGAAGCGATGTCAAGCCCGATCCTGCCCTTCTGCGCCACGTGCAGGAAGGCGTTGGCCATCGTCATGTCCACCACCTCCGAAACCCGCTTCGGGTCGCTCGTCCACAGAAGTTCCCCCGGAACCCGGAGCTCGAACGAAATCCCGCGCTCCTCGGCCAATGAGACGTAACTCTTCGCAATCTCCGTCACATACTCCGTCACGGAGAAGATCTTCACGCTGAGATTCCCCGACTCGCTCGACTCCCGGAAATCGTGCAGCATGTGGATGATGTTCGACAGCTTGTCGCTCTGCTGAAGCACCTTCCGCAATCGCTGACGGATGTAATCGTCCGAATGCCCGTAGTCGAGCAACTGCTGGCAGGGAACCGAAACCATGAAGACCGGAGCCGCCATCTGCTGGGCCAGATTCTCCATCAGGTGGAGTTTCGAATCGAGGATCTCCTCCTTGCGCCGGGCCTCGATACGCTCTAAAGCCGCAGCCCGCTTCCGCTGCCGGCGCCGGTAGAGGTAATAACCCGCCCCAGCCGCGAAAAGCAGGGAAAACAGCACGTAAAGGCACTTCGCAAAGAGCGTCGCAAACCACGGAGCCCGGATCACCACCGTCAGCGTCCGTTCCGGGCTCGTATCCCCCGTGACGGTGTTCCGGTAGCGCACGTGCAGCCGGTAGCGCCCCGGATGGGGCTTCGCGAACTGGATCTCCGAAGAGGATTCGAGCCAGCGGCCCTCCAACTCTTCGGTAGTGTACAGATAGACGTAATTGCTGCCGTTGATGTAGTCCAGGGCGATCACCTCCACGCCGTAAAGCCGCTCGTGGGGCCGGATGACCAACTCTCCGTCGTCATTCACCGCATCCTCGAACGGAATCAGCCGGTCGTTGATCCGCACGTAGCGGAAAAGCAGCTCGGGATAGAACGGCTCCGCCCTGTAGCGGGTCTGCTCCATCACCACAAAACCGTTCGTACCCCCGAAAAACAACATATTGCCCTTCGTATCCTTGAAGGCCGCACCGTCGCTGTACTCGATGGTGTTGACCCCGTAGGAGTATCCGTACTTCACCTGCGAGGAGGTCGCCGGGTCGTAGCGCACAAGACCGCTGTTGGTCGTCAGGTAGAGCTTCCGGTCGCTGTCCTCAAGAATCCCGTGCACGATATTCCGGATGGGCGTCTCGTGCACCGTCCCGTCATCCCCGAGCAGCAACAGCCCCCAGCTCGTACCGATCCACAGCCGCCCGTCCTCCGAACGGAGGATCGACCACACGTCGTTGGCGATCTCGGCCCGCGAATCGTCGAAGGTCGTCACCGTACAGGAGTCGCTCTGCGGAAAGTAGTGGATCAAACCCCCGCCCCGATTCCCGATCCAGAGCGTATGGTCCACATCCTCGAAGAGCGTGAAGAAGAAGTTCTTGTTCTCCAGCGCCCGGCCGAAATCGAGTTTCTTCCACTCCCGGACGTAGGGAACCCCGTCCCGGTCGCCGAGCAACAGCCGGAAAACCCCGCAGCCCACCGTGGCGACCCAAAGCGTATCCCGATGGCTCTCCCGGATGGCATGGATGTAGCGGAGATCCGGCGGGAGATCCCCGCCCAGGGTCTGCACCGCACCGCCCGAAAGCGACCGGTAATTGATCCCGAATCCCTCGGAGCCGATCCACACCAAGCCCCGCTCACTCTCCTCCAGGGCGAAGACCGCATGGTCCGAAAGCCCCGAATCCGGGCCGTTGATCTGCTCGAAATCCGTCGGCTTGCGGGACGTGGAGAAGTTCGGAATCTGGACGATACCCTCGCCCTTCGTCGCAAACCACAGCGTCCCCCGCGAATCGAGCAACAGGCTCCGGACCGGCTTGGAGAGGTTGTAGGGCAGTTTGTCGAACGTGTACGAATGGAACGAAACCTCGTCGTCGGCATACATGAAAAGCCCCTGCCCGTCGCTCCCGATCCAGACGATATCCTGCTTCTCATCCTTGAGCAGGCTGAAAACACCGCAGTTGATATCCAGACGCTCGGTCTCGTATTTGCGGGCATTCTCCGGCGTGAAACAGAGCCGCGTCACCCCGTCGAACAGAAACGACACCAGAAAGTCGTCGCCGTAGCGGATCGCCGCGGAGACCTTCCCGTAGCGCTCGATCTCCCCGCTGAGGTCCGTGATGTATTCGAGCACCTCGTTCTGCGGATCGAAGGTATAGAGAATGCCCCGGGTGTCGATCACCAAAACCGAATCCCGGTCGGCAAAGGCATAGCTCAATGCAAGCGGCTGCACGCATTCCAGCGAATCGAGCCGGCACGGCTCGCCCGGATAACGGGGCAAAAAAGCCGTCCGGTAGATCCCGTCCGTGCGGAAAAGGTAAACCGAATCCCCCGACCCCGTCCAGGAGGTGATATAGGTGTCAAAGGAGAACGGCTCCGGAATCGGCCGGAACGACGCATCCTCCTCGCGATAGCCGTAAAATCCCCCGCCCTGGGTCAGCACGATCGTCTCCGAGCGGTTGCGCGTGAGCAGAAAGTAGATCCCCTGGAACTCCCGGTGCTGCTCGACGACCTTGTTGTGGTACATCAGATCGAGCCCGTAGTTGGTCCGAAGCCAGCTGTAATGGTCCTGCGTCGGGTGGATCTTCTCGATCAGGTTCCCAGAAAGCGGAAGCATCCCGCTCCCGGCCAACGGGTAGCAGGCCATCTGCTGCCCGTCCCAGAAGTTGAGGCCCTCGCAGGTTCCCAGCCAGATGTAACCGTCCGCATCCTGGTCCAGACACAGAATGGAGTTGTTGCTGATCCCCTCGCGGCTGGAGATCATCCGCAGATTCCCCGCTCCGGCAAGCAGGGGTGTGCCCGTCAGCAGCGTAACCGCACACACGACCCGGAAAAAGGACCCGATATGCATAATTCGTACTATATTTGCCCCGAAATTAAGATTTTTTCACCACAAATCATCATAAAAGTACATCTTTGTACTTAAATGGCACAAAATCGTACTCGCAGTAATACTTTAATAAATACCTTTGCTTGCGATATTGGTACACCCAACAAGCAACCTTTATTACTAATAACCACTTATGTATGATCAAGAAATCGACTTTTAGCACTCTTGCGCGCTACTCGCTCGCATTGCTGTGGTGTCTGGTCGTTTCCGGCATCTGCGGGGCCTCAGCGCAATCCGCGACCAAGTCGGTAAACGGCAGAATCGTGGACGAAAAGGGACAACCCCTCGTCGGGGTCTCCGTCATCGTCGAAGGCACCGTAAACGGTACCGCTACCGGAGCCGACGGTACCTACCTGCTCAAGGGAGTCAAGAACTCCGACAAGCTCCAGTTCATCTACCTCGGGTACAAAACCGTCGTACAGGAGGTCGGAACCAAAACCGAAATCTCCGTAACCATGACCGAGGATACGAGCTATCTCGACGAGGTCGTCGTCATCGGTTACGGTACCACCACCCGCCGACACATCACCTCGGCCATCTCGACCGTCAACCGCGAGGACCTCGCCGACCGTCCCGTCGCCAACATCCAGCAGGCACTCCAGGGTACGGCCGCAAACCTTATCATCCAGACCCGCAACTACGACCCCACGGGCGGCAATCAGATGAACATCTCGATCCGAGGCATCAACACCATGGGTAACAACTCGCCGCTGGTCGTTATCGACGGCGTGCCCCAGGCCGAGGCATCGCGGATGAACGACCTCAACCCCAATGACATCGAGTCGGTGAACATCCTCAAGGATGCCGGTTCCGCAGCCATCTACGGTGCCCGCTCCTCGAACGGCGTCATCCTCATCACCACCAAGCAGGGTCACAAGGAGACCGCCCCGACCATCTCCTTCAGCGCACAGCTGGGTGCCCAGGAGCCCCATATCCTCTTCGAGCCCGTGTCCTCCTACAAGAACTCCATCCTGCGCAACGAAGCCCTGACCAATTCCGGCCGGAGCCCCATCTTCTCCGCAGCCGAGATTCAGGACATGTACATCCACGGCGACAGCGAGCCCCTCGTCGAGCAGGCCATGAAGAACGCCCTCCAGCAAAACTACAACGTCAGCGTCACGGGCGGTACCGAGCACTCGACCTACATGCTCTCGGCCGGGTACTTCGACCAGGAGTCCAACTACATCGGCCCCGATTACGGCAGACAGCGCTACAACGTCCGCTCGAACCTCTCGACCGAATGGGGACGGCTCAAGGTCAGTGCAAACCTCAGCTACACCCGCGCCGAGACCAAATCGCCGACGACCAGCGGATTCCTCTTCGCGAACCTCTCGCGCTACCCGACCTACTACTTCTTCAGATCGATGGACGACAACGGCATCTTCTATGCAAACAATTATAAATGGGGAGGTTGCGGTGCCGAACTCGCCGGACTTGTCGGGGGGGGGTACAACAAGTATGACAACGACTACCTCAACGGCATCTTCAATGCCGAATTCGAAATTATCAAGGGCCTGAAGATCCGCGGCGTGCTCAGCGCCGAATCGCGCACCGAACACCGCTTCTCCGACCACATGACCTACTACGTGGTCACCGACAACGGTGCAAACTGGTCCGACCCCTCGACCGCCGTACTCTCCGGAAGCACCACCACCCCCGCCGACGACTGGGTCGGAAGAGACACCTATCTCAACGGGCAGGTCTTGCTGGACTTCAACCGCACGTTCGCCGAGAAACACAACGTAACCGCACTGGTCGGCTGGTCGCAGGAGTCGAAAAAACACTACTCGATCAACGCCTCGAAGACATACCTCAACGACCTGAACCAGCCCGGCGAGGGTACCGTCACGAGCGACAGCGGCACATCGCTCTCCACGCAGGACAATACGCGGTCGGCCCTGCAATCCTACTTCGGCCGTATCGGCTACTCCTACGACGATAAATACTACGTCGAATTCACGGCCCGTTACGACATGTCGTCGAAATTCCTCAAGGAACGGAACGGAGGTTTCTTCCCGGCCGTGTCGGTCGGATGGCGCATCTCCCAGGAGGAGTTCATGGGCGACTACCACAACAAGATCGGAGACCTGAAGTTCCGCGCCTCGTACGGTATCAACGGCAACCAGCAGGATGTGGGTCTGTACGACTTCATGACGACCTACGGAATCTGGACCGCTGCCTACGGATTCAACGGGAGCTCCGTCCCGGGCCTGATGTTCACGATGGGTAACGAAGCGCTCACCTGGGAACGCTCCAAGACCTTCAACGTAGGTCTGGACGCATCGTTCTTCCGCAATACGCTGAACATCAACTTTGACTATTTCTACAAACGAACCTCGGACATCCTGCTCGACGCCATCGTTCCGGGCGTCTTCGGCGCCAGCATCGCCAAGGAGAACCGCGGCGTCATGGACAACCAGGGTTGGGAGTTGACGATCAACTACGACCTCAACCACGGAGCCTGGAAACACCGTTTCTCGCTCAACCTCGCCGATTCGAAAAACGAGGTCGTCACCTACGGGACCCCGAACATTGCCTCGGTCGACGGCGTCACAGCCATCATCCAGGAGGGGCTCCCCCTGAACTCCTACTACGGATACAAGGTCGCCGGATACTTCTCCAATTACGAGGAGATTCAGAACGCCGCTATCCCCTCGACCGTAGACCGCTCGCAACTTCGGCCGGGTGACGTCCAGTACGTCGACATCAATGGAGACGGCGTCATCGACGAAGACGACCGCACCTATCTCGGATACGCATTCCCGCGCTACACGTACGGCTTCAGCTACAACGTCAGCTGGAAGGGTATCGACCTCGGCATCATGCTCCAGGGTGTGATGAAACGTACGCAGGCGATCCGCGGCGAGCTCGTACAGCCTTTCCACAGCGACTACGGTATGACCATGTACGAACACCAGCTCGACTACTGGACGTCCGAAAATACCGATGCCCGGTGGCCCCGTCTGGCCGCCAAAGACTCCACAAGCGATACGAACAACTGGGGGCAGCCCGGTTCGGAACTGAACATGGTGAACACCGCCTACCTGCGCGTCAAGAATATTCAAATCGGCTACACCCTGCCCGAAAAGTGGACCAAGAAGTTCGGGTGCAAGAGCCTGCGCATCTATCTCGATGCCCAGAACCCGCTGACGTTCACAAAATACGGATTCTTCGACCCCGAATCCTCGGAGTTCGGAAGCAACATGTCAAAATCCGGAGCCAACTCCCTGCGCAACTACCCCACCCTGCGCTACTGGGGCGGCGGTATCAACCTGACTTTCTAAAAACAACACTTCCATGAAAAAACACACCATATTCGCATTCCTGATGGCCGGACTGGTCGGCTGCGTAGGCATCGAACAGTATCCCACCAACTCGTATTCCGACGAAAACTTCTGGAAATACGAGGACAACTGCATGGCTGCCCTCTACCTCGCCTACAACCAATACTGGAATGCCGACATGTATTTCGGCAACAACATCCTCTCGGACGACGTCTACGGCAGCCGTCACTCCTCGAACTCGACCAATACGGTCACGGGACTCGCAACCACGAACGGCGGACGTTTCTCCGAAGAATGGGACCAGTGCTACCAGGAGCTGCGGACGATCCACACCGGACTCGACAACCAGGACCGCATGAATCTCGACGAAAGCACGAAAAACCGGCTCGTCGCTGAACTGCGCCTGTTCCGCGCCTTCACCTACATGCGTCTGACGACCTGGTTCGGCGACGTGCCCTTCCTGACGACCAACCCCACGCTCCCCGAATCGAAGAACATTTCGCGTACGAGCGCCGACGAGATCAAGGCTTTCATCCACTCCGAACTCGAAGCCGTCTCGCACATCCTGCCCAAGAATACCGAAATCCCCACCGATGAGAACGGACGCGTCACCTGCGGTACGGCCGTAGCCCTCAACGCCCGCGCATACCTTCTGGACAACGACTTCGAAAACTGCGCCCGCGAGTGCGAAAAACTCATCAACAGCACCGAATACGGGACCTATGCCCTCGCATCGAACTATGCGGACCTCTTCGTCAACGGGCACTACGGTCCGGAGTCGATCATGACCCTCGAATTCGCCTACGAGGGCGGCGTGGAGGACATCAGGCGCAGCTGGGATACCGGAACCCGCGTTCCCCAGTCGATCGGTTCGGGCGCAATCGTCTCCTTCTCCCCCACGCAGGAGCTCGTCGACTGCTTCCGCAAGACCGACGGATCGATTGCCGACGACACCGACTACGAAGACCGTGACCTGCGTTTCTACGCCACGATCGCCTACAACGGCTGCACGATCGAGATCCCCGAGGCCAAGGCCTGCAAGATCATCGGTTCGGAGGGCGTCGGGAAGGGTACCTACACCTGCTGGACAAACCCTGACGACGAGGCCGAAGCCCAAAAGAGCGACCCCGCCCTGACCGATTCCTACAATGAGACACAGGACCGTACGCTCACCGGATACTATAACATCAAGAACTACGTGGCCAATACGGTCGGCGCCGGAGGCGGCTCCTACAAGCCCCTCATGGAGATCCGTTACGCCGACGTGCTGCTCATGTACGCCGAGTCGATGTACGAAACCGGCCAGATGACCTCCGAAATCTGGGACGCCACGATCCGCCCGCTGCGCGAACGCGCCGGATTCGACGCAGACTACTGCGCATATCCCGGCGACAGCGAGGAGCTGCGTCAGACCATCCGCGACGAACGCCGCGCCGAACTCGCGCTCGAAGGACGCCGCTGCTTCGACATCCGCCGCTGGGCACTGCTTGACAACCCCTCGCTCAAGAGCACCGGAGCCGCCTATCTGACCTCCCGGGCAACGGGTGCCCCCTACCTCGACGACGGAAGCAACATCCAGTGCCCCTCGGCATACAACATGAAATACTGGTTCCCCATCCCCCAGAGCGAACGGGACATCAACCACAACCTCACGCAGAACCCCGGATGGTAAACCCGCATCGGAATTACGCTAATAACCTGAAATTATGAATACCCTATTGCGAAATATCACGATCATGGCCCTCGCGGCCACGCCGTTCGTCTCCGGATGTTCGGACGAGGGCAATGAGATCAACTACAACATCCAGACCGGGAACAAACTCTATCTCCCCGCCGAAGGCAAGAGCGTAGACCTCTCCCAGGGCAGCGACGTGCGCTTCGAATGGAGCCCCTCGATCGCCGAAGACAACGGATTCGTATCCTACGAGCTCCTCTTCGACCGTGAAAACGGAGACTTCTCGCAGCCCCTCGCCGCCATGACCAGCCAGCTCACCGGTTCGCAGACCTATCTGAGCGTCTCGGCCAAGGACCTCAACACCGTGGCCCGGACCGCAGGCCTCGGAACCCGGGAAACCGGGAACCTCCGCTGGACCGTCCGCGCTTCGAAAGGAATCAACGGAAGCGTCTACACCGAATCGCGCCTGCTCTGCGTCACGACCATGAACTCCATGTCGCCGCTGCCCCAGCGCATCACGCTCCAGGGCGAAGCTACCGAGGACCCCCAGAACGGAATCGCAATGGCCGTCTCGGCAGGAATCGACAACGTGGCCGCTACGGAGGGAACCTTCGAAGCATTCACCCGGATCAAGGCCGGCAGCGACTTTACCGTCGTCGACGACCTGGGACGCTACTACAGCCTCAACGACGACGGAACGGTGACCGACTCCGAAACCCCCGTCAACAACCGTTTCGCCACCGAGGCCATCTACTGGATCAAGATCGATTTCGGCGTAATGACCTGGGAGTCGAACACCATCTCCAAGATCGAATACTACGCCGCAGCCTGGGCCGACAACCAGATGTCGACAGCCCGGGTCACCATGGACTACCAGGGCAAAGGAGTCTGGCTGCTCGCCGACTACGAGAACACCATCTCCGACAACTCGGCAAACGACTCGCGACACCGGTTCAATGCCACCCTCGGCGACGGATCCATGCTCTACCTCGGAACCCAGAGCTCGCTCGGATCCTCCTATACGACCGACTACCTCAAGGTGAACCTCTACACCTCGCTCGGAAATGCCGACTGGGACAACACCTACAACTTCCTCACGACAGATTGCGGCCGCGCATTCGACTGCTACCTCTATCTGAATGCAGACAACCCGGCCGGAACCTGGTGGCACGAATATAAATTCAAATAAAACCTGAAACTATGAAACTCTATAAATCCATGGGAACTCTGTTCGTATTCTCCATGCTCGCCCTCATCCCCGCGGGCTGTGAAGAGGACTACATGTCGATCACCAATCCGAAGACCGAACAAAAGGCAAATACCTACGCCAATTACGAAATCGACTGGGCCGATGCCGCCGATTCCGTATCGACGGCATTCATCGAGCGCTTCTACTGCAGCTCGAACCGAAACGGCGCCGACGGCGTATTCTCCTACAGCGAATACAACAACCAGAACAACAACGGAAACTGCTACTGGCAGCAGGCGCACGCCATGGCTGCCATGGTCGACTACTACAACCGTATCAAACTCACGGATCCCGACCAGGCCGCTCTCATCCGCAGCTACTTCAAACGCTGGTATGACAAACGCGGCAACAACTACGAGGGAAACACCTCGTGGCGCGGATCTTCGGGATTCGGAAACGACTTCACGGACGATACGCTCTGGATCACCATCGCCCTGCTGCAGATGTACGACGCAACGGGGGATGAGACCTACTACAACGCCGCCAAGCAGACCTGGGACGAGTGCGTAAGACCCCGCTTCGCGCTGAACGAATACGGCTGGCTTCCCTGGAAAATGACCAGCCTGGGGGCAAACAGCTGTACGAACGGCCCCGGTGCCATCGCCTCGGCCATGCTGGCCCAGTACGCCAAGGAGGCCGGGAACAGCGAGGAGTACAACCGCTATCTCGAAGAGTCGCAGACCTGTTTCGACCAGAACATCCATGCCATGAATGACGACGGAACGCTCGACAATCCCCCTCTGAGCTACACCCAGGGAACCTGCATGGAGGCCGGACGCCTGCTCTGGAAACTCACCGGAAATGAAGGATACATCAAAAAGGCCATCTCCGCAGCCCGCGGACAAATGACCGCCTCGTCGATGAACGAAACCTACGAGGGCGAAAAGATCATGCGCGACGAAGGAACCGACGAGAACAACTCGATCTTCCACGCCGTACTCTTCCACTGGGCCGCACGCATGGCCATCGACAAGGATATAGACGCCGTGGATCCCACCATCCGGCAGGAGCTGACCCGCTACGTGCTGCGCCACGCTTCCTACTACTGGACCATCGGAATCGACAAATCCGCGCTGGGTTGGGAGGACTCCTACTTCGGCGTCAAGTGCACCGAAGCCCGCGAACCCGGGACCGGAGGATCGCTCGGTGCCTATACGAGCGCCGCGCAGGCCATCGAATCCATGTGGATCATTGAAAGGAACCAATAAACCGATTTGAACCATGAAACGCATATTGTATCTATTCCTGACTGCCGTGCTCGCCGCTACCGCTGCGGCCTGCGATTCCGACGAGAAGGACAACGGTGCTGCCGAACTCTCCGCACCCCAGTTGTACTTCCCCAAAGACCAATACGCAATCGACATCACGACCGGACTCTCCGTCATCTTCGAATGGGAGAGTTCATCGGCCGGGAGCGTCGTCTATCAGGTTCTTTTCGACTCCGAAGAGGGGGACTTCTCCAATCCGGCCTATGTGGCCACGAGTGATTCCAACGGCTTCGAGCCCTCGCTCGAACTCGAAACCACCACGCTCTCGACCATCGTATCGCTGTGCGGCGGGCTGCCCGGACAGACCACTTCCGTAAAATGGACCGTTCGCACGATTCAGGGGCTCAACCAGTATGTCGATGCCCAGAACGCCCAGACGATTCTGGTCACACTCCCCAATACGGTCGACCCGCTGCCGACAACCTTGTCGCTTCAGGGTTCCGCATCGGAAAATCAGGGTGAAATCAAATTCAATGCCGCCCTCCCGGTCGGGACAACCAAAGGCCAGCACATCGCCGATCGAGAACAGGGGGCCATGGAGTGCTTCACAAAGCTCTCCGCCGGCAGCTTCTACGTCACGGACAACCTCGACCGTTACTATGCACTCGAAGAGGATGGAACCCTCCGCTGCACCTACACCGAAGCGACCGAAAACAGCGCTCCAGCCGAAGGAATCTACTGGATTTACATCAACTTCAACACGATGGAGTGGTCGATGAAGCGCATCGAAAAGGTCGAGTTCTGGAACCACCCCTGGTTCGGATCTGCAAGCCAGGAGGAGATGGACTATGTGGGCAACGGCGTCTGGGAGATTGTCGACTACGCCTGGGTAGTCACCAACGGCAGCGCAACGGACACCCGCTACTACTTCCTCGCAACCTACGACGACGGAAGCGTCGAGCGCTGGTCGTTCTGGGACGACGACTGCCGCAACAACGCAACCCCCGAGGCCGATCCCAAGTTCTACAACATCTACCGCTTCACGCACAGTTCGCTCACCGACGAGTGGGCCCACACCTGGAAGACCCGAGAGAACATAAATGAGGGTGCCGACAAGCTCGCCACGTTCCGCGTGCACATGAACAACACGGACAAGGCCGACTACTACCACGAACGCTCGTTCAAAGACAAATAGGCGATGCGATGAAGAGATTGCTGTTATCCCTTTCCGCCCTGCTGGGCGTCGGAGTGCTCGCGGCTCAGAACCATGAGTCGCAGCGCCCCGCGCCGCAGGACCGGCTGTTCGTCTCCGAGGCCGTCGAGCAGACCATCGCCGAGGTCCAGGGGATGCTTACCAATGCAAAACTGGCCTGGATGTTCGGCAACTGCTTCCCGAACACGCTCGACACCACCGTCCATTTCAAGGACAAGGGCGAGGACGGTCTCTACGACACGTTCGTCTATACGGGCGACATCCATGCCATGTGGCTCCGCGACTCCGGCGCCCAGGTCTGGCCCTACGTGCAGCTGACACCCCGCGACGAACACCTCCGCAACATGATTGCGGGGGTCATCGTCCGGCAGTTCAAGCTCATCAACACGGACCCCTACGCCAACGCCTTCAACGACGGGGCGACGGGAAGCCACTGGGAGTCGGACCAGACCGGAACGCCGATCCTCCCCGAAGTACACGAGCGCAAGTGGGAGATCGACTCCCACTGCTATCCCATCCGGCTGGCCTACCACTACTGGAAAACAACGGGCGATGAATCCGTCTTCGGAGAGATCTGGGTCAAGGCCGTGCGGAACATCCTCACGACATTCCGCACCCAGCAGCGCAAGGAGAATCCCGGTCCCTACTACTTCCGCCGGACCACCGACCGCCAGCTGGATACCAAGTGCTGCGACGGGTGGGGCAATCCGGTCAACCCCGTGGGGCTGATCGTCTCCTCGTTCCGGCCCTCGGACGACGCCACGACCTTCGACTTCCTCGTCCCGTCGAACTTCTTCGCCGTGAGCTCGCTGCGCAAGGCCGCGGAGATCCTCCGCAAGGTCAACGGCGAAAAGGCCCTCGCCAAGGAGTGCCTGGCGCTGGCCGACGAGGTGGAGGCGGCCCTGAAAAAGTACGCCGTCGTCGAGCACCCGGAGTTCGGCAAGATCTACGCCTTCGAGGTCGACGGCTTCGGAAACCGGTTCCTGATGGACGACGCCAACGTCCCGAGCCTGCTGGCCATGCCCTACCTGGGCGATGTCGAGCGCACGGACCCCATTTATGAAAATACCCGCCGCTTCGTCTGGAGCGAGGCAAACCCCTACTTCTTCCGCGGAACCGCCGGGGAGGGAATCGGCGGCCCGCACATCGGCTACAACATGATCTGGCCCATGAGCATCATGATGAAGGCCTTCACGTCGACCGACGATGCCGAAATCAAGACCTGCATCGAGATGCTCATGACCACCGATGCCGGGACCGGATTCATGCACGAGTCCTTCCACAAGGACAACCCGCAGAAGTTTACCCGCGCCTGGTTCGCCTGGCAGAACACCCTCTTCGGCGAGTTGATCCTCAAACTCATCCACGACGGAAAACTCGACCTGCTCAACTCCATCACCGTGGAATAGCAGCCCCCGAGCCGCAAAAACCGAAATTCTGAAAAACAACCTATCAACAAACCCTGTCTATGAGACTTTACAAAAAACTGTTATATCTGTTTGCAGCCTCTGCGATGCTTGCTTCCTGCTCGTCGGACGATACGGATTCAGGCAACGGAGGTCCGGCCAACGTTCAAAAGCTGGAAACGCCGAAAAACGGTTTGAGCGTCAGTATGCTGCTGCTGGATCCCGACGAATTCGAGGGTCTGCGCTTCGAATGGCAGCCGGCAACAGGAGACGTAACCTACGAACTCGCTTTCGACAAGAACGGAGGCAGCTTCTCGGCTCCCGTGGCGAGCTTCGAAACCACAGAGAACAACTACACGCTGCAGCTGGAGGATATCCAGGCCCTCTTCGACGAAAATGTCGACGAGGCCGGTGAGACGGCTGTCCTCGACTGGAGAGTCTACACCCTCACGGATACCGGACGCACACCCTCGAACGAAACCCGCACCCTGACGCTTACGACCCGTGCGGAGGTTGTCGTCGAGACCCTCATCGCGCCCGAAAATGATGCGGTTCTCAACCTGAAGGAGCTCACCGAGGATGTCGACTTCTCGTGGTCGGAACCCGTATGGCTCGGGGATGAGAAGCAGATCTCCTACACGCTGGTCATCGATCAGGCCGATGCGGACTTCTCGGAGCCGCTGCTGAGCATCGACGTGAACCCCACGACCGAGGCCGCAGCCGCCACACAGGCCACCGTAACCCAGGCGCAGCTCGCCGAACTCTACAACGCTTCGGAGGCCGCAGCCACCGAGGATCCCTATTACCTGCAATGGGCCGTCTACGCCAAAATCGACCAGAACGTGAAGATCTCCGAGGAGATCCGGACCTTCTCGATCATCCCGCAGGTAAAACTCCCGGAATTCGCCGACGGCGACCCGCTCTACATCGGCATTCCCGAATCGAGCGAAGACGGACAGAAAGCCACCTTCATCAACGACGGATATTACAGGACCGACAACGACAGCTGGCATGACCGGTTGGAAAAGGTAGGGCAAGACTGGAACGATTTCCCCTACTACGAAATCTTCACCCGTCTGGAGGCCGGTGAGCAGTACGGATTCTACACCCTGAGCGACGACGACGAGAAGATCCACTTCTTCAAGGCGACCTCGGCCGACGGATTTGTCGAGACCGAAAGCGAAGCGGAGTCCTACACCACGGTCGAAGATACGGGCATCTACCGCATCCGCTTCAAGGCCGACGGAACAAACAAGATCGACATCCGCAAGGTCGAGTACATCAATCTCCGCTTTGCCTGGGGTGGCTACGACGCGAACAGCTACACCGATGCTGAGATGAACTACGCCGGCAAGGGCCTGTGGACGCTGTCCTCCTACCACATCGTACTCCGCGACATGGGATCCTACAAGGAGGACCGCTACCGTTTCGTCATGAAACTCGATGGCATCGATCAGGTGCAGGGCCTTTCGAAGAACAACCAGGACCTCGTGACCGGCGAACGTCCGGAGGAGAGCGAAGACTCCTCCTACTGGCACCTGCAACTCTCCTATACGGGATGGGACTTCTGGGTATTCAAGTATCCGGCCTGGCTCTGCGACGACTCGAACCTCGGGAAGTGGGCTGCCGACGTCAACCTCTACATGAATGCCGACAAGGGGCACTACACCCATGAATTTGTCAATCCGGTCGAAGTGAAGAGTTTTGCCGACGGCGATGCTCTCTACATCGACGGTACGGGCACCGAAGCCGGGCAGCAGATGGCCTACATCACGGCAGAGTCCTACAACCCGGGAATCGACAACGCCGGAGGTGAGGCCGATGCCTTCAAAGACGAGGATTACAAATACGAAATCTTCACCAAGATCGAGGGCGGCAGCAAGTTCTACTTCCGCTCGGAATTCAACGATGCGCTCTATACACTGACCGACAACGGTTCGAAGGTCACGAAGATCGAATCCGCAGATGCCGCCGAGGCTCCCGTCTCCGAAACCGGCATCTACCGCATCCGATTCAACATCGCTACGGGATCGGCCTATGTGGCTTCGGTAGACAAGGTTGCCCACTTTTACTCTTGGACTCGCGAGGAGACCGAAATGACCTACGAAGGAAAGGGCGTCTGGCTCGTCGAAGACCTGCACATCGAACTTCAAGAGACCGGCTGGAGTTGGGATCCATTTGACTCGCGTTACAAATTCACTGTGGTTATTAATGGTGTACAACAGTACTACGGGCGCATGGACGGTAACGGGGACCGTCCCAATGCCTCCACGGCGGCAAGCTATTGGTATGTGCAGCCAGGTGTAGGAGACCAATGGGCAACCGCCTTCAAATATCCCGACAAATTGTGCGACGGAAATGACCTCGATCGCTGGTACACCGACCTGCGACTCTATATGAATGTCGAGAAGGGCCACTATACCCATGAGTTCTTCAACGCACATGAATAACGTGATGATCAGCACCTTCGCACTGCTTTGCGTCGGAATGCTGTCGGCCTGCGGCCAGTCGGACTCCGATCCGACTGGCCCGGACGGGCCGACGGGCGGGAACGACCCTGTCGTCTCAACGCTGACCGCTCCCAAGGAGGGTCTTGCCGTCAACCTCGACGCATTGAATTCGCTCACCTTCTGGTGGGAGGCCGCACAAGGCTCGTTCGACGCTTACGAACTGGTCTTCGACCGCAAGGGTGGCGACTTCTCCGATCCGGCCGCCGCATTCCGCACCGACGACAACCGGACCACGGAACTGACACTCTCCTATCAGGAGCTGAAAACCGTCTACGACGCTACGCAGCAGGACGGAACGGCCTCGCTCGTCTGGAGCGTGAAAACCCTCGCCGGAGATCAAAGCTTCGCAAGCCCGGCCCAGCGCTCGCTGACGGTTACCAATACCGTGGAGCCCTATGTTGTCGAGGCTCTCTTCACCCCCGAGGATGGCGAACGGGCCGATCTGGTACTGCTCGGCGAATCGCTCCGCTTCAGTTGGTCGGCAGCCCGCAGCAACGGGCAGAAGACCCCCACGTACACCCTGTTGATCGACCGGCAGGACGGGGATTTCTCGGCCCCGCTGGCTACGTTCGACGCCGGGGAAGAGACCGAAATCTCGCTTACGAAGGAGCAGGTACAGGCGCTCTTCGACGACCATGCCGAGGAGGGCTCGCAGACCCTGCCGCTCGTATGGAGCGTGCGCAGCCAGGTCGAGGACAACACCTGGATGGCATCGGCAACGAACACGCTGACCGTGACGACGCTGCCCGTCGCCTACCGGAATTCGATCTTCACGGAGTTCTCGCTGCCCGATCCCGACGTGATCCGCGCCGACGACGGCTACTTCTACCTCTACGCCACGGAGCACGACCGCGACGATGCAAACATGAGGAACGTCCCGATCATGCGGTCGTCCGACCTGATGACGTGGACACGCGTCGGGGCGATGTTCACCGACCAGAACCATCCCCAGATCACCAACGGGAATGTCGGAATCTGGGCCCCCTCGATCAACCGCATCGGTGACAAGTACGTATGCTACTACTCCCAGCCGGGTGACAACTACAAACACGCCATCGGGGTCGCCGTCGCCGACTCGCCCACGGGTCCGTTCGTGGATTACGGCAAGCTCATCGACAGCGACGAACAGGGCGTAGACATCTCCATCGATGCCTACCTCTACCAGGAGGACGGACGCAACTACCTCTTCTGGGGCAGCTTCCGGAACATCAGCGTCCTCGAACTCACCGAAGACGGCCTGGCCATCAAGAACAAGGAGACCCAGAAACGCCGCGAAGTGGCCGGAGGTCAGTACGAAGCAACCGTCGTCGTGAAACGCGACGGCTGGTACTACCTGATCGTCTCCACGGGTGACTACTCCAAGGGCGGGACCTATCGGCTGGTCGTCGGGCGCTCGCAGAGCCTCTTCGGACCCTATGTCGACAAGGACGGGAACGACATGATGCAGGTCAACGACGAACTCGTCCTCCAGGGCAACGACACCTTCTCGTCGCCCGGACACTGCTCGCGCCTGATCACCGACGACAACGGGCAGGACTGGATCCTCTACCACGCCTATACGGAGGATCTGAATTACCGCACGCTGATGCTCGACCGCATCAACTGGGTCGACGGATGGCCCGTCTCGCCCGGACAGCAGCCCACCTCGGCTTCGGTCGACCGGCCCGTATTCCACTGAGAACTCCGGGCGGACTCTGAACAAACCTCCCGAAATGTAACTTTGTCCTGATATCGAGCGAGGCCCTCCCCGCGAGGGAGGGCCTTGTCCGATGTCGTACCACGAACCCAACGGCAAAAGCCCAAACCGCAAACACCAACTTGTTTCCCGATGAAAAAATTTCTCCTCTGTCTTGCAGCGGCTGCTGCAGCAATAGCGCTGATCTCCTGCGCGAACGACAATTCGGTCACCTCGCCCGACGGAAGAATCCGCACCACGGTTTCGATCGATGACGGCGGAGTCCCCGCCCTGCAGGTCGATGTCGACGGGAAAGCCCTGATCTCCGCATCGGAACTCGGACTCGAAGCCGACGGCCTGAATCTCGCTTCGGGATTCGCCGTCACGGGCGTGGCCCGCGACCGGCGTGACGAAACCTGGACGCAGCCCTGGGGCGAAAACAAGGTGATCCGCGACCGTCACGAAGAGATGGCCGTGACAATGCGCAACAGCGAAGGGGTTACGCTCGTGCTGCGGGTGCGGGCCTTCGACGACGGCATCGGATTCCGCTACGAGTACGACACGCCGGCCGATTCGCTGCGGCTGACCGACGAACACACCACCTTCCGCTTCGCGCAGAACGGACTCTCGTGGAGCATCGACGGGAATTACGACACCTACGAGCTCCCCTACCGCGAGCAGCCCGTCTCGGCCGTCGAACGCGCCAACACCCCCTTCACATTCCGCTGCGGCGGCCTCTACGGCTCGATCCATGAGGCGGCCCTCTACGACTATCCCGAAATGCACCTGCTGCGGCAGGATTCACTCGCATTCAAGGCCGAGCTGGCCCCGCTGCCCGACGGCGTGAAGGCCCGCCTCGCGGGATCGTTCACCACGCCGTGGCGCACGCTGCAGATCGCAGACCGGGCCGTCGGACTGATCAACTCGTCGCTGATCCTCAACCTCAACGAACCCTCGAAGATCGCCGACACCTCGTGGATCCGACCCCAGAAATATGTCGGAGTCTGGTGGGGAATGCACCTCGGAACGCAGGTCTGGACCATGGGCCCGCGCCACGGTGCCACCACCGAGAACGCCATCCGACACATCGACTTCGCCGCTGCGAACGACATTCAGGGCGTGCTGTTCGAGGGCTGGAACCGCGGCTGGGAGAACTGGGGCGGAAACCAGCAGTTCGACTACGTGGAGCCCTATGCCGACTTCGACCTGGAGCGTATCGCCCGCTACGCCTCCGAAAAGGGCATCGAACTCTGGATGCACAACGAAACCGGCGGCAACATCCCCGACTACGAGGCCCACATGGAGCGGGCCATGCAGCGCTACGCCGAACTGGGCATCCACACCCTCAAGACGGGTTACGCCGGAGGTTTCAAGGGCGGATACTCCCACCACTCGCAGTACGGCGTGCAGCACTACCAGCGCGTCGTGGAGCTGGCCGCGAAGTACCGCATCATGCTCGACGTCCACGAACCGATCAAGGAGACCGGCATCCGCCGCACCTGGCCCAACATGATGACCCGTGAGGGGGCCCGCGGCATGGAGTGGAACGCCTGGTCCGAAGGCAACTCCGCGGAGTATCTCTGCACGCTGCCCTTCGTACGGCTGCTGAGCGGGCCGATGGACTATACCCCCGGCATCTTCGACATCTACTACGACCGCGCCAAGGCCGACTCGGGCCGCATCCAGTGGAACGGAGACAACACCCACTGCTCGATCAAGACCACCCTGGCCCGCCAGATCGCAAACTGGGTGATCATCTATTCGCCGCTGCAGATGGCCGCCGACCTGATCGAGAACTACGAAGGGCATCCGGCCTTCCGGTTCTTCCGCGACTTCGACGCCGACTGCGACTGGTCCGAAGCCCTGCAGGGCGAGATCGGCGACTATATCGTCGTGGCTCGACGCGCCGGAGAGCGTTTCTTCCTCGGGGCCGGGACCAACGCCGAAGCCCGCACGCTGGAACAACCCCTCGGATTCCTCAAGCCCGGCGTCACCTACACGGCCCGCATCTACGCCGACGACGTGAACTCCCCGTTGCGGACCGCCTACCGCATCGAAGAGCGCCGGGTTACGTCAGCCGACTCGCTGCGGATCGAAATGGCCGCCGACGGAGGCTGCGCCGTCACGTTCGAGCCGACCAACAAACCCAATGCATGAAACTGAACCGAATGATGATCCCGGCGGCCCTGCTGACCGCCGGGGCCTCCCACGCCGACGCCAAACGTCCCGCCGACAAACGTCCCAATATTCTGGTGATCCTGTGTGACGATCTCGGATATTCGGACCTCGGCTGCTATGGCGGCGAAATACAAACCCCGAATCTCGACCGACTGGCCCGCGAAGGACTCCGTTTCACGAGATTCTACAACACAAGCCGCAGTTGCCCGACCCGGGCTTCGCTGCTCACGGGTCTCTACCCGCACCAGGCCGGAATCGGCCGCATGACCTTCAACGACCATCTGCCCGGTTACCGCGGAACCCTTTCGCGCAACGCCGTGACGATCGCCGAGGTGCTCCGCGATGCCGGCTACTCGACCTCGATGGTCGGAAAATGGCACGTCGCCGAGACTCCGCTCCGGAGCGACCAGCGCGACTGGCTCAACCACAAGGTCTTCCATGAGACCTTCTCCGACCTGTGCAACTACCCAGTCAACCGGGGTTTCGACTCCCACTACGGAACCATTTATGGCGTCGTGGACTATTTCGACCCGTTCAGCCTGGTCGAGGGGGAGGTCCCGATCCGCGAGGTGCCCGAAGGTTATTACATCACGCAGGCCCTTTCGGACCGGGCCGAACAGGAGATCCGGCAATATGCCGATTCGGAGAGACCCTTCTTCCTGTATCTGGCCTACACTGCACCCCACTGGCCGCTGCACGCCCTGCCCGAAGATATCGAAAAATACAAGGATACCTATACCGCAGGCTGGGAGAAGATCCGCGAAGCCCGCTACGAACGGCAACGGCAGGCAGGGCTCTTCGGCGACCAGCAGGATTTCCTCTCCGAACGGCAGTTCCACGACCGTTGGGAAGAGAATCCCACGGCTGAATGGGATGCCCGGGCCATGGCCGTCCATGCGGCAATGGTCGACCGTATGGATCAGGGAATCGGGCAGGTGATCCGCGCCCTCGAAGAGACCGGACAATTCGACAACACGCTGATCCTCTTCCTGTCCGACAACGGCTGCAGCAGCGAAGTCTGCCAAAACTATCCGCCGGGCGAGAACGACCGTCCGGATCGGACGCGCGACGGACGCGAGATGGTCTATCCCCGGCAGAAGGAGGTCCTCCCGGGACCCGAAACCACCTATGCCTCACTGGGGGCCGAATGGGCCAATGTCGCCAACACGCCGTTCCGCTACTGGAAAGCCAAATCCTACGAAGGAGGCATCTGCACCCCGATGATTGCCTGCTGGCCGAAGGGCATGGACCGACGGCTCAAGGGCAGCGTGACGGCCGAAACAGGACACGTCATGGATATTATGGCCACCTGCGTGGAACTCGCTCGTGCAACCTATCCCGAACGCTACAAGGGACATGAGATCATCCCGATGGAGGGTCTGAGCCTGGTGCCCGTTCTGCGCAATGGGCATCGGGAGGGCCACCAAGAAGGTATCGGATTCGAGCACTTCAACGAACGGGCCTATCTCTCGGCCGACGGCTGGAAGATCGTCCGACCCGGCGAACGCGCCCCGTGGGAACTCTATGACCTGAACAACGACCGCAGCGAACGCCGCAACCTCGCCGCCAAGTACCCTGAAAAGGTTGCCGAACTGGTCAAGGCCTACGAAGCCTGGGCCCGGCGCTGCCTGGTAGAACCCTATCCCGGACAAAAGATCAATCAAACCAAATAACTGACATGCAAATCACCCGGAAACTCCTTTTCATCGCCACTGCGGCGACCATGACGGCCTGCGGAAATGCAATCGAGCAGACCGACACCTCGCTTTCGACCGCCGTGCGGCCCTCCGCCGTACCGCTCGTCACCGTGGACCCCTACTTCTCGGTGTGGTCCGCCACCGACCGCCTCAACGAATCGCCCACCCGGCACTGGACCGGCAAGGACCAGCCCCTGACCGGTGCAATCCGCGTCGACGGAACCACCTACCGGATCATCGGACTCGAAAACCCGAAACTCGAAACCATCCTCCCGACCATCGCCCTCGAACCCTGGTCGGCACGCTACGTCACCGACCGCAAACCCGCCGGAGCCTGGACCTCGCCCGATTACGACGACTCCGCCTGGCAAACCGGCCCCGGAGCTTTCGGATCGCCCGAAATGCCCAAAATCGGGACCGAATGGCAGGGTGACAACCGCGACATCTGGGTGCGCCGCACCTTCCAGCTCGACCGCGATCTCTCGGCCGAGGATCTCCTCCTCGAATATTCGCACGACGACGTCTTCGAACTCTACGTCAACGGCGTCGAGGTCGCCAATACCGGCAACACCTGGGAGAGCTATATCCGCAAATCGCTCCCGGCCGAAGCCGCCGCCACGCTCAAACCCGGAACGGTCACCATCGCCGCACACTGCCACAACACCGTAGGCGGCGCCTACGTCGATTTCGGGCTCTTCCGCAAGATCCCCTACGAAGGTTTCGGACAGGTCGCCGAGCAGAAGTCCGTCAGCGTACTCCCCACCCGGACCGTCTACACGTTCCTCTGCGGAGGGGTCGAGGTCGAGGTGATCTTCACCGCACCGCTCCTGATGGACGACCTCGCCCTGCTCTCCCGGCCGGTGAACTACCTCACCTGGCAGGTCCGTGCCGTCGATGAGGCCGAGCATGACGTACAGCTCTACCTCGAAGCCACGCCGCAGTTTGCCGTCGACGACCTGAGCCAGCCCGTCGTCTCCGAAACCGGAAGCGGGGAAGGCATCGACTTCGTGCGCACGGGAACCGTCGAGCAGAACATCCTCGGCAAAAAGGGCGACAACGTCCGCATCGACTGGGGATACTTCTACCTCGCAACCCCTTCGGGCAAGGGAAAAATCGCCCTGGCAGACTACTACGACTCGAAGGAGGCCTTCACCGCCTCGGGAACCCTTCCCGAAGGAACGCAGAGCATCCGGACCGAAAACATGCTCAAGGAGCCCGTCGTCCTGGCCTATGCCAATGACCTCGGAAAGGTCGGTGCGGATGCTGTCTGCGACTACGTCCTGCTCGGATACGACGACCTCTATTCGATCCAGTACTTCGGCGAGAACCTTCGACCCTACTGGAACCGCACGGGCGAAAACGACATCCGCTGCGAACTGAAGGCCGCCGCAGATACCTACAACGCAACGCTCGACCGTTGCGAGACGTTCGACCGCGAGATGATGCAGGCCACGGAAGAGGCCGGCGGCCGCTCCTACGCCGAACTCTGCGCCCTGGCCTACCGGCAGGCCATCGCCGCCCACAAACTCGTGGAGTCGCCCCAGGGCGAGCTGCTGTGGCTCTCCAAGGAGAACTTCTCCAACGGTTCGATCGGAACCGTGGACATCTCCTATCCCTCGGCTCCGCTCTTCCTGCTCTACAACCCCGAACTCGTGAAGGGGATGCTCAACCACATCTTCTACTACAGCGAGAGCGGCAAGTGGACCAAGCCCTTCGCCGCGCACGACGTCGGGACCTATCCCCTGGCCAACGGACAGACCTACGGCGGCGACATGCCCGTCGAAGAGAGCGGAAACATGCTCGTGTTGACAGCCGCCGTCGCCGCCGTCGAGGGGAATGCCGAATACGCCCGGAAGCACTGGGAGACGTTGACCGTCTGGAAGAACTACCTCCTCGAACACGGGCTCGACCCCGCCAACCAGCTCTGCACGGACGACTTCGCAGGCCACTTCGCCCACAACACGAACCTCTCCATCAAGGCCATCATGGGCATCGCCTCCTACGGGATGCTGGCCGAGATGCTCGGCGACCAGGCCCTGGCCGACGAGTCGTTCGCCACGGCCCGCGACATGGCCGCTAAATGGAAGGAGATGGCTGCCGACGGCGACCACTACCGCCTGACGTTCGACAAGCCCGGAACCTGGAGCCAGAAGTACAACCTCGTCTGGGACAAACTGCTCGGACTGGAGATTTTCGACCCCGAGATCGCCCGGACCGAACTCGCCTACTACCACACGAAGCAGAACACCTACGGACTCCCGCTCGACAACCGCCGGACCTACACCAAGACCGACTGGATCATGTGGACCGCCACCCTCTCGGACACGCCCGGCGAGTTCGAGCAGTTCATCGAGCCCGTCTACCGCTTCATGAACGAGACCACCGACCGCGTCCCGATGTCCGACTGGGTCTACACCGACACCCCGCGGCAGGTCGGATTCCAGGCCCGTTCCGTCGTCGGAGGCTACTTCATCAAGATGCTCGAAGGTAAACTCAACCGATAGGCGGCCCCTCCACCCGAAAACAAACGGCGGTCCGGAATTTCTCCGGACCGCCGTTTTACAGGAAGAAAAAGGTCTCCCTATTCGTCGAGCGAATGGCAGATCCGCGTGTTGATCGCCCGGATCCGCTCGGGCTCCACCTTCATCACCTTGCGGTCGTAGGTCATCAGTCCGTTGACCTCAATCTCCACGTCGGTCGTCTGCGTGTAGACCGCCGCCGAGAAGCCGTTCGGAATGAGTCTCGAAAGGATCTCCGCATAACGTTCGTATTCGTCGGTCACGGCCTTCGGGGAGTCGAAACGCACGTAGCCCCAGTTCCGGTCGGGCTCCCACAGGTGATCCTCCAGCACCAGACCGATACCGCCGTATTCGCCCAGCACCGTGGGACGGTTGTGGTCATAGAGATAAAGCTCAGGAGCCGGGTAGTTGTGCAGGTCGAGCAGGTCGCCCGTCAGGTAGTGGTTGCCGCCGCTGGCCGGGTTCACCAGCCGCGTAGGATCGTAGGCCTTGGTCCACTCGGCGATCTCCACGGTCTTGAACTGTCCCCACGCCTCGTTGAAGGGCACCCATACACCGATCGAGGGGAACGAATAGAGGCAGTCGATGATCTCCCGCCACTCCTTGCGGTAATACTGCTCCGAAAGCGGCGAACGATGTTTCTCCTCTCCCGTGAAGTATTGCCTGCTCTGCCACTGCGGCATTCGGTCGGCCTGGTCGCCGCTCGGCATGTCCTGCCAGACGATCATTCCCAGACGGTCACAATGCCAGTACCAGCGGGCCGGTTCCACCTTGATGTGCTTGCGGATCATGTTATAGCCCAACTCCTTGGTCTTCACCACATCGAAGGCCAGCGCCTCGTCCGTCGGTGCCGTATAGAGCCCGTCGGGCCACCAGCCCTGGTCCAGCGGTCCGAACTGGAACAGCGGGCGGTTGTTGAGCAGCAGGCGCATGACGCCCGAACGGTCGCGGCCCGTCGAGAACTTCCGCATCGCCGCATAGCTCCGAACCTCGTCCAGCGTGCGGCCGTTGCGCACCAGCGCAATGCTCATATCGTAAAGGAACGGCGAATCGGGGCTCCAGAGTTTCGGCTCCGGGAGGTGGAGTTCCGCCGGAGCGCCGCTCAGCGCCTCAGTCTCGGCAACCGCGGTCTCCCCGTCGAAGAGCCGGACCACCACCCGGTCACCGGGCTGCGCCCCGCAAAGGTCGGTCTCGACCCGGAAGAGCTTCCGATCGAGGTCGGGCGTCGTCTTCACGCCGCGCACGTAGTGCTGCGGAACGGCTTCGAGCCACACCGTCTGCCAGATACCCGTCACCGGCGTATACCAGATGCCTTCGGGATGGTTGACCTGCTTGCCGCGCGGCTGGGGGCCTTCGTCCGTGGGGTCCCAAACCCGGACCCGCAACGTGTTGTCACCCTTTTTCAGCGCTTCGGTGATGTCGAATTCGAAGGGGGTGAAGCCGCCCGTATGCGTCCCGACGCTCACGCCGTTGACCCACACGTCGGCCCGCCAGTCCACGGCCCCGAAGTGGAGCAGCACCCGCTTCCCGGACCATTTCGGCGAAACCGCAAACGTGCGTTCGTACCACAACTCCTGGCGGGCGCCCACCCGGCGTCCGACGCCCGAGAGCGACGACTCCGCGGCAAACGGAACCAGAATCTCACCCTCCCACGCCGCAGGCTGCTCACCCAACGGCAGGATGGCGTAGTTCCAGAGTCCGTTCAGATTCTGCCAATCGCCGCGCACCAGTTGCGGCCGCGGATATTCCGGCAATACGTGCTCTGGATCGAGCTGTTCGCTCCATACCGTACGGATCCGTTCGCCGGCCGGCTGCCACTGGGCCAGACCCGGCATCGCCGACAACAGAGCGGCGGTGGGAAAAAGCAGGCGCACGGCCCGCTTCAAATTGGGCATCAATTTGTCAATCATGTCGTTTCTAAGATTTCGATGAATAGTTTATTCTCGTACAAATTTACAACAAAACCGCGAAAAACGATAAAAATTTTCCCTCAAGAGATAGCACATTTTGCTTTTTTTCCGAGGATTTTGGCCCCTTCTGGCCGAAGTCCCGGCGAAAAAACCAATTCCCGCAACCGGAGAAAAGTGACTGATTCACGGAAAGGGGCGAAAAGCAGGTTGGAAGTTCCGAAAATTTCGTGTATCTTGTCGCAAAATCGGAAAAACATGTCGGAACCAAACCTGCAATTCATCCCCTTCCGCTCCCGCCTCGACGAAGCGTGGACCGAAGCCTGGGAACTCTACGAAAACTCCTTCCCGGCCTGCGAACGCTGGAACGGAAACGATTACGACCGCGCCTTCAGGGACCCGCTCTTCGAGGCCGACGCCATCCGCTGCGACGGCCGCTTCGCCGGGATCCTCTTCCATTGGCGAGGCGATGGATTTCACTATGTCGAACACCTCGCCGTATCGCCCCTCCTGCGCGGACAGAACATCGGGTCCCGCGCCCTGGCGGCCTTCTGCGAAGGGCGTCGCGTCATCCTGGAGATCGACCCGCCCGAAGACGAGATCTCGATCCGGCGGCTCCACTTCTACGAACGGCTGGGATTCACCGCCAACCCCCACGAATACACCCATCCTTCGTTCCGGCGGCCTTTCCATCCTCACAGACTGGTGCTGATGAGCCGTCCCGGAGCGCTCTCCGACGACGAAGCCCGCCGCTTCGCCGACTTCATCCGCGAACGGGTCCTGCGCTACTCCGAGCACGAACATCCCGAGCTCCCGCGCATCGACTGAACCTCCCCGAACGAAAGGGCAAGATTTCGAAACGGAAGCGTGTCCGGGAAAACGCCGGGAAAACGCCACGAAAAAATGCGGTCCGCAGGTTTTCACCCACGGACCGCATTCGTCATGCCGGCCGTTTCCACCCTACAACACGCCCACCAGGTATTTCGTCAGGAAGTAACCTCCCACGACCAGCCACACGTAGAGCAATCCGGCCAGCACGAAGGGTTTGGCACCCGCCTGGCGGAACTTGTCGAGGCTCGTCTCCGTGCCGAGCGCCGTCATGGCCATCGTCAGCATGAAGGTGTCGATATACTCGATCGTGCCGTTGAGCGGGATCTCCCGCACGCTCGCCACCCCCAGCAGCGACTGCAGCAGCGAATTGAGGCAGATCACCGCGATAAACCCGAAGGCGAACCACGGAATCGCGATTCGGCTCTTCTCCGCCCGGGCGTTCTGTGCGGCGGCAGCCTCCCGGCGGCGCCGTCCGGCCAGCGCGAAACTCATCACCACCAGCACCGGAGCCAGCATCATCACCCGGATCATCTTCGTAATGGTGGCCGTTGCGGCAATGCCCAGCGAATCGGTCGAATCCATGGCGTTGCCCGCCCCGGCGACATGCGCCACCTCGTGCAGCGTGCTGCCCGTATAGATCGCCACCTCGGTGTCGGTCATGCCGTCGAGCAGCCCCGCGCGATACATCACCGGGTAGAGGAACATCGAGAGCGTCCCGAAGATCACTACCGTCGAGACGGCAATCGCCGTCTTGTAGCCTTCGCACTTCACCACCGGTTCGGCACCCAGGACGGCGGCAGCTCCGCAGATGGCGCTGCCCGTGGAGGTCATCAGCGCCGTATCGCGGTCGATCTTCAGCAGACGCCCCAACAGCACGCCCCCCAGGATCGTGACCGTCACGACCACCAGGTCGACCACTACGGCCGGGATTCCCACGGCCGCAACCTGCGCCAGCGTCAGCCTGAAACCGTAGAGGATGATGCCCCAGCGCAGCACCTGTTTCGTACAGAACCTGATGCCCGGCACCCACGTCTCGGGGAGTTTGTTGCGCAGGCTGTTGGCGTAGAGCATTCCCAGCACGATGCCGACGATCAGCGGGCTGAACGAGAGCCGCCTGACGACGGGGATTTCGGCAATGTAGAAGGCTGCAAAAGAGAAGAGTGCGATCAGAAGAATACCGTGGAGCGTATTGGCCCGGTTGCCTTTTTCCAGCATATAAGAATAACTTTTTATTTTCCCGGCCGCAAAGATCGCACCTTTTCCCGAAATACGGAACAAAAAATCGTTATACGGAATAACCACAGGTTATAGCACAGCCTCAGAGCCCGACCCGGACGAAATCCAGGAACTGACGCACCAGACGCGCCGGATGCGCCTCGTTGTGCACGAAGACAAAGTCCCGCAACAGGGTCAAGCCCTCCAGATCCACGATCCGCAGGGCCCCGCTGCGCAGTTCGTCGACCACCGAGAAGGCCGAAACGATCGCCATCGCGTCGCTGTGGCGCACGAAACCCTTGATCCCCTCCGTCGAACCGAGCCGCAGCACGACATTCAGCTGCGAAAGGCGGATTCCACGGTCGGCCAGCGCCGCGATGATCACCTCCAGCGTTCCGGAACCGTTCTCGCGCAGCACCAGCGGGATCCGGCACAACGCTTCGGGCGTTACCGACTCCGTACGGGCGTACTTCCCGCCCGGGCGCGCCACCAGCACCAGTTCGTCGGCCCGGAACGGTGTGTAGTGAAGTCCCTGGCGGCGGCTGACGCTCTCGACCAGCCCCAAGTCGATGGCATGGTCGCCCAACGCCTGCTCGACCTGCCCGCTGTTGCCCGAGAGCAGCGAAACCCGCACTTTCGGAAAACGCGTCGTGAAACGCGCCAGAATCGGCGGCAGCAGGTACTGCGCAATGGTCGTACTGGCCCCGAGGCGCAGTTCGCCCTCGGTCTGGCCCGTGCAGAGGCTCATTTCGTACTCCAGGCGGCGGTAGTCGTCGGCCACACGTTCGGCCGATGCGAGCAGCGTGCGCCCCGCCTCGGTCAGCTCCAGACGGCTGCCCCGACGCGTAAACAATTGCAACCCATAGCGGGATTCCAGCTCTCCGACGTGTTTGCTGACGGCCGGTTGCGAGATGCAGAGCTGCTCGGCCGTGCGCGTGAAACTCAGCGTGCGCGCCGCCGTGATGAAGACCCGAAGCCGGAAATCGTCCATGATGCTCAGCCCAGATGCCCTTCGGCCGCGAACTCCGCAACGGAACGCACGTAATGGTCGATGGTCTCCTGCATCGAGACGAACGACTTCCCGCCCGCGGCGTTCTTGTGCCCGCCTCCGTTGAAGTATCTGCGGGCGAAGAGGTTCACGTCCACATCGCCGCGCGAACGCAGCGACACACGGATGAACTTGCGGTGGGCCAGGAACATCGCCGACATCTTGACCTTCCTGATCGTCAGGGCGTAGTTCACGAAACCCTCGCTGTCGCCCTGCTGGAACTGGAAACGGCGCATCTCACGCTCCAGCAGCGACATGTAGGCCACGGTCCCGTCCTGGATCAACTCCATCTTGCGGTTGATGGCGTAACCGAACAGCCGCGCACGGCCTTCGGTATAGGCGTTGTAGACGCGGTTGTGGATGTCGGGGATCCGGACCCCCTTCTCGACCAGCACCGCCACGGCCCGGAACAGCTCCGGCGTGAGGAACGAAAAGGCGAAGTTGCCCGTATCGGTCATCATCCCGACGTAGAGCAGTTCGCCCATGCGCTGCGTGATGGCATTCGTGCCGCACAGCGCCTCGACGATGCTGTAGACCAGGAAGCAGGTGCTCGACGAATCGGGGTGCGAAAAGGCCAGGTCGAAACCCTTGTCTGGCGACAGGTGGTGGTCGATCAGCACCCGCACGGCCGTCGTATTGGCCTCGATCGTCTCGCTGAGATTTTCGAGCCGCGAAACGGCATTGAAATCGAGGCAGAAGAAAATGTCGGCCTCGGAAACGGCACGAGCCGCACGCCCTTCGATGTCGGTCTTGAAGACCACGACCTCCTCGATGCCGGGCATCCAGTCGAGGAAATAGGGGTATTTGTTCGGTACGATGCACGTCACCGCATGTCCCATTCCGCGGAGCACCTCGGCCCAGGCGAGGGAGGATCCGACGGCATCCCCGTCGGGATTGGTATGGGAGAGGATGACGATACGCTGTGCGGGGCGGGCAAGCAGTTCCCGCAGGCGTTCGATATGATCTTTCGACAATTCCATCGGCTGACTTCGCATTGGTGGACCCGGCAAAGATACAAAAAAAGAGGGAGATCGCAAACCGGCAGCCGACAGGCCTCCGGCGAGCGGCTCCCCGGGGATTCACGGGTCCTGGTCGCGGCGGCCGACACCGGAGTTCCGGCACCTTCCCCGGCGGCCGCATCCCCCCTCTCTCGAAAAATTCAGGATCGCGGCGACCGGTGATCGGCGGCGTATTTGCGGCACCAGGTCGTCAGCCCGCACTCCGCGCACTTCGGGGAACGCGCCGTGCAGACGTAGCGTCCGTGGAGGATCAGCCAATGGTGCGCGATGGGCAGCAGGTGTTTCGGAATGTTCTTTTCGAGCGTCAGTTCGGTCTGCAGCGGGGTCTTCGAGCGCGTCGTCAGGCCCAACCGCTCCGAAACCCGGAAGACATGCGTGTCGACCGGCATCACCTCCTTCTGCCACAGCACCGCCCCCAGCACGTTGGCCGTCTTGCGCCCGACGCCCGGCAGCGTCTGCAGCGCCTGCAGGTCGCTCGGCACCTCCCCGCCGAACTCCTCACAAAGCTTGCGGGCCATGGCGGCCAGATTCCGCGCCTTGTTGTTCGGGTAGGAGATGCTTCGGATGTAGGGGTAGATCTCCTCGGCCGTGGCCGCGGCCATCGCCTGCGGCGTCGGAAAGGCTTCGAACAGCGCCGGAGTGGTCATGTTGACCCGTTTGTCGGTACACTGTGCCGAGAGGGCCACCGCCACCAGCAGCTGATAGGGACTTTCGTAGTGCAACTCGCTCTCGGCTACGGGTTTATGCTCCTGGAACCAGGCGAGAATACCGTCGTAACGCTCTTTTGTTTTCATCGGTTCTTCCTGTTGTTTTTATCGCGGCGGAACAAGATTTTCTTGGCCAGCAGCCCGGGGCCTTCGGGGCAGAACAGCAGCCGCGGACAGCGGCGCACATCACGCCACCAACGCGCGAGATACTCCCCGACCCCGCCGTTCCACGACAGCACCCACCACGCCACGGAAGCGCGCCGACGCTCCAGCCGGAAACGGTTGCGGCCCGTCCCGTAATGCGCCTCGAACCAGAGATCGATGTCGAGAATCGAATCGCTGAAGGCGATCTGCCGCTGATAGGCACGGCTGTGGCTCACGCTGTCGGGAAGCCGCCGGTGCACGGCCGTCGTGTCCGGGAGGAAGGCGATGCGGCTCCGGGCCGAGAACCACAGCCACATCGGCGCATCGTCGGTCAGCCACTCGGGGTGCTCCTCGGGGCGCACCTCCGCATAGTAGCGGGCGATCAACTCGCGGCGCGCCAGCGTCGCGCAATTGCAAATCGTCAGGCTGTAGGACAAGTGGTCGAAATCGGTGTAATGGGCCGGGTAATCGGGCTCCGTGCGGTTCTCCGCGGCCCAGAAGCGTTCTGCCGCCGTATAGCACATCCCGCACCCCGGGTCGGCCTCCAGCACGTCGGCCTGTTTCTGCAGTTTCCGCGGGTCGCTCCACCAGTCGTCACCGTCGAGGTAGGCCACGTACTTCCCCCGGCACGCCTCGAACGTCCGCCGGTAGTTGACCCGCCAACCGACATTCTCCGCCGAGGTCACCAGCCGGATCCGGTCCGGATAGCGTGCCGCATAGTCTTCGCAGATCGACCGCGTGGCGTCGGTGCTGCAGTCCTCGCCCAGAACCAGCTCCACATCGAACGCGGTCTCCTGCGCCAGGACGCTCTCGATGGCCCGGGACAGGTAGGCTTCGTGGTTGTAGGTCGTCATGCAGACCGAGACCAGCGGGGTGGCCGACGTCTCTTGAGGGTTTATTCCAGGTCGCTGAGGGTTCATCGTCGTCAAAGTTTGGTCAGTTTGGCAAACTTCGCCAGCAGGGTCTTCTCGCCCGCATGGTCGAAGCGCACCACTAATTTATGATCCGTGGCGAGGGTCTCGATGCGTTCCACAATCCCGACACCGAACATCGGATGCTCGACCCGCTGTCCGACCGTGTATTCACTCGCGGAGAGGCTGCCGCTCCCGCCCGCCGGACGCACGCCGAGGCGCCGCATCCCTTCGGTCGAGGGGCGCAGGGGCTGCACCAGGGCCGGATCCGGAGCCGTCGGGCGCGGCGACGTATGCGGTGACTGGGGCTGGGAAGTACGCGGGAAACGCCGGGCCGGGCCCGATTCGCCGTCCGAAGGGGTTCCGAAACCGCCGCTGCGCGAGCCGGATCCCCCGTAGTTGCCGCCGCCGTAATTCCCGCGGCCGGACCCGGAAGCGCCGCCATAATTCCCGCCGCGGCCGTAGGAGCCCGAACCGCCGCCGGATGCCGCGCCGCCGCGACCCCCGAAACCGTTCGACGGGGCGTTGCCGCCGAAGCGCGAGGTCTGCTGTTTCTGCTGGAAGCGGTAGTCGAAGCGGCGGCGCAACTCGTCGATGGCCGACGCGCCGTCGGCGCCCGGGCGCGGCATCCGCTCTTCACCCAAATCGACCTCCGTCTCGACATAACGCGGGTCGATCTCCCGCAGGAAGCAGCTCGGACGCGAAAACTCCATGTTGCCCCAGCGGAAGCGCATCTCGGCGTAGGAGATCGTCGCCGCAACCTTCGCACGAGTCAGCGCCACGTAGAACAGACGCCGCTCCTCCTCGATGCCGTCGGGCGATTCGGCCGCCCGCTGCGAGGGGAAGAGGTTCTCCTCCAGACCCACGATATAGACATATTTGTATTCGAGTCCCTTGGCCGAGTGGACCGTCATCAGCGTCACCTTGTTGCTGCTCTCGGGGTCGTCCTTGTCCATGTCCGACATCAGCATCATCCCCTGCAGCCACTCCTCGACGGTCGCCTCCTCCTCGGGCTGACGCTCGCCGTTGCGGATCTCGGCGTCACAGCGCTCCTTGAACTCCTGCATCGAGTTCAACAGCTCTTCGATATTGTCCAGCGCCGAGGCCGCCTCCGGGGTGTTCTCGGCCCGGTAGGCGGCAAGCAGCCCAGAGCGCGTGGCCACCTCCAGACCGAAATCGTAGAGACCCTTGTCGTTACGGGAGAGCGACAGCGAACGGATCATCGCCACGAACTCCGCGACCTTGCGCGCGATGGTCCGCTGCACGGGATCCGCTGCCGGTTCGGCCGTCAGCGCATCGACCGCCTCCCACATCGAGACGCCCCGCTGCCCGGCCAGGTCGGCGATCCGCTGCACGGTCGTGTTGCCAATCCCCCGCGCCGGGCAGTTGACGATCCGCCGGAACGCCTCGTCGTCGCGCGGGTTGATCACCAGCCGGATATAGGCCATCAGGTCCTTCACCTCCTTGTGGTCGTAGAACGACGAACCCTTGTAAATGCGGTAGGGGATGCCGCGGCGCCGGAGGTTGTCCTCCAGCACGGCCGACTGGTTGTTCGTGCGGTAGAGGATCACCGCCTCCGACCACTCGTCTCCAGCCCCGCGCACCGTGTCACGCAGGTCCGAAACCACCATCTCCGCCTCCTCCCGGTCCGTATAGGCCTTCAGAATGCGGATCTTCTCCCCCTGGGCACCCTCCGAAAAGCACTTCTTCTCCATGCGTTTCGAATTGTGCTCGATCACCGAGTTGGCCGCCTCGACGATCGTCCGCGTCGAACGGTAGTTCTGCTCCAGCTTGAAGACCTTCGCATCGGGATAGTCGTTGCGGAACGAGAGGATGTTCTCGATCTTCGCCCCACGGAACGAGTAGATCGACTGCGCATCGTCACCCACGACGCACACCTTCGAGTGGTGCTGCGACAACCGCCGGATGATGACGTACTGCGCATAGTTGGTGTCCTGATACTCGTCGACCAGAATATACTGAAACTGCTCCTGGTAGCGCGCCAGCACGTCGGGGCAGTCCCTGAGGAGGATGTTCGTCTGCAGCAGCAGGTCGTCGAAATCCATTGCCCCGTTGCGCTTGCAGCGCTGGCAGTAGATGTTGTAGATGTTCCCGAACTCGGGGATCTGCATCTGGCGGTCCTCGGTCGCCAGCGACGTGTTGGCCAGGTAGGCCCCCGGCGTGATGAGCTTGTTCTTGGCCAGCGAGATCCGCGAGGCGATCGAGTTCGGCCTGTACTTCTCGTCCGGAAGGCTCAACTCCCGGATAATGGTCTTCAGCAGGTTGCGGCTGTCCGCCGAGTCGTAGATCGTGAACGACTCGGGGAATCCGATCCTTTCGGCATTCTCACGCAGGATGCGCGAAAAAACCGAGTGGAAGGTCCCCATGCGGATATAGCGGCTGCGGTTGTCGGGCAGCATCCCGGCAATGCGCTCGCGCATCTGCTCCGCGGCCTTGTTCGTGAAGGTCAGCGCCAGAATGTTCCACGGCTTGACGCCCTGCTCGATCATGTAGGCGATGCGCGAGGTCAGCACCCGGGTCTTCCCCGAGCCCGCACCCGCAATGATGAGCGACGGAGAGTCGTAATTCTCCACGGCCGCACGCTGCGCCGGGTTCAGGCCCTGCAATATCGGTGATTCGTTGGATTCCATGTCCGCAAAGGTAATAAGAAATCGACGAAAAATCCCGCACGCACCCCTATTTTCTCCCGGGTGATCCCGCACGCCGGAGGGGTCCCGCCCGACGATTCCCCTCCCGTCCGAAAAGGGGGGGGGAATCCGGCGGCAAAAAAGGCCCTGTACCGGAATCCGACCCCGAAAAGCAGATATTTTTTCAAAGAAAATAATATCTTTGCATTCGAATCGTTAAAAATGTAGCGACAACACCCGCCATCCCGATCGAACCCCCGGCTCCCTGTCCGCCCGAGGCTTCGTGTTCGTGCTCCTTGTCCCGCCCCCGGGAAACCCGTCGGAACGGGCACGAACGTTGCGGACCCAAAATGGAGAGACGGTTCACCGCCGGGATGCTGCAGATGATCCGAAACAAACTTAACATAGACAAATGAGCGAAGTCATCAACATCAAGGAACTCAATGAGCGAATCGAACGCGAATCGGTCTTCGTCGATACGCTCCGTACCGAAATGGGCAAGGTCATCGTGGGCCAGAGCCATCTGGTCGACACGCTGCTGATCGGCCTGCTCTCCAACGGGCACATCCTCCTCGAAGGAGTCCCCGGACTGGCCAAAACCCTGGCCATCACCACGCTGGCCAAGGCTGTCGATGCCGGATTCTCCCGCATCCAGTTCACCCCCGACCTGCTGCCCGCCGACCTCATCGGTACGCTCATCTATTCGCAGAAAAACGAGGATTTCGTCGTCCGCAAAGGCCCCATCTTCGCCAACTTCGTCCTCGCCGACGAGATCAACCGTTCGCCGGCCAAGGTGCAGTCGGCCCTGCTCGAAGCCATGCAGGAGCGCCAGGTGACCATCGGAGACAACACCTATCCGCTGCCGCAGCCCTTCCTGGTGCTCGCCACCCAGAACCCCCTCGAACAGGAGGGTACCTATCCCCTGCCCGAAGCCCAGGTCGACCGTTTCATGCTCAAGGCCAAGATCTCCTACCCCAAGAAACAGGAGGAGCGCGACATCGTGCGCATGAACCTCTCGGGAGCCGGAATGCCCCAGGTCAACAAGGTCATCACCCCCGAGGACATCGTCAAGGCCCGCAAGGTCGTCGAGGATGTCTACATGGACGAGAAGATCGAAAAGTACATCGTCGACATCATCTTCGCCACCCGCGAACCGGCCGAGTACAACTTGCAGAAGTTGCAGAACCTGATCGCCTACGGAGGCTCGCCCCGTGCGTCGATCTCCCTGGCCAAGGCCGCCCGCGCCTACGCCTTCATCCGCCGCCGCGGATACGTCATCCCCGAGGATGTGCGCGCCGTCTGCCACGACGTCCTCCGCCACCGTATCGGGCTGACCTATGAGGCCGAAGCCGAGAACATCACCACCGAGGAGATCATCACCGATATTCTCAACAACGTAATCGTACCCTAACGATGCAGGAGACCGAGAACGATATTCTCAAGCGCGTCCGCAAGATCGAGATCAAGACCCGCGGTCTGTCGAACGAGATCTTCGCCGGAAAGTACCATACGGCTTTCCGCGGACGAGGCATGTCGTTTTCCGAGGTCCGCGAATACCGCGCCGGCGACGACGTGCGCGACATCGACTGGAATGTCACCGCCCGGTCGCGCAAACCACACATCAAGGTCTACGAGGAGGAGCGCGAACTCACGATGATGCTCCTCGTGGACGTCTCCGCCTCGCGCCTGTTCGGCTCGACGGACCGCCTGAAGAAGAACATCATCACCGAAATCGCCGCCGTGCTGGCCTTCTCCGCCGCACAGAACAACGACAAGGTGGGCTGCATCTTCTTCTCGGACCGCGTCGAGAAGTTCATACCCCCGAAGAAGGGCCGCAGCCATATCCTGATGATCATCCGCGAACTGATCGGATTCCGTCCCGAATCCGCGGGGACGAAGCTCTCCGAGCCGATCCGCTTCCTCACGAACGTCAACAAGAAGCACTGCACGACCTTCATCCTCTCGGACTTCATGGACTCCTCGGGCGACCGCGACGCCCTGGACGATGCCCTGAAGATCGCCGGAAGCAAGCACGACCTGGTCGGCATCCGCGTCTACGACCCCCGCGAAACGGAACTCCCCGACGTGGGCATCGTCGAACTGCGCGACGCCGAAAGCGGCCGCAAGGTCTGGGTCGACACCTCCTCGCGCGCCGTGCGCGACCACTATGCCGAAAGCTGGCGACAACTCAGCGACGAGATCGACTCGACACTCAAACACAACCGTATCGACACGGCGACGATCTCCACCGACGGCGATTACGTGGCCGAACTGATGAAACTGTTCAAACAACGATGAAACGACGCTTTGCTACAACCCTGTCCGGGATGCTGCTCCTCGCGGCCTTCACGGCCCTCCCCGCCCGGGCGCAGGAGACCCCCGTGGTAACGGCCCGCATCGAGCCCGACAGCATCATGATCGGCGACCGATTCGACTACGTGATCGACGTCGAAAAGGATCTCGTGCAGGTGGTCGACTTCCCGGTCTTCGAGCCCCGCGACGGAAAGATCGAACTCGTCGAAAGCTGCCCCGTGGATACGCTCGAACGCGACGGAAGGCACCTCAAACTCCGCAAGCGCTACCGCCTGGCCGCCTTCGACGAGGGCAAGTACAACCTCGGGGTCGCACAGGTCCTCTACGCCGACAAGAACATCCTCGATACGCTCCATAGCCGCGACTCGCTCTACCTCGAAGTCGCCACCTTCCAGATCGACTCCACCTCACAGTCGATCTACGACCTCAAGGCCCAGAAGACGCTGCCCTTCCAGCTCCGCGAGATCCAGGGATACATCACCTGGGGGATTTTCGCACTGCTGCTCCTCGCCGCCGCAGCCTACGGACTCCACCGCTGGCTGGCCAAACGCGGAAAGGGTTTCGGAGACCTCTTCAAGTCCGCCCCGCCCCTGCCTCCGCACGTCGCAGCCATCCAGGCCCTCGAAACGCTCCACAACCAGAAACTCTGGCAGAACAACCGCCACAAGCAATACTATTCGGGGCTGACGGACATCCTGCGAACCTATATCGCCGCACGCTGGGGCATCGGCGCCATGGAGATGACCTCCGACGAGATCATCGAGGCGATGCGCGCCGAAGAGCTCCCGGACAAGGCCCGCATGGATCTCACTTCGATCCTGCGCGATGCCGACCTGGTGAAGTTCGCCAAGGCAATGCCCGAAGCCGAACAGAACGAATCGGACTACCTGAAGGCCTACTACTTCGTCGAGGAGACCAAACTCGTCGAGGAGACCGAAAGCCCCGCGGAGCCCGATCCGATGTCGAACCAAATGTAACTACGATGCACAGGATACTTTCAATCACGCTCCTGTTCCTGTTTGCCGCCGCCGGGGTTCAGGCCCAGCGGCTGCCCGAACGCTCGCTCGTCCGCAAGGGGAACCGGCAGTACAACAAGGGGGAGTACGAAGCGTCGATCGGTCGCTACGAGGAGGCCCTGAAGGCCGCCCCGGGACAGTTCGAGGCGACCTACAACCTCGGGAACGCGCTCTACAAGGCCGAACGCTTCGACCGCGCCGAACAGACCATGGTGCAGGCCGCGGCCGATTCGCTGCGCTCCGATGCCGAGCGTGCCGAAGCCTTCTACAACCTCGGGAACGCCCAGTTCAAGCAGCAGAAGTACAAGGAGGCCCTCGAAAGTTACAAGCAGTCGCTGCGCCTCAACCCCGCGGACATGGAGGCCAAGTACAACTACGCCTACACCAAGCGGCTGCTGGATCAGGATCAGAACGGTGGCGGCGGGAACGACCAGCAAAACCAGAACCAGGATCAGAACCAGCAGGACCAGCAGAACCAACAGCAGCAAAACCAGGGTCAGAACCAGAATCAGGACCAAAAACAGGATCAGCAGGACCAGGACCAGCAGAATCAGGGCCAGAACCCGCAGGATCAAAACGGAAAACCCGATCAACAGGAACAGGGCGAGGGTCAACCGACCCCTTCGGGCATCTCCCCGCAAGAGCAGGAGCAGATGCTCGACGCCATCCAGGCCCAGGAGGACAAGACCCAGGAGAAACTCAAGGAGAAGGCCAAGGGCGTCGTGGTCCGCGGCAAGAAAAACTGGTAAAAAGTCGTAAACCATGCATTTCGCTTCACCCTATTATCTGTGGCTGCTCGTACTCATCGCCCCGATGATCGGCTACTACGTGTGGCGGACCCTGCAGGGAGGTGCCGCCATCCAGATTTCGAGCATCCGCGGCGTGGCGAACGCCCCGCGCACGGTGCGCTACTACCTGCGCCATCTGCCCTTTGCACTCCGCACGGCAGCCTTCGCCCTGCTCGTCGTCGCACTGGCGCGCCCGCAGGACGTCGAACAGAACACCTCGACCAACACCGAGGGCATCGACATCATGCTGGCCATCGACGTCTCGGCCTCGATGCTGGCCCGGGACTTCCAGCCCGACCGCATCACGGCCGCCAAGGAGGTCGCCGGATCCTTCATCGCAGACCGTTACGGCGACCGCATCGGACTGGTGGCCTTCGCCGCCGAGGCCTTCACGCAAAGCCCCCTGACGACCGACCAGAGCACGCTCCAGACCCTGCTGTCGCGGATCCGCAGCGGACTGATCGACGACAGCGGTACGGCCATCGGAAACGGGCTCGCCACGGCCATCAACCGCCTGCGCGAAAGCGACGCCAAGTCGAAGGTCGTGATCCTGCTCACCGACGGCGTGAACAACCGCGGCGAGATCACCCCCCTGACCGCCGCCGAGATCGCCAAGGCCCAGAACATCCGCGTCTATACGATCGGCGTGGGAACGAGGGGCATGGCCCCCTACCCGGCCGTGGACATGTTCGGAAACATCACCTACGTCAAGCAGAAGGTCGAAATCGACGAGAAAACCCTCACGGCCATGGCCGAAATGACCGGCGGAAAATACTTCCGAGCTACGGACAACGCCAAGCTCAAGGCCATCTACGACGAAATCAACCAACTCGAAAAGAGCAAGGTCGAGGTCTTCGAACACATCTCCTACCACGAGTTGTTCCTCCACTGGGTGCTCGCGGCCATAGGGCTTCTCGCCCTGGAGTTCCTCCTCTCGAACCTCGTTCTGAAACGCATCCCGTAAAAACCGCTCCGTCATGTTCCGATTCGCAAACCCGCAATATCTCTGGCTTCTCGTGGTGCTGCCGCTCTTCGCGGCGCTCTTCTGGCTCGCCGCGCACCGGCGCCGCAAAAGACTCGAACGGTTCGGGCATCCGGCCATCCTGAAGGAGTTGACGCCCGAAGTCTCGACCGGGCGCGTAACCCTCCGCTTCATTCTCTTCAGCCTCGCCCTCCTGTGCCTGATCCTCGCCGCGGCACGCCCCCAGTTCGGGTCGAAACTCCGCGAGGAGAAGACCCGGGGAATCGAAATGATGCTCACGGTGGACGTCTCGAACTCGATGCTCGCCGAGGATTTCGAACCCAACCGCCTCGAACGGACCAAATACGCCATCGGCAAACTCTTCGAGGGCTTGCAGCAGGATCGGGTCGGACTGGTCGTCTTCGCCGGAGAACCCAAGGTGCAACTGCCCATCACGTCGGACTACCGCATGGCAAGGGCCTTCGCCCGGAAGATCGACCCCTCGCTGGTCGCGGTGCAGGGCACGGCCATCGGAAAGGCCCTGGAACAGGCACTGCTGGCCTTCTCCAGCAACACGGAGCAGAGCCACGGAAGGGTCATCATCCTCATCACCGACGGTGAAAACCACGAGGACGACGCCATCGCCGTCGCCGAACGCGCCGCCCAACAGGGCGTGCGGATCTTCACGATCGGAATCGGAACCCCCGAGGGCGCCCCGATTCAGATCGAAGGAGAGTTCATCAAGGATGAAAACGGCGAGATGGTCGTCTCGAAACTCAACGAGGAGATGCTCGCCCAAATCGCCGACATCACCGGAGGCGCCTACGTGCGCGCCACGAAGCAGTCGATCGGGCTGGACGAGATCGTCAAGGCCATCAACGAGATGGAGCAGACCGAACTCTCGACGATCCGCTTCGAGGAGTTCAACGAACAGTATCAGTATCTGCTGATTGCGGCGCTGGTACTGTTGCTGGCGGAGTTCCTCATCCTCGACCGCCGCAACCCTCTGCTGGCGCACCTGAATATTTTTCGTGAAAAACAGGACTCCAAGAACCCATTATGACCCGAATCAAGGATAAATGCGTGCTGATTACCGGTGCCGGATCGGGCATCGGACGCATCATGGGACGGCTGGCACTCGAACGGGGTGCCCGGAAGGTTGTCGTCTGGGACATCAACGAAGAGAACATCGCGGCCTCGCTCGCCGCATACGGCGCCCCGGAGCGCACGGCCGGATACCGCGTCGATGTCTCCGACCCGCAGCAGATCGCCGAAACCCATGCCCGGACCTGCCGGGAGTGCGGAGCGGTCGACATCCTGATCAACTGCGCCGGCATCATCACCGGCAACAAGACCTTCGAGCAGCAGAGCGTCGCGGAGATCGAACGCACGATGGCCGTCAACGCCTCGGCCCCGATGCTCCTCGCCCGGGAGGTGCTCCCGGGCATGATCGCCCGCAACGAGGGGCACGTCTGCAACATCGCCTCGGCCGCAGGCATGATCTCGAACCCCCGCATGTCGGTCTATGCCGCCAGCAAATGGGCCGTCATCGGATGGTCCGGCTCCCTGCGCATCGAGCTGCAGGAGGCCCGCAGCGGCGTACACGTCACGACCGTCGCCCCCTACTACATCGACACGGGCATGTTCCGCGGCGTGCGTTCGCGCCTCGTGCCGATCCTCGACCCCGAGAAGACCGCCCGGAAGATCATCCGCGCCATCGAACGCAACCGCGATTTCCGCGGCATCCCATGGAGTTTCCACCTGATCCGCCTGGCGCAGGGGGTACTGCCGACCTCGTGGTTCGACTGCATCATCGGCCACTGGGCGGGCATCTACCACACGATGGACCACTTTACCGGACGAAAATAACCGCTTACACACATGGCAACTCTCGAAAATACCCCCTCCGAACGCATTACGGCACTCGCAGCGGCCCAGAAAGCCTACTTCCGACAGGGAGCGACGCTTCCCGAAGCATTCCGCCGCACGATGCTCCGGCGGTTCGACGCCGCGATGGTCAACTGGGAGAAGCGTCTCTGTGATGCCTTGTGGCAGGACTTGCACAAATCACCCGAGGAGGCTTACCTTACGGAAATCAGCATCGTGCGCGGCGAAATCCGCAACCACCTGCGCCACCTCAAGGCGTGGATGCGACCCGAACGGAGGCCGACGCCGATGAAACTCCTGCCGTCGAAGAGCCGTATCCTCTCGGAACCCCTCGGGCAGGCGCTGATCGTCGCACCGTGGAACTATCCCGTGCAGCTGTTGCTCAATCCCCTGGTCGGTGCCATCTCGGCCGGGTGTACCGCCCTGCTGAAGCCCTCGCCCTACACGCCGACCGTCGCCCGGACGATCGAGGCGATGATCCGGGAGATTTTCGACGAGGAGTATGTCGTCGTCGTGCAGGGCAACCGCGTGGTGAACCGCCAGTTGTTCGACATGCGTTGGAATGTGATCTTCTTCACCGGAAGCCCTGACCTCGGACGGCAGGTCATGGAAGCCGCAGCGCGTACGTTGACGCCCGTCGTGCTGGAACTGGGCGGCAAGAGCCCCTGCATCGTCGACCGCGGAGCCGATATCACCGTCGCCGCCCGCCGCATCGCCTGGGGCAAGACCCTCAACGCCGGACAAACCTGCATCGCCCCCGACTACCTGCTGCTCCACCGTTCGCTGCAGGAGCCTTTCCGCAAAGCCTATGCCCAGGCGCTGCGCGAACTCCACGGCGACGATGCCCGGAAAAGCCCCTATTTCGTACGCATTGTCAACGCCCGGGCCTTCGAACGAGTCTCGGGATACCTCTCACAAGGTCGTATCACGATCGGAGGAGACACCGACGCTGCAGAACGCTATATCGAACCGACGCTCCTCGAAGAGGTCGATCCCGCGGCTCCGGTCATGCGGGAGGAGATCTTCGGGCCGGTCCTGCCGATGCTGACCTTCGAGCGGATCGACGAGGCGGTGGAGTTCGTCACCGGACGTGAAAAACCGCTCGCCCTCTACTATTTCGGCCCGGAAGCAGCCGGGCTGGAGATATTGCGGCGCACGTCGTCGGGCGGAGCATGCCTCAACGACACGATCATGCACATCGCCAACGACCAGCTGCCGTTCGGCGGCGTGGGAAACTCCGGGATGGGCCGCTACCACGGACGTGAGAGTTTCGACGCCTTTTCCCACCGCCGGGCCCTCGTCTGCGCCCCGCAAAAGTTCGACCTCCCGTTCCGTTACCCGCCCTACAAGGGGTTCCGGTGGGTGAAGAAAATCCTTTGAGAAATGGATAATTGAAAATTAAGGGCAGGATACGACAGCAAAGGCGGCCAAAATGGAGCCGCCCGGACTGCACCCCGTCGCAAGTCCCCGCCAAGGCGGGGATTTTTTGGAGGGAGGGGTCTGCGAATGCGGTTGCAAGCCACGAGTACACGACCGAAACCCGCCCCGCGACGGAAAATCTTCCTTCAACAATCCCAATCCCGCATTTTTTTTTATCTTTGCCCCGCAGGTCCGCTCTGTCGCTGCCGGCCGCAGGCCGGGAGAGGAAAGTCCGGGCAACACAGAGCGCCACGCAAGCTAACGACTTGATGGCCGTGAGGTCATGGGAGCGTAACAGAAAACAACCGCCGGTAAAGGC
>CALUKL010000188.1 GCA_944321195.1 uncultured Alistipes sp.
TGCATTTCGGACTGGACGAGGCCTTCACGACCTCCTGCGAACAGGATCCCGGCGTGAGCGAGTCGTGGAAACTGACGACCATGCAGCTGGACTCCGTATTGAGCTCCATGAAGGTCGGGATCGGCGAAACGGTCCGTCTCTACTGGACCGTGACGGTCGTGGATCCGACGGTCGGCTGGTGCGACGAGGTCCGGCAGCTGACCATCACGCGCTGCGATCTTCCCACGGGGCTGATCCTGCTCACGAGCCCCGAGAACGAGGCTGAAATCCTTCTCGACAAGAAGACCCCCGAGGCCGAAGTCGCCTTCTCGTGGGAATGCGTCTCGACGGTCCCCGACTACAAGCTGCTGTTGAGCCTCGACCCGCTCTTCCCCGAAGAGGGGACCCTGTCGATGGAGTGCGGAAGCGAGACGTCGCACGCCTTCACCACGCAGGAGATGGACGAATGGCTCGCGGCCGCCGGAATCGAGAAGAACACTGCGGCCACGGTCTACTGGAAGGTGACCGGTACGGGCGACCTGAACAACCCGATCGAGAACAGCTCGGTCCGCGAAGTCTCGATCCGCCGGGTGACGAAAGACCCGGTAGCGCTGACGCTCGTTGCGCCCGATGCCGACGGCGAAGTGCTGCTCGATGCGGATCTGGCCGAGGAGAGCGTCCGCTTCGAGTGGTCGTGCGACACAACGGGCGTTGACTACACCCTGCGTCTCTACGACGCGGAGTTCGAGAAGGAGGTGACGTTCGAAGCCGGTGAGGATTGCCATTTCGAGATTTCGCAGGGCGATCTGGACCTGCTGCTGGAACAGACCTTCGGCATGGTGGCCTCCCAGAAGAAGAAATTCGTCTGGAACGTGGTTCCGAGCGACCCGGAGCGCGCCACGGCCGAGGAGGAGGATCGCACGGTGATCATCCGCCGGTTCGAGGCCGTGACGGCAGCCGATCCCATCACGCTCACCGAGGGCCCGGCCGATGGCGTGGAATTCCATCTCGACTACGGCAGCCGGGACGAGGTGCTGGCGACGGCCGCCTGGGAGTGCAACGCCCGCAACGTCACCTATGCCCTCGAATACAGCCTCGACGCCGAGATGAATGCCCCGAAGGTACGTCCGCTGACGACCGAAAGATCCGTGGAGATGACCCACGCGCTGCTGGACGGGCTGCTCTCGGATCTGGGCGGCGCCTACCTCACCCGCACGATCTACTGGCGCATCACCTCAACGGTCAACATCAAGACGACGCCGTCCGAGATCCGGTCGCTCCGGCTCACCGGCATGCTGCGTCCCTACACGGACCTGCGCGACCCGGAGAATCCCGAGGTCTACGAGGTTGTGAAGATCGGCGAGGACTTCTGGATGGCCGAGAACCTGCGGGCCATGAAGTACAGCGACGGAACGGCCTTCACGACCGTTGACGAGATCTACGGAAACCCCGCGGCCAAGAGCTACACCGACGAGCTGATTGCCGATCCGAAGATCCGCGGCGTCTATTACAGCTGGCCGACGGCCCTGCGGACCTACGACGAGGCAACCGAGGCCGAAGACACCCGGATGCAGGGCGTATGCCCCGACGGATGGCACGTATCGACGATGCAGGAGTGGCGGGCCTTGCAGACGGCGGCGGGCAGCGACGCCACCCGGATCAAGTCAGCACAGTACTGGACCGGGAACACCGGCACGAACGAACTCGGATTGAACATCGTTCCGGCGGGCAAGTTCTGGCACGGCAATGTCGGAGCTCCGGACAATGCCGTGGACAAGGCAAGCTTCTGGACCACGACCAAGGCCGACGCCACGACGGCACAGATGTTCGAGGTATTCGGTTGGAGCAACGAGATCGTACCGTGGAACTTTAACTCGCGTCCGTGGAGCGAAGGCGACGGTACGGCATCCATGCTGGTCAACGTCCGTTGCGTCCGCGACCGCGATTAGCTAGTATGGAGTCCGGGCGGAAGTAATCCGTTCGGACCCCCTTTTACACAGTGAAACCATGAAACGACTGTTGTTTTTTATTCTGACAGTCGGAAGCCTATTCACCGCGAGTGACCTCCCTGCGGCCCGACCCGTCGTGGGGTTCCTCACGAACGGGGAGGGAAACCGCATCGACTGGGCCGCAAGGCTTCCGGAGTACGACGTCGCAGAGGCCGGCGAAGGACAGTTTCTTCTCTCCCAGCAACACTGGGATCTGGACCGACGTCTGCTGAACCGCCAGCCGGCAGCGTGCATACTCCATGCGGGTCTGCCGGAGATCCTTCTCGGACAGCCGTTGCCGCGCATTCTGGATGCCTTCCGTTCGGTCTGCATGCGGCTCGACACAACGGGCATCCGGCCGGTGCTGCTCCTGACAACGCCGGTTTCGGCCGCACATCCCGTCGTGAACGCCCGGATCCGGCAACTCAACGACGCCCTGCGATCGTGGGCTGCCGGGCAGGGAATCGTCTGCCTCGACCCCTCGGAGCGGCTCTGCAAGGACGGTGCGCTCGACCCGGCCTGTACCTCCGACGGCATGATGCTCAACGCCGCCGGGCAGGAGCTTCTCGTCGCCGAAGTGCGTGATTTTCTCCGGACGATGGACGCCGGCGGAGAGGAACTTCCGGCAACAACCCGTGCGGAACTCTCCGGCGAAGTTGCCCGCCGCATCCTGGCGGCATCGCCCCGGGAGGTGCGGATCGTCCTGCTGGGAGACTCCCTGACGGCCAACGGCGGGGACTGGAATCCCCGTCTCGGACGCCACGATGTCCGCAATGCCGGGCAGGGCGGTTTTCTGACCGGGCAGATGGGCTGGCTGCTGGACACCTGCGTGCTGGCGGCCCGGCCCGCACTCTGCTTCGTGCTGGGCGGCATCAACGACCTGTTCAACGACATCCCGCCGGAGGTGATCCTCGCCAACCAGCAGCGGATCGTCACCCGGCTGCGCGAGGCCGGAATCCAGCCCGTCGTCCAGTCGGTACTGCTCGTTCACAACAATGCGGCGCTCAATGCACGCATCCGGAGTCTCAACACCGCCCTTGCGGCGTGGTGTGCGGAACAGGGGATCGACTGGCTCGACCTAAACCGCGGACTGACGGATGACCTCGGACTAAAAGCCCGATACACGACCGACGGGACCCACCTCACGGAGGAGGGGTACGGAATCTGGTCCGGCGTGCTGCGGCAATACCTCGACACCCAAAACCTCAAACAGACAACAACACCTCGGATATGAAAAAACTGCTTCTGACGCTCGTCCTTTTCGCGACGGGCAACCTGTGTCTCGGCGCCGAAGCCGGCGTCGGCATTGTACCCAAGCCCCTGTCGGCAACCGTCGGGGTGGGTGAATTCCACGTAATCCCGCAGACGGGAATTGCCGTCGACCGCGAAGCCGGATTGCGGCGTTCGGCGGAGCTCTTCGCCCAATGGGTTGCCCCGACGCTGGGCGGCGAACTGAAATGCGGTGACAAGGGCGCCATCTCGCTGGGCATCGACACCTCGCTCGACGCCGAAGCCTACACGCTCAACGTCGCCACGACGGGCATCACCCTCCGCGGAGGATCCGCGCAGGGCGTCTTCTACGGCTTGCAGAGCCTGCGGCAACTGATCGTCGCGGGACGAGGCACCGTAGCGGCCGTGTCGATCGTGGACAAGCCCTGTTTCAGATATCGCGGCGGCATGCTCGACTCGGGACGTCATTTCTGGACGGTCGACGAGGTCAAGGAGTTTATCGACATCCTGGCCATGCACAAGATGAACCGCTTCCACTGGCATCTGACCGAAGATCAGGGCTGGCGCATCGAAATTAAACGCTATCCGGAGCTGACCCGTGTGGGCTCGGTCCGCAAGGAGACGCTCGTCGGGCACCTTACCACGTCAAGCGAATACGACCGGACTCCCTACGGCGGCTATTACACGCAGAGCGAGATCCGCGATATCGTGGCCTATGCCGCTGAGCGTTACATCACGGTCATCCCCGAGATCGAGCTTCCCGGGCATGCTGTTGCGGCGCTTGCCTCCTACCCCTGGCTGGGATGCCGGGGCGAAGGCTACGAGGTCCGTACGACTTGGGGCATCAGTTCCGATGTCTACTGCCCGGGCAAGGAGACCACGTTCGAGTTCCTACAAAACGTCCTCGCCGAGGTGATCGGGCTCTTCCCGTCGAAATACATCCACATCGGCGGTGACGAGTGTCCGAAGGAGAGATGGAAGGCGTGTCCGCTGTGCCAGCAGCGCATCCGGGAGGAGGGACTGAAAGATGAGTTCGAATTGCAGAGCTACACGGTCCGCCGCATCGAAACGTGGCTCCGTGAGCATGGCCGCGAAATCATCGGCTGGGACGAGATCCTCGAAGGCGGCGTGTCGAAGACCGCCACCGTCATGTCATGGCGCGGTTCCGAGGGTGGCATCGCGGCTGCCAAGGCGGGCAACCACGTCATCATGACACCCAATACCCATTGTTATCTCGACTATTTTCAGACGAAGGATCCCGTTCACGAACCGCTTGGCATCGGCGGCTTCCTACCCATGCGCGAGGTCTACCGGCTGGATCCTTACGAGAAGCTCAACGACACGGAGCAAGACTATATTCTGGGCGTGCAGGCCAACCTCTGGACGGAGTACATCGCGACGGCCACCCATCTGAAACACATGCTGTTGCCGCGACTGGCCGCCGTGGCCGAGGTTGGATGGGCCTACGACCGCAAGGATTTCGCGGATTTCACGCGCCGCATGTCGACGCTGCGCAAATGCTACGACGCCGCAGGGCTCAACTACGCCACCTATTTCTTCGACGGCAAGGAGGAGTGACTCTTCATTACCGCATCTATGACGGGCTTGATGCTCCGGATAACGGTGGATGCTGTTGTCGGGAAGTAGTTATTTCAGCATAAAAAATTCTGGAGATATTTTTAAAGAGTGTGGGGACTCCGCACGTATTCGGCCCGCCCTCTATTGGCATGGCATCCCTGACCGATTCGACCACTCCTATCATCTCGTGCCCCTCCGTTGCATCCGGAATGGTCTGCGGAACGCAGCTGCGGTCGATGGACTAGCCGCTGGGATAGATGCTCCCCAGCATGACGCAGTCCGGCCCGTTTTTTGCTTCACGCAGGGCAACATCAAGGACGTCTCGCAGGAGGTAATCCTCATCAACCAGCAGCGGATCATCTCCCGGTTGCGGGAGGCCGGAATCCAGCCCGTCGTCCAGTCGGTACTACTCGTTCACAACAATGCGGCGCTCAATGCACGCATCTGGAATCTCAACACCGTCCTTACGGTGTGCGGAACAGGGGATCGACTGGCTCGATCTGAACCGCGGACTGACGGACAACAACGGACTGAAAGCCCGATACACGACTGATGGAACCCATCTCACGAAGGAAGGATATAGTATCTGGGCCGAAGCGCTGCGACAACAACTTGGATATGAAAAAACGGCTTCAGACACTCGTCCTTTTCGTAACGGGCAACCTGTGTTTCAGCGCCGAAGCCTACACACTCGACGTCTCCACGACGGGCATCACCCTCCGCGGAGGATCCGCGCAAGGTGTCTTCTATGGTTTGCAGAGCCTGCGGCAGCTGATCGTCGCGGGACGCCGTACTATAACGACCGTATCGATCGTGGACAAGTCCTGTTTCGGATATCGCGGTGGCATGTTCAACTTTGGGCGTTATTTCTGGACGGTCGACGAGGTCAAGGAGTTCATCAACCCATTGGTCAGTAGAAAATATGTTGTTCCCATTAGAGCAAAATTTTTTGAGAAAATCATATCTAAAAATGATGCTTGGATGACCATGCTTAAGGTAAAGTTTTTATCAGTTCTATTTAAAATACACTTTCGAAAAGTATCCCATATTGATTTGCGTGTTGATTTGTAAATAAATTTTATTGCAGATGGGGCCTTATATTTAGTCTAAATATTGGGGCGGGGCTTTTTTAGAAGAAAAGTTGCGTCATAAAACATTATTAAATCATAATCAATAATAGGAATGTATTAGAATTCTAAAGTTTTTATTTGGATAGACTGGATCGTTTTATTAGAGAGGCGTATTGTTATCGTCGTATGGCATACGATTCAAAAAGACAAAAGATCCCAATCACATCTCAGCAGTGATGATTATTTATTTAGAAAGGAGTGGCTTGGTATTATATTATTGGGGTTACAATTTTGTTGCTAATATTGGTTCGGGGCGTCTTGTAGGGTTCGCTGGCTCTGGAGTAACATCTGGAGTTGGTATGGCCTATTGGAAAATGCAGGGAATAGAGGATCCTTCTTTTTGTCCCTTTTTATCAATATGGCAAAAAGATTCAGTCGTAGCGAATTTCTCAAACTCCGCCATGCAATGAACATCAATACGAGTTTCAAGAATCCGGACAA
>CALUKL010000189.1 GCA_944321195.1 uncultured Alistipes sp.
CATTGGGGATGTGATCAAGTATTGGAAAAAGAGCGTAATATGAAAAAAATCATTCTTTCGGGCGGCGGCACGGGCGGCCATATCTACCCGGCCGTGGCGGTTGCCGAGGCGTTGAAGCGCCGCTTCGGCGATGACGTCGAGCTGTTGTTCGTCGGCGCCGAGGGCAAGATGGAGATGGAGAAGGTCCCGGCGCTGGGCTACCGGATCGTGGGGCTTCCGATTGCGGGGCTGCAGCGGCGGTTGGAGTGGCGCAACTTGCTGGTGCCGTTCAAGGTGCTGAAGAGCATCCGGATGGCGCGTCGTGTGATCCGCGACTTCGGGGCCGACGTGGTGGTGGGCTTCGGGGGCTATGCGAGTGCTCCGGTGCTGTGGGCGGCGCAGCGGATGGGCGTGCCGACGGTGATCCAGGAGCAGAACTCCTACGCCGGGGTGACGAACAAGATCCTGGGCAAGCGTGCCAAACGCATCTGCACGGCCTACGAGGGAATGGAACGCTTCTTCCCGGCGGATCGGATCACGCTGACGGGCAATCCACTGCGGGGCCGCTTCTCGAAGGAGGGCGCCGACCGGGCCGAAGCGCTGAAATACTACGGGCTGTCGGCCGAACTCCCGACGGTGCTGGTGGTCGGGGGCTCGCTCGGCACGCGGTCGCTGAACGAGATGATGAAGCAGTGGATTCTGGACTCGGGCGGCGAGGCCCCGGTGCAGGTGATCTGGCAGACGGGCAGGTATTACGAACGGGAGATGCAGGCCTTCCTGGCGGCACACCCGGCGCCGCACGTCTGGCAGGGGGCCTTCATCGACCGCATGGACTATGCCTATGCGGCGGCGGACGTGGTGGTTTCGCGCAGCGGGGCCGGGACGGTTTCGGAGTTGTGCCTGGTGGCCAAACCGGTTGTTTTCGTCCCGTCGCCGAACGTGGCTGAAGACCACCAGACGAAGAATGCCCGGGCCCTGGAGGCGAAGGGTGCCGCGGTAGTGGTTGCGGATGCGGAGTGCCGCACCCGGGCGATGGCGCAGGCGCAGGCGCTGCTGGAGGATCCCGGGCGTCGGTCCGCCATGAGCCGCAACCTGGAGCTGCTGGCGAAGCCCCATGCAGCGGAAGATATTGTAAATGAACTGGCAAAAGTGATGGCGTGATGGAACGGAAGTGTGTCTATTTTCTGGGGATCGGGGGCATCGGCATGAGTGCCCTGGCCCGTTATTTTCTGCATGAGGGGTACCGGGTTGCCGGTTACGACCGTACGCGTACGGCGCTGACCGACGCCTTGGCGGCCGAGGGCGCGGCCATCCACTACGAGGACGATATCCGACAGATTCCCGCGGAGTTTCTCGATCCGGCCCGCACGATCGTGGTCTATACGCCTGCCGTGCCGCAGGATCACGGCGAGTATTGCTACTTCCGGGAGCATGGTTTCCGCATCGAGAAGCGTTCGCAGATGCTGGGCCACCTCTCCGAAGGGAAATACGTGTTGGCCGTGGCGGGGACGCACGGCAAGACCACCACTTCGACCCTTGTGGCGTGGCTCGACCGCGTGCTGACGGGCGGCGGCTCGGCCTTCCTCGGGGGTATCTCGAAGAATTTCGGCGGCAACCTCGTGCTGGGCGACGGCAAACGGCTGGCGGTCGAGGCCGACGAGTTCGACCGTTCGTTCCTGCGGCTGTATCCCGACGTGGCGGTGGTGACCTCGGCGGATGCCGACCACCTCGACATCTACGGCACGCACGAGGCCGTCAAGGAGGCCTTTGTGCAGTTTATCCGCCAGATCCGCCCCGACGGTTACCTCGTCATCAAGCAGGGCCTCGACCTGGAGATCGACAACCCGGAGATCACGGTCTACCGCTATGCCTACGATACGCCGTGCGACTTCTACGCGCGGAACGTCGAGCTGGTCGGCGGCGGTCACTATCGCTACGACATCGTCACGCCGTCGGGTGTGATCGAGGATTGCACGCTCGGCATTCCGGGGTGGGTGAACATCGAGAATTCGGTGGGCGCGGTGGCTGCGGTATGGTGCGCGGCGCAGTTCGAGGATCAGGAGTTGGATGCCGATCGGGTGCGCGAGGCGCTGTCTTCGTTCTCGGGGGTGAAACGGCGTTTCGAGTTCTACGTCAATACGCCGAAGCAGGTCTATATGGACGACTATGCGCACCATCCGCGCGAACTGGCCGCTACGCTGACTTCCGTGCGGCAGATGTTCCCCGGACGCCGGATCACGGCGTTGTTCCAGCCGCATCTCTACACCCGTACACGGGACCTCTGCACGGAGTTTGCCGAAGCGCTGTCGCACGCCGACGAGGTGGTCCTGCTTCCGATTTACCCGGCGCGTGAGGAGCCCATCGAGGGCATCACCTCGGAGATCATTGCCGGGCGGGTGACGGTTCCGTGCCGGATTGTCCCGCGCGAGGAGTTGGCCGCCACGGTTGCCGGGATGGATACCGACGTGGTGATCAGCTTCGGGGCGGGGAATATCGATGCCTGCTGCGAAGGGCTTGCCGAGGTGCTGAAAAAGAAGGGTTGATCGTTTAACCGATTTCTGTTTGATAGCCGATGCGTCTGCTTCGACCTGCGATTCTGGGCCTTTTGTGGGCCGCCGTGGCCGTCTATATCCTGTGGGCGGGCCTTTCGGCGCGTCGTGACCGCTCGGCGCAGCGGGTCCGGAGCCTGGAGATCGAGATCGTGGACAGCACCTCGCAGGGCTACCTGGTGACGGGTGCGCAGGCCCGTCGTTGGATTTCGCAGAGCGGGATCGGCACGGTCGGCACGGCAGTCGGGGAGGTGGACCTGACGGGGCTCGAACGCCTGATCGCCCGGAACGGCTTCGTGGAGGAGGTGGCGGCCTACATCCGCGGCGGAGGCGAGCTGCACCTTCGGATCACGCCGCGGGAACCGCTGCTGCGGCTGCTGACCGACGGGCGGAATGCCTATGTGACCCGTGAAGGTTATGTCTTCGGGGCTCCGCGGGCGTCGTCGCTCTACGTTCCGGTGGTTACGGGGAGCTACCGTCCTCCGTTCCCGGCGGACTATACGGGGGATGTGCGGGCGTACATCGACCGCCGCAAGCAGGAGCTCGACGAGCGGATTGCGGAGCTTGAACGTACGAAATACCCGGTTTACCGGCGCGAGCAGGCCAATGACCGGGCCTACCGGGAGTTCCGCCGCAAGCGAATCAAGCGTCGGTGGTGGAAGGGCGAGAGCGCTGAGATGTTCGACAAAAGGGTCAAGGCGCTGCGGGAAGAAAAGGCCGAGGAACGGCGCCGCTACCGGTATCGGAGCCGGCAGCTCACGGCGGAACTCGACCGGATCGCTTCGCAGCAGGAGGCGGAGCGCGTGAAACAAAAAAAGTTGGAGAAAAGCTACGAAGATTTCATGAAACTCCTTACCTTTGTAGAGACTGTCGAAGAGGACGATTTCTGGAGGTCGGAGGTTGTGCAGATTGCCGCTTATACGACCCCCAGCGGAGCTTTGGAGGTGAATCTGACGCCGCGCAGCGGAGGTTTTACGATTCTCTTCGGGCGCCTGGAGGAGGTGGACTTGAAGTTCGACAAACTGTTGCGGTTCTATCGCAACGGCCTTTCGACTTTGGGATGGGGGACGTACCGTACGATCGACATCAGATACAGGAATCAGGTGGTCTGCAAGAAGTAAAAGGATTATACCGTGGAAAGAAAGAATTATACCGTAGCCGTAGATCTGGGGAGCTCGTCGGTGGTTGTAGCCGTCGGGGAGAGGACCCCGGAAGGCCTGCTGGAGGTCGCGAGCGTCGTCACGAAACCCGTGGAAGGGGTCCATGCGGGTCGGATCGAGAACATCGAACTGGTGAGCCATGCCATCCGGGATGCGGTTTCGGAGACGGAGCAGCAGCTCGGGATCCGGATTACGGAGGCCTATGCGGGAATATCCGGGGAGTTCGTGCGCTGTGCCCGGCATACGGATCATGTTTTCGTTTACGATCCCCAGAACGGAGTCAACCAGAAGGATGTGGATGCGCTGTTCGACCGGATGCGGAACGTGCAGGCCCCGGACGACGAGACGATCATGGAGCGTGTGCCGCAGAACTATATGGTCGATGACAGCCAGGAGGTCCGGAATCCCGTGGGGTCGTTCGGCAAGAAACTCTCGTCGACGTTCAACTTCATCCTGTGCCAGAAGACACCGATGCAGCGCCTTGACATGGCATTGAAGCGCCTCGGCATCCGGATGCTGGGCGTGGTGCCCGACGCGATGGCGACTCCCGAAGCGATCCTTCTTCCCGATGAGAAGGAGGAGGGTGTCGCAGTGGTGGATGTCGGGGCGGGCGTGACGGACGTGACGGTCTACTGTCGCAACGTGGTCCGCTATGTGGCCACGATCCCGATGGGTGCTTCGGCCATCAACCGGGACATCCGGACGATGAGCGTCCCGGAGAAACATGTCGAGAGCCTGAAACAGAAATACGGTTCGGCAGTTGCCGAACTGGCCCCGGAAGACAAACTGATCCGCGTCAACGGCCGCACGGCCCGCGAGGCGAAGGATATCCTGTTGCGGAACCTGGCGACGGTGATCGAGGCGCGTGCCACGGACATCGTGGAATTCGTGCAGCAGGAGATCAAGGATTCGGGCTATGCCGAGCGGCTGGCCTACGGCATCGTGCTGACGGGCGGCTCGGCGAAACTGAAGGATCTGGACGAACTCTTCCGCCGCGTGACGGGACTGGATGTCCGGGTTGCGGTTCCCGAGACCGGGATTACGGAGGCTTCAAAGGAGCGAGTCGCCGATCCGTCTTATTCGACGGTCGTGGGCATCCTGCTCCGCGGTGCGGAACTCGGAGGCTGTGCCGTGATCGAACGACCTTCGACCCCGTCGGCCTCTTCGTCCGCTGCGGCTGCAGCATCTCCGACTCCGGCTCCGACGGCAACGGTCCGTCAGCCTTATACGCCGACGCCTCCAGCCTCGAATACGTTCCGCCCGGTATCGCCGCGTCCGGTACAACCCGTACCCCCGGCGCCGGAACCCGTGAAACCGGATCCGCAGACGGCAGCTCCCGAACCTCCGATCCCGGAAGAGCCGCATGAGGAGCCGCGGGAGGAACCCCGGCGCAAACGCGACTGGGGATCGATCTTCCAGAAGACCTTCGACAAGATCAACAAGAGTTTCTCGGCCGCCGAGGACGAAGAGATTTAGCCGAAACCGAGGGACGGGGCGAGAGTAGAAAGAGGAGCGAGAGTAGAAAGGGGAGGCGAGAGAAAGAAGGGAGGCGAGAGAAAGAAGGGACGCGAGAGAAGGAAATGCGGGCCGGGCTCCATGCGGGGGTGCGGTCTCGGTTTGCAAGGGTGCCTTCGGGGGACCCGATTGATGTTTTGATAAAAAAAGAAGATTCAGATATGACGGACGAATTGATGTCGGAAATCAAGGTTCCGCGCACGACCGGCTCGATCATCATGGTCGTGGGTGTGGGCGGAGCCGGTGGGAACGCCGTGAACCACATGTGGAACCTCGGGATCCGGGGCGTGACGTTCATGGTGTGCAATACCGACCAGCAGGCGCTGGACAAGAGCCCCGTGGAGCAGAAGATCCGCCTGGGCTCGGAGGGCCTGGGGGCGGGCAATGACCCCGAGAACGGACGGCGGGCTGCAGTGGAGACGCTGCCGGAGATCCGGCAGGCGCTGGAGGAGGCCGGGACGAAGATGTTGTTCATCACGGCGGGCATGGGCGGCGGAACCGGAACGGGCGCTTCGCCTGTGATTGCGAAACTGGCCAGGGAGATGGGCCTGCTGACGGTTGCGATCGTGACCTCTCCGCTGGCCGTCGAGGGCAAGATCCGCTATGAGCAGGCCTTCCGGGGCATCGAGGAGCTGCGTCAGAATACCGACTCGCTGTTGATCATCAACAACGAGAATATCCTGGAGATCTACGGCCGCCTGTCGTTGAAGCAGGCCTTCGGAAAGGCCGACGACATCCTGGCTTCGGCGGCCAAGGGCATCGCCGAGATCATCACGGTGGAGAGCGATCTGGTAAACGTGGACTTCGCGGATGTCTCGAAGGTGATGCGTGACAGCGGCCGGGCACACATGGCCGTTGCCACGGCCGAGGGCGACAACCGGGCCGAAGCGGTTGCGGAGGCGTCGCTGCGGTCGCCGCTGCTGGATCACAACCTGATTTCAGGGGCGAAGAACATCCTGCTGAACATCTCGGTTTCGAATGCCGACGGGCTGATGTACGAGGAGGTCGTTCAGATTCTGGAGTATATTCAGGCCCATGCGAGCGTGCAGGACGAGCAGGGTGTGATCCACAATGCGAATATCATCTGGGGAACGAGCGAGAAGCCGCAGTTGGGCAACGCAATCGAACTGGTTGTGGTGGCGACGGGTTTCGAGGGCGACGCTCCGTCCGGCGGGAAGAGACCGGTGATCCCGGTTTCGCGGATTGTCGAGCCGGTTCCGGCGGCGGAGAGAGTGACGACGCCTCCCGTTCTGGAGCCGATCAAGCCTGTCGCCGCGAAACCGGCGCAGCGGCTTCCGGAGCAGGTGATGCTGGGTGCGAAACCGACCCGTTACGGGAATATCGAGGCATTGCTTGCACGCCCGGCCTACCAGACGCGGAATTCGAAGTTCATCGTCCAGATGCCGGGGGGACGCAAGGAGGTGCTGAAGGAGGATCCTGTGGATACGCCGCAGCAACACGGGACACCGAAGGGCGGTTCCCTGTTCGACTAACCCAATAGACTTACGATTTGGAAGAGACTCACTCCTGGATTGCATTCCATGGCTTTACGCCGCATGTCATCGTGCTTTGTGTGGTGACGCTTTTTCTGTTGTGCGTTTCGGCGTTGGTGTCGGGAGCTGAGACGTCGTTTTTCTCGCTTTCGCACAATGATATCCGGCGTTTGCAGGGGAGCCGCAGCGGTCGTGCGAATGCCGTGCTCCGGTTGTTGGCGAATGTCGACCTGCTGTTGGCGACGATTCTGGTGGTCAACAACCTGGTGAATATCTGTATTGTCATCCTCACGTCGCGGATCATCGACACGCTGTTTACCTTTCTGCGTTTCGAATTCCTCTTCAAGACGGTTCTTGTGACGTTCCTGCTGCTGCTTTTCGGGGAGATCATGCCGAAGGTGCTGGCACAGACGATTCCGGTCCGGTTTGCACTGTTGGTTGCGCGTCCGTTGCTGGTTCTGCGGTGGATTTTCTACCCGTTGTCGTACATTCTGGTCCGCACGAGCAACCGCATCAGCGAGAAGGCGGCGCACAAGAGCGAGATTTCGCTCGACGAGCTGGCCGATGCGGTGGACATGACGCAGAGTTCGAGCCCGGAGGAGCACGTGATGCTTTCGGGGATCGTGAATTTCGTGAATACCGAGGTGCAGGAGATCATGAAGCCGCGGGTGGACATGACGGCGCTGGAAATTACGGACAGCTACGAGCATGTGAAGCGGACGATCATCGAGTCTGGTTTTTCGCGGATTCCGGTTTACGAGGAGGATCTGGACAACATCCGGGGGACGCTCTACGTGAAGGATCTGCTTCCGTATATCAACAACGGGGATGATTTTGCCTGGCAGCAGTTGATGCGCAAGCCCTATTTCGTTCCGGAGCACAAGAAGATCAACGACCTGCTGGCGGACTTCCAGACGAACAAGGTGCACATGGCAATCGTGGTCGACGAATATGGCTCGACATTGGGTCTGGTGTCGCTGGAGGACATCATCGAGGAGATCGTGGGGGAGATTTCGGACGAAAGCGACAACGAGGAGAATTTCTATACGCGCCTGGATGCCAAGAGTTACCTGTTCGGAGGGAAGACCCATATCGGCGATTTCGAACGAGTCCTGGAACTGGACGAAGGGACCTTTTCGGACGTGAAGGGTGAGGCCGAGACTTTGGCTGGGCTGATGCTGGAGTTGAAGCGGGATTTTCCGCGCAAGGGCGATACGTTTACGGCGCACGATCTGCGTTTCACGGTCCAGGAGATGGAGGACCATCGGATCGACAAGATACGCGTCGACCTGCCGTAATCTCTTTTCCGGCTGTTTGGGCTCCTGCCACCGTCAATTTCCGGGCGTTTCCTGTTCCTGTTTCCTGTTCCTGTTCCTGTTCCTGTTCCCCTGTTTTTTGCCCCTTATTGTTTGATCTTTTTTTCTGACGCGCTGCCATGAACACCCTGTTGCTGACTCCCCGCCTGCTGATCGAACCGCCGATGACCATCGCTGCGGCAAGTGCCTGGGCGACGCCCGAGGAGCGGCAGCGCGCCGGGACGTTCGGCAGCGAACGCCGCCGTCGGGAATTTCTGACCTGGCGGGCGATCGTCCGCCGGGAGTTGGGGCGCGCTATCCGGATCTCCTACGATGAAGAGGGGGCTCCGGTTCTTCCGGACGGGGAGGCTTTTGTCTCCGTATCGCATTGTCCGGGTCGTGTGGCTGTGTTCCTTTCGCCGGAGCGTTGTGCCGTGGACATCGAACCGGCCGACCGGGATTTCACCCGGGCCGCGAGTCGCTTTCTGACCCCTTCCGAAGCGGTTCTTGCCGACGATCCTCGCTGGCCGGGCTTTGCCTGGTGTGCGAAGGAGACCCTCTATAAATATGCCGGAGGTCGGCATCTCGATTTCCGGGAGGATCTCCGGATCCTGTCTGCGGATCTTGCCGCCGGACATCTCACCGGACGTATATCATGCGAGCCGCCGGTTTCTCTTTCGGCCGGTTGCAGGGACGGTTTTCTGGTTGTGCATACTCTTTGATTGCAGAAATTCGGCCCCCCCCCTTCATTTGGACCCCGCTCTTACTTTCAGGACTTGCATATATGCATGTTGCTGAATACATGGATTTTATGGGCTGTTTCCGGGTCTTGTCCGGCCTGCTTGGAGGGGCATTACCGGTGTATTTCTTCAAAAATTTTACATATTTCGTAAAAAATCTTAATAAAATATTTGGAAGTTTGGTTTAGGGCGCTTACCTTTGCCGCGTCTTAAATGATAAAATATTTTAATATTTATTTAAAATTATTTACTATGAAGGCAAAGATTGGAGAGTGGGTACGCACCGCTCTGATTATGTTGGGAGAGGGTATGAAATACCGGACGATGTAAATCTCCCATAAACAAGAACTTAAAACCGAAACTTCAATAAACGGAGAGAGCCCGGCTCGTATGAGCCGGGCTCTCTCCGTATGGGTGGGATTGTGTGACTCGGACCTATTTCCAGCCGAGTTTTTTGCGGATCTCCTTGGGCACGGCGTTCTTGTTGACCATGATGGACATGGTTTTGTACTCGACGAACGGGCGGGAGAAGTACCAGAACCCGTCATAGGGCGGGAGTACGTCCCAGGAGTTCTGCACCTTGAAATATTGGTTTCCGGCCTGATCGGTTGCGGTGCCGACGATGACCATTCCGTGATCGTCCGTAGTTTCGTAGTTGTCGAAGGCCTTCTGGCGCATCTGCTGGTCGATTTTGCGCTCTTTACCGGGTTTGTCGAACTTGTAGAGGGCGGCCTCCTTCTCCCGGGCGGTAAGTTTACCCCACTTTTCGGCCTCGATACCGCTCATTCCTTCGAGGTCGGCCTCGGGGATGATTCCGATGGCCTTCGTGCGGCTGAATCCCTTCTCGCTGACATCCGTACCCCAGGCGACGGTGTATCCGTTCTCCAGGGCGTAGTCGATGGTCTGCATCAGTTCATCCAGCGGGACGTTCCAGACCGTTGCCCACATCCAGTTGTCGGGGACCTCGATGATGAACTGCTCGTAGAAGGGGTGGTGGGTGAAGGAGGAGAGGTCCACATAGTCATCCATCTTGATCGGGAGGGATTCGGCGAACGACTGGGGCGTGTACTCCTTTCCTTCGTAGGTGAATGTTTCGGGGCAGGGGCCGAAATATTCGTCGAGGATGGCGTTGAACCCGCGTTTCCAGGCGGTCGAGAGCGTCTTCGAGCCTCCGGAAGCCTGAATCACGGCATCGAGATAGGCCTTCAGCACGGCCGAGAGCTCATGGAAATCGGGCTTGTCGGTCCCGTAGTTGAGTCCGGGATAGACCTCGAAGGGGACGATTCCGTGCTGCTTGATTCCTTCTGTGACGTCATGCGAGGCTCCGCCTTCTGCGAAGTTGAGTTCTCCGTGGAGCCGGACGTACTTCACGGCCTTGTCCATGAAGGAGTGTCGGACGATCCACATTTCGGAGAGGTGCATTTCGGGACCTCCGGCACGTAGGATCTCGCTTTCGAGCATCGTCATCGTGGAGTAGCACCAGCAGGTGCCGCTTCGGTTCTGGTTCTTGACGGGTGTCGTGCGGATAATCTTCCCGTCGGTGAAGCGGTATCCTTCGACCGAATCGGGGTTCTGGGCGGCGGCTCCGAGAGCAAGACAGAGCGCCAGGGTGCAGAGAAGCAGTTTTTTCATCGTATCACGGTTTTAGGGTTTACTTTTTCGATCCGGCGACGATCTTCAGACACGCCTCCAGTGTGAGTTCCTCGGGTTTTGTACCTTTGGGAATCCGGTAGTTCTTGCCCTTGTAGGCGATGTAGGCGCCGTATCGGCCGTTTTTGACGAGCATGTCGGGATCTTCGGCGAAACTTTTCAGCGGGGTGTTGGCCGCAGCGACTGCGGCCTGGTGTTCGCGGACGATCTCCACGGCGCGTTCGCGGGTCAGCGTGTAGGGGTCGTCGCCCTTGGCCAGCGAGGCGAACGACTTCCCGTAGCGGACATACGGTCCGTACTTGCCGAGTCCTACGACGAGTTTTTCGCCGTCGAGTTCTCCGACCTCGCGGGGCAGCGCGAAGAGTTCGAGAGCCTCCTCCAGCGTGATGGACTCGATGAGCTGGCCCTTCTTGAGCGATGCGAAGCGGCTCTTCTCGCCTTCGGCGCCTTCGATCTCGACCATTGGGCCGTAGCGGCCGATACGCGCCTTGACGACGTGTCCGGTCTTGGGGTCATTGCCGAGGATCCGGTTTTCACGGGGCTTGGAACTCTGGGTCGAGATGGCGTTGTCGACCATCTTGTGGAAAGGTCCGTAGAAGTCTCCGATCATCTTCTCCCAGGTGATGTCACCTTCGGCGATGCGGTCGAACTCCTTCTCGACGTTGGCCGTGAAGTTGTAGTCGATGATCGGTGCGAACTGCTCTTCGAGGTAGTCGTTGACCACTATGCCTATATCGGTCGGGGAGAGTCGGCTCTTCTCCTTTCCGTAGTTTTCCGAGTGGGTTTCGCGGGCGATCTTTTCGCCCTTGAGCGTCAGTTGGGTGTAGGATCGTTTCTGCCCCTCCCTGTTCTGCTTGACGACATACCCGCGGTTGATGATCGTGGTGATGGTCGGAGCATAGGTCGAAGGGCGTCCGATCCCCAGCTCTTCGAGCCGTTTGACGAGCGAGGCTTCGTTGTAGCGAGCCGGAGCGGATGTGAAACGCTCCGTGGCGGTAATCTTATCGGCCTGGAGGAGGTCTCCGGTCTTGAGTTTGGGCAGCCGGGCCTCTCCGCTTTCGGCGGCCTGATCGTCGTCCGTGGACTCGGAGTAGAGGCGCAGGAACCCGTCGAAACGGACCACCTCCCCCTGGGCGACGAACTGCTGGTCGGAACCCGACATGTCGATGGCGATCGTGGTCCGGTCGAGCTCGGCGCAGACCATCTGCGAGGCGACGGTGCGTTTCCAGATCAGGTCGTAGAGCCGCTTCTCCTCGGCAGTCCCGTCGATCTCCTGCCGGTCGATGTACGAGGGACGGATGGCCTCGTGTGCCTCCTGGGCCCCTTTGGTTTTGGTCTTGTAGTTGAACCAGCGGGAGTATTTCTCGCCGTACAGCTTGATGATCTCCTCCTTGCACTGGGCGAGGGCCTGCTGCGAGAGGTTCACGGAGTCGGTACGCATGTAGGTGATCAGACCCTGCTCGTAGAGGCGCTGGGCGACGGACATGGTACGCGATACGGACATGCCGAGTTTCCGACCGGCCTCCTGCTGGAGCGTGGAGGTGGTAAACGGCGGGGCGGGATAGCGCTGTGCGGGTTTCTCCTCGGCCCGGGCGACGGTGAAGGTGGCTCCGATGCAGGAGCGGAGGAATGCTTCGGCCTGCTCGACGGTCTCGAACCGGGTCGGGAGTTCGGCCTTGAAGAGCGCTTTGTCGGGGTCATCCGCGGCATGGAACTGGGCTACGACCCGGAAATAGGGGACCGATCGGAATGCGATGATTTCGCGTTCGCGTTCGACGATCAGCCGCACGGCGACGGACTGCACGCGCCCTGCGGAGAGCGAGGGTTTGACCTTCTTCCAGAGCACGGGCGAGAGTTCGAATCCGACCAGTCGGTCGAGGATGCGGCGGGCCTGCTGGGCGTTTACGAGGTCCATGTTGACGGTCCGGGGTTTTTCGATGGCTTCGAGGATGGCCCGTTTTGTGATTTCGTGGAATACGATCCGTTTGGTCTGCTCGACGGGGAGGTCCAGGACTTCGGTGAGGTGCCATGCGATGGCTTCCCCTTCGCGGTCTTCATCGGATGCGAGCCATACGGTTTTCGATTTGGCGAGTTTGGAGAGTTCGTCGACGACCTTTTTCTTGTCCGCGGGGATTTCGTAGATGGGTTTGAATCCCTGTTCGATATTGATTCCGAGGTCCTTTTTTACCAGGTCACGGATGTGCCCGAAGCTGGATTTCACGACGAAATCCTTTCCGAGGAACTTTTCGATGGTTTTGGCCTTTGCCGGGGACTCGACGATCACTAAATTGTCCTGCATTTGTCTTTGATGTCTTGAAATGCGAAAACCTAAGCATTACACTTAGGTTCCGCCAAACGTTTTTTTCGAGGGTTTACTTGATGAGGTTGTATGCCAGGTCGAAACGGATCGGGCAATCGAGGCTCTTCTCGTCGGTTGAAGCGCCCTGGAAGACCCCGAACGAATTGGTGTAGAGGCTGTATGCTTCGGGCCCGATGTATACCTTCCGGTAACTGATACCGTCCCAGTCGATCGCCTTTTCCCAGGCGTCATACCGTTCGTCGAAGGAGTCGGTGTCGGCCGGATCGGGATACTCCACGCCTGCAGCCTTTTTGGCCTTGATGTAGTTGCTCCAGAGTTGCTGGAGGTATCCCGTGATGTTGATGACGTAGCATCCGCGGCTTCGGTTGACATATCCTCCGTACGCGAGCGTCGTGCTGTAGTTCTGCTCGTAGGTGTAGGCGTAGTCGGAAATCGGGGTCAGGCTCTTGTAATTGGTGTAAAGTCCCAACCGGCTGGGTGCGGCATCCATCTCTTTGATGAGCGACATGAGCGGGGATCCCGTCTCACCGTCGCCGGGGTTCGGGTCGATCTCTCCCCAGTCGTAGCTGCTGCCGGTGAAGTAGACCGACATGCGGGCCTGGCTGAAGGCGAGGGTTTGGAAATCCTTTCCGTCCTTGGCGTTCTCCTCGGCGATTTTCTCTTCGAGTGTTGCGAAGAACCCGGGGGTGAAGGTCATCTCGGTGATGGCGCCGCCGAGCCCCTCGACGCGGAACTGCGTAACGGGCTTTCGGGTATCCTCTTCGTCGCTGGCGGGCTCCTGGGCGTCGGTTTCGGCGTTGAAGGCGAGTTCCGCAACGGATATTTTCGAATAGTCGTGCTGGATGGTGTTTACCGAGACATTGCCGTGTTCGGCATAGGAGTCATAGAAGTAGAGGACCATTCCGATGGTATCCTGGATAAGCGAGGGGTCGCTTTCGACGCGGTTCCGGCCGTAGATCGAGAGACCCGAAGCATCGAGCGACGTGGCGTAGATCGTCCCCGAATTGGAACCCTCCTTGGTTACGGGGTATGCGGGGTCGGGGGTGATGTAGAGTCCGGGGAACTCCTCGATGAAATACTCCAGGCTGTCGGTCGAATAGATCGAGTATTTGTCCTTGTAGGTGCCCTCCTGGAGCATCAGCCGCATGATGTAGTTTTTGCCGGCTTCGGTGGGGGTCATGGTGACGGCGGTTGTCGTCGAGGGGTATTTCCCTTCGCCGCCGAGCGTAAAGCGGAAGAGGGGTTCCTCGTCGGTATTGACGGTCTGTTTGTCGGGCCGGAATCCGAGATAGAAGGTCGTATCGCTGCTCTCCCGGTTGGTGATGTAGTCGTTGCTGAGGATCTCGTATACGGCGAAGTGCTGCTCGGTGAGGGTATCGGCGCCGAAAGCGGTGATACTGAGCAGGAGCTGCGCGGAGTCGAAGATGGGCATGTATCCGAAGTAGCCTTCGGGCACGGCGTAATAGCTGACCATCTGCGAGAGGAATCCGGCCTTTCGTTCTCCGAGGGTATCGTTCAGCTGCGATCCGAAATAGCCGTATGAAATGTTGGAGCTGACGATCGAATCGGTTTTGAAGAGCCTGGTTTCGACGTATTTTCTGGGGTTGAGTCCGTCGATGGAGATGAATCCGGCTCTCATTTGCTGGTTGTCGGGGATCAGGTTTCCGCCGAGCGTATCGTCTACCGTGGTACAACTTCCGAGCGCCAGCACAGCGAGTACGGCACCGATCAGGTTCCGGATTGCGGAAGGGCGGAAGTTATTGAATCGCTTCATAGAATCGGTTGTAATTATCGAAAAAGTCGTCGGCTTCCGGGTTTTGGTATTCGAGGATGGGTTTTTCGGATTTCCGGGCCCACTCGATGACCTTAGGGTCGACATCCGGGGATGCGGCAACCACTCCGTCGGCATAATGCATAACGAATCGGCAGAGATTTTCGTATGAAGGGAGGTCGAGTAAGCCGAGATTTTTGTCCTTGACGCCCTCGCCTTCGATTTTGTCGCGGAATCCCGGGTCGAGCGGTTCCGGGAACGCCTCGTTGTATAGCGAGACGACGACCTTGGCATCGCGGAAGACGGGGTCGTCGGCGAATACGTGCTTGAGGTATACGGGGACGACGGCCGAGAACCACCCGTGGCAATGGACGATGGAGGGGGCCCATCGGAGTTTCTTGACGGTTTCGAGGACCCCTCGCGCGAAGAAGATGGCACGTTCGTCATTGTCGGGGAAGTAGGCGCCGTTGGTCTCCGTGAGCACGGCCTTTCTGGAAAAGTAGTCGTCGTTGTCGATGAAGTAGATCTGTACGCGGGCGGCGGGGATCGACGCGACCTTGATGATGAGTTGGTGGTCGTTGTCGTCGATGATGAGGTTCATGCCGGAGAGTCTGATGACTTCGTGCAGTTGGTGCCTGCGTTCATTGATGCAGCCGTATCGGGGCATGAAGGTTCTGATCTCGTTTCCCCGTTCCTGCATCGCCTGTATCAGGGAGCGGCAGAGCCGCGACTCTTCCGTTTCGGGAAGATAGGGCGTTATTTCCTGACACACGTACAGAATCTTGTTTGCCATTTTTCTGGGGGTTTCTCCTTGCAAAGATACGAAAAAAAATTAAAGAATCAGCATGGCGTCGCCGTAAGTGCCGAAGCGGTATCCCTGCTCCCGGGCGACCTTGTACGCATTCATGACGGTTTCGTAACCGCCGAAAGCGGCGACCATCATCAGTTGCGTGGAGTAGGGGAGGTGGAAGTTGGTGACCATGGCGTTTGCGACGGTGAAGTCGTAGGGTGCGAATATGAACTTGTTTGTCCAGCCCTCCATGGGTTTGATCATGCCGTTCGTGGAGACTGCGGTTTCGAGGGTCCTCATGACGGTGGTTCCGATCGCGACGACCTGATGACCCTGTTCTTTGGCGGAGTTTACGGCGGCGGCGGCCTCTTCGGTCACGAAGAACTGTTCGGAATCCATCTTGTGTTTGGAGAGGTCCTCGACGTCGACGGTTCGGAAGTTGCCGAGTCCGACGTGCAGGGTGACGAATGCGCTGTCGATACCCTTGATTTCCATTCGTTTCATGAGGTGTTTCGAGAAGTGCATTCCGGCTGTAGGGGCGGCGACGGCGCCTTCGTGCCGGGCGAAGATGGTCTGGTATCGTTCGGCATCTTCGGGTTCGACCTTTTCGCGGACCCATTTTGGGAGCGGGGTTTCGCCGAGGGAGAAGAGAGCCTGTTTGAACTCCTCGTAGGAGCCGTCGAAGAGGAACCGGAGGGTTCGGCCGCGGGATGTGGTGTTGTCGATGACTTCGGCGACGAGCAGGTCATCGTCTCCGAAGTAGAGTTTGTTCCCGATCCGGATTTTCCGTGCGGGGTCTACGAGTACGTCCCAGAGCCGGAGGTCGCGGTTGAGTTCGCGGAGGAGGAATATTTCGATTTCGGCGCCTGTTTTCTCCTTGTTTCCGTAGAGTCGTGCGGGGAAGACCTTTGTATCGTTGAAAACGAAGAGGTCTTTTTCGTCGAAATATTCGATGATGTCCTTGAAAATGCGGTGTTCGATGGACCCTTTTGCGCGGTTGATGACCATCAGGCGGGATTCGTCCCGGTTTTCGGCGGGATATTTGGCCAGCATTTCGGGGGCAAAATCGTATCCGTATTGCGATAACTTCATAGGTGCAACGCTTTTTTAACGTTCAGAAAATAAGACAGATTATTTTCTATACGTAAAAAGTGTCATTTTGTTTCAAGATTTTGTAAATTTTCCAGGAAATCGTCGAGATTCCAGGCATTTTCGAGGGTAAAGCCGCCGCTTCGGGTCCTGCGGAGACCGGTCAGATGGGCCCCGCTGTGGAGTGCGATCCCGATTTCGTTTGCGAGCGAGCGGATGTAGGTTCCCTTGCTGCACCGCACGCGGATCTTCAGCCGGGGGAGTTCGCATTCGAGGATCTCCATCTCGTAGATATGGATAAGCGCCTGCCTGACGGCAACATCTTCTCCGGCCCGGGCGAGTTCATAGGCGCGAGTGCCGTCGATCTTCTTGGCGGAGTAGACGGGTGGGGTCTGGAGCCGCTCTCCGGTAAGTTCCGCCAGGGCTTTTTCGACGGCCTCGCGGGTGATGTGCTCCCAGGGATAGGTCTGGTCGATTTCGTGTTCGAGGTCGTAGCTGGGGGTCGTAGCCCCGAGCATGATGTCGGCGACGTACTCCTTCTCCTCGGCCTGGAGGGCGTCGACCATCTTGGTTGCGCGTCCGATGCAGACGAGCAGGATGCCCGTAGCCAGGGGGTCGAGGGTCCCGGCGTGCCCGACCTTGATGCGTCGGTACCCGAGTTTCCGGAGCGAGAACTTGATCTTGCGCACGACATCGGTGGAGGTCCACCTCAGGGGTTTGTCCAGGACGGCGATGTACCCCTCCTCGAAATTGATGCCGCGGAGTTCCTTGTCTTCGCTCATCAGAAGAGGTAGCTTGCGATGGAGACGGTTCCGGCCAGCGCGCAGTAGACGGCGAACCAGATCAGGCGTCCGCGTTTGACGATTTCGAGCATGAACTTGCAGGCCAGACACCCCGTGATGAACGATGCGGCAGCCCCGGCGATCAGGGGTACGGTCCCGACTCCGGCCGTGAGTTCACCCTTCACGGCTTCGAGGAGTGTTTCGCCGAGAATGGGGACGAGGACCATCAGGAAGGAGAACTGGGCGACGGCGGCCTTTTTGTTCCCGAGGAGGAGCCCCGTCGCGATGGTCGAGCCGGACCGGGAGAGCCCGGGCATGGCGGCGCAGGCCTGTGCCAGGCCGATGATGAAGGCGTCGCGGTAGGAGATGTTCTCCTTCTGCCGGGGTTTTGCGTAGTAGGCGAATGCGAGCAGGGCTGCGGTCAGGAGCAGCATGGCGCCGACGACCGCGAGGATGCAGGGGGCGTCGAGCAGGGCGTTGAGCTGCTCCTTGAGCAGGAGGCCGACGATCCCGATGGGGATCATCGAGACGACGATTTTGAGGATGTATGCCTGCTCTTCGTTGAAGTGTCGGGAGAAGAGCCCCTTGAGGAGCCTTCGGATTTCGCTCCAGAGCACGACGATCGTACTCAGGACGGTTGCGGCATGGAGTGCGACATCGAAGGTGAGGTTTTCTTCGAGCTGTACGCCGAGGAGTTCCTTGGCGATCTGGAGGTGCCCGCTGCTCGAAACGGGGAGGAATTCGGTGATTCCCTGTACGATGCCCAGCAGAATGGCCTGTAATGTATCCATCGTGACGAGTTGGTTTGGTTTAGTTGAAACGTTTCAGAATGGCGTAGATTTCGAATGCGAAGCCACCGATCACGAGGATAGGTGCGAGCGTGATTCTTCGCCAGGAGAACATGGCGTAGTTGAACTCGTCGGGGGAGTCGCTGCCGCCTCCGGCCATGAGGATGAATCCGAGGAGGATGACGGCGAACCCGATTGCCAGGAGGATGTAGTTTTTGCGTGAGAGCGGCATCCTGGGGCTTTCGGGCTGGTCGGTTTTCTGGGGCTGCTTTTTTTCCATTTAATAGAGGTATATCTTGTTAGACTTCATGTTTACGAATTTGTTGAGCGCCGCGAAGGTGAAGAGTCCGGATATGACGACGCCTCCGCCGATCATTGCGCCGAGGATGATCGTGATTTTGCGGATCTCGGCGAAGGTTGTCAGTTCGGGGACGGCCTCGTTGAGCCCGTAAACGGCCAGGCAGAAGAGCATGGCGGCGGCGGCTCCGGCGATGATTCCCTGGGTGATGCTGCTTCCGAGGAAGGGCTTCATGATGAACCACTTGGTAGCACCGACGAGCTTCATGGTGTTGATCAGATAGCGTTTCGAGAAGATGGCCAGCCGGATGGTGTTGCTCAGCAGGATGAGGGAGATGACGAGCAGGGCACCGCCGAAGAGGATCAGCACGAGGCGGATCTTGTTTACCGTCGCGTGCAGCCGCTGCGCCATGCGGGCCGGGTAGGATACGTGTTCGATGCCGGGTATTCGCTCCACGGCGGTGATGAAATCGTCGAGGAGCTCCTGGTCTTCAGACGCGGCCGAAAGGGTGAGTTCGAAGGAGTCGAGCAGCGGGTTCTCCTGGAGGACCTCCTCGAATTCGGCGCCGAACATTTTGCGGAACTCTTCATCTTCGGCCTTTTCGGACCGGGACGAGAAGCGGATCGAGGAGACGATGATCTCTTCGGCGAGTTGTTTTTCGATTTCGGCGCGCCGGTTGTCGGAGATTTCGCTGTTCAGCTCCACGGTGACGGTGATACTCTCCTGGAGCGAGTGTGCGACCTTCAGCGCGGCGGTCATCAGGTATCCGACCGATCCGAGGAGGAACAGGACGAGGGTGATGCTGACGGTCGATACGATGTAGGAGTTGCGGACCTTTCGTTTGAGTCTTTTGTCATCCTTCATGGCATGGTGTTTTTTTCTTGCGCAGGGCGAAGAGGATTGCGGCCAGGGTTCCGAGGAGGATCAGTGCGGAGCAGACTCCGGTGACGGCTTCGACGGCCCTCCATCCCGGGGCCCGGAACCTCCATTCGACGACGTGCTCTCCGGCCGGGAGTTCCATGGCGCGCAACACATAGTCGGCGCGGAAACAGGGGGTCTCCTTGCCGTCGACGTATGCGGTCCAACCCTTGTCGTAGAAGATTTCGGAGAAGACCGCCACAGCCTCTTCGGGGCTGTTGTACCGATATTTGAGGTAATTGGGCCTGTATTCCGTGAGTTCGATGCGGGCCGTGTCGCAGATGTCGCGGGAGATCGGATTCAGCGCGCTCTTTTCGGTCCGGTCGGCGTCCACGACGGCCGTTGTGCGGAGGTTGACCTGTCCGAGGCGTTCGATCTCCTCGCGCGGGGAAGCGGCCCCGGCGAGCGAATCGACGAACCAGGCGGCCCCGAACGCCGTCGTGCGACGCTGGGCTTGGGGTTGTCCGTCCTCTCCGGCGACGATGACGTAGCGGGTGTTGAGCATGTCGAGCACGGCGGGGTCCGGATTGTACGGATCGCTCATATAGCGGTCGATGAGGTCCTGATAGCGGGCGAGCTTGGCTCCGTGATAACCGCCGACGGAGCGGTGGAAATAGGAGGTTGTGGCGTCGTTGAATGGGCTGACGGTGAGGTTGAGCACGCGATATCCGGGTTCCTTGTCTTCGAGGATGGCGAGGTCGGCGGCCGAGGGGGTGACTTGCGTGCGGCGGGGAGACACGAAGTTTTCGGCGGAGAGAAACCTCAGGTCCACGGGCACGAGGTCCAGGATCATGACGGCGGCGATTGCGGCCACGGCCACGCCTCGTCCGATTTTGCGGAGTCCCCACAGGAGGACCAGCGCCGCGGAGAGGAGAATCATGAGGAGCGAGCGCCAGGCATCGGCTTGCATCATGTCGCAGCGGTCTGCGGCGACGGCCCGGGCGACGGCTTCGCCCCACTCGACATCCATGCCGCGGTCGATGTAGGATTGGAGGCCGTTTGCCGCGAAGAGCTGCCGGAAGGTTTCGGTCATCTGTTCGGCACTTGCTGCGCGCCCGAAGTCGAAGAGGGCGCCGCCGGCCACGGCGAACAACAGACAGAGCCCTCCGGAGATTCCGGCGGCCCAGGCGATCCCTTTCCGGAGCCGTTCACGGGGTATCCCCTCTTTCCAGAGCCGCACGAGGGCGAATGCGCCGAGCAGGGGCACGGCCCACTGTACGACGACGAGGGTCATCGAGACGGTCCGGAACTTGTTGTATCCGGGCAGGATCCGGAATGCCAGTTCGGTGAATCCCATGAAGTTGCGGCCCCAGGCGAGGAGCATCGTCAGCAGGCAGACGGCGATGATCCACCACTTGTTCCGGCCCTGTGCCCAGATGGCGCCGAGCAGGGCGAGGAAGATGGCTGCGGCCCCGAGATAGGTCGGGCCTCCGGTATAGGGTTGGGTGCCCCAGTATGCGGGCAGTTGTTGGGCCCAGCTTCCGAGCGACGGGGCTCCGAGTTGGCGTCCGATATCGGTGAGTTCTGCGGCGGTCTGGCCGTCGGCGGGGAGTCCGGTTGCGGAGTCGCGCCCCATGAAGTCGGGGATCAGGAGGTTGAAGGTTTCGGTCCTGCCGTAACTCCATGCCGTTGCATAGTCGAGGTCGAGCCCCTGTTTTTGCCCTTCTTCGGGGGTTTCGGCCGCGAGTTCCGAACCGCCCCGGATGGTCTCGGGGGAGTGCTGTGCGGTGTACCAGAGGGGTGCGAAGTTGGACCCCACGGCGAGGATTCCGGCTGCGGCGAGGGCTGCGGTGCGTCGGGCGAACTCCTTGATCCGTTTCTCGCGGATTGCGAAAACGGCCTCGCTGACCCATAGCGCGGCCATGGCGAGGAGGAAGTAGTAGGTGATCTGCGGGTGGTTTGCTCCGATTTCGAGGGATGTGGCGAGAGCCGTGAGCGCCATTCCGGCCCAGACGTTTCGGCGGAGGGTCATCCACGCGCCGCCCATCATGAGTGGGGCGTATACCAGGGCCCACATTTTGGTGATGTGTCCGGCGGCGATGATCAGCAGGAAGTAGGTGGAGAATCCGTATGCGAGTGCCGGGATGATGCCGACCCATGGGTTTACCTTGCCGATGAGGAGCATGATCCAGAATGCGAGCATGGCGAAAAAGAGGAATGCGGCGGGAGTGTCGATCCAGGTTACGATCTTCCCGACGGAGTTTTTCACGAGCATCGCGGGGTATTGGATGTTGATCAGGTAGGCGGGCATACCTCCGAACATTCGTCCGGTCCATTGCGGATCTTCGCCGGACTGTTCTCTTGATTCGTAGATGTCGCTGGACATTCCGCGGTACTGGATGACGTCGTGCTGCGGGAGTACTTCGCCGCGGAACTGGGGTGCGAAATAGACGGCCGCCGCGATGAAGAATACCGCGATTGCGACGAGGGCGGGGGCTGTTTTCGCAAGGGTTGCTTTGAGAAAATCCATTTTACCTGCTCTTTACCGAAGGCCAAAGGTACGAAAAAAGCGGGATAGTCCGTGCCTTGAAAGGGAAAAATGACTATCTTTGCGATTATGATTACACTTGAAGAGATTCGCAAGCCCGTCACAACGGAGTTGTCAGCATTCGACGAGTTCGTCGATCGCCAGTTTACGGCGGAGGGAGAGTTGTTGTCCGACATGTTGCGTTATGCGCTGTCTTCGCGCGGGAAAGGGATCCGGCCGACGCTGGTGATGCTTTCCGCGGCGATGAACGCCTCGGTGAAGGGGGCCTCGACAGGTCGGCGCGCGTGCCTGGCTGCGATGCTGGTTGAGATGATCCACGTAGCGTCGCTGATCCACGACGATGTGATCGACGAAGCCGATACGCGACGGGGCCGTGCCTCGGTGAATGCGCGGTGGCAGTCGCACAAGGCCGTGATCCTGGGGGACTACATTCTGGCCCGGAACATGAATATCGGGCTTCAGAGCGGACAGTTCGACCTGGTGACGCACATTTGCGGATCGATGGCTGCACTGTGTGAGGGAGAGGTTTTGCAGGACGAATGTGCTGCCAACCGGACGATGACACGTCAATCTTACTTCGATATCATCTACAAGAAGACTGCGTGTCTGCTGGGCGTGAGTGCTTCGGCGGGCGCTTTGGCCGTTGGCGCGACGCGCGACAAGGTGACGACGATGCGCCGTTTCGGCGAGGCCGTAGGGATGGCTTTCCAGATCCGGGACGACATCCTGGACTACACGCCGACGGCCCGGACGGGGAAACCGGCGTGCAATGATCTTCGGGAAGGGAAGATCACGCTGCCCCTGCTGAGTGTGCTGGAGCGTCTGCCGGAGAGCCGTCGGAACGAACTGGTCGAGCGGCTTTCGCGCTGTTACGAGGATGATTCCGCCGTGGAGTACCTCCGCTCGACGGTTGAGGCGGAGGGGGGGCTGACGTATGCCGGGGAGGTGATGCAGGACTATATAGCCCGAGCTGCAGCGATGCTTTCGGACTACGGGGATTCGGAGTACCGTTCGGCGCTGGTGAACCTCTGCGCGTATATTGCGGAGAGGGACCGATAACTCGAACTCATTAACCTAATATTTATAAAACCAATGGAACAAACGCAAAAGAAAAACTACACGTTGCCCATCATCATGATGTTCGCGCTGTTTGCGATGATCTCGTTCGTGACGGGCCTTACGAACCCGCTGGGCGTAATCGTGAAGAACCAGTTCTCGGTGGCGAACTGGATGTCGCAGCTGGGCAATGCCGCCAACTTCATCGCCTATGCCTTCATGGGACTTCCCGCGGGTCTGATGCTGAAACGCATCGGCTACAAGAAGACGGCGCTGGTCGCCATCGCAGTAGGCTTTATCGGCGTCGGTATCCAGTTCCTGGCCGGCGAGGCGGGGAGTTTCGGGGTCTATCTTGCCGGAGCCTTCATTTCGGGTTTCTCGATGTGTATGCTGAACACGGTCGTGAACCCGATGCTGAATACGCTGGGCGGCGGCGGCAAGAAGGGTAACCAACTGATCCAGTTCGGCGGATCACTGAACTCGATTTCCGCGACGATCGTCCCGATCCTGGTGGGCTACCTGATGGGTAATGCGGCCAATGCGACGATCAGCGACGCCGCTCCCGCGCTCTTCATCGCCATGGGTATCTTTGCGCTGGTCTTTGTGGTGCTGCTGGCCGTCAACATTCCGGAGCCGTATGCGATCCAGGAGGCGAAATCGGAGAAGAAGGACAAGCACAGTGCGCTGTCGTTCCGCCACTTCGTGCTGGGTACGGTAGCGATCTTCATCTATGTGGGCGTCGAGGTCGGTATTCCGAACTTCATGAACCTGTTCCTGACGGCCGCTCCGGATGCCGCAACGAGCGGTATGGGTATGGCTGCCGCTGCCGCCGGCTCGCTGGTCGGGACCTACTGGTTCCTGATGATGTGCGGGCGTCTGATCGGCGGAATGATCGGCGCGAAGGTTTCGAGCCGGGTTCAGCTGTCCGTTGTCTGCGTAGCCGCAATCATCTTCATTCTGTTGGGTATTTTTGCTCCGACGACGATTACGGGCCGTATGCCGGTCTTCACGGGTACGGGCTTTGCGATGATCGAGGTTCCGATCGGCATCATGTTCATCACGCTGTGCGGACTCTGCACGTCGGTGATGTGGGGCAGCATCTTCAACCTGGCAGTCGAGGGTATCGGCAAGTACACCTCGATGGGTTCGGGTATCTTCATGATGATGGTTTGCGGCGGCGGTATTCTTCCGCTGATCCAGGGCTATGTGGCCGACGTATCGAATTATCTGACCAGTTACTGGGTGATCATTGCCGGTTTGGCGTATATGCTTTACTATGCGCTGATTGGCTCGAAGAACGTGAACAAGGACATTCCGGTGGATTAGTTTTCCGGTTTGATTCCGACATGCGGGGGCGGGGACTTGGGGTCTCCGCCCCGTTTTTTTTCGTGAGTAGGGAGGGGGGGGCAGAGCGGATGGAGCTGTTGGCCGGACGGGGCGGAATGTTAGTCCGCGGTTCCGGCCGGAGAGGGGCCGGGATGTTGTGCCGCATGAAAAAAGGATGCCACTTTGGGGTGACATCCTTTTTTCTTCGACGCGCGGGGGATTATTTCTCCTCCGAACGGGTCATACGCTTCTCCTTGATGCGTGCCTTCTTACCGGTCAGGTTGCGGAGGTAGTAGATGCGGGCGCGGCGAACGACACCGATCTTGTTGACCTCGATCTTGTCGATGTGGGGGGAGTAGAGGGGGAAGATACGCTCTACGCCTACACCGTTGGAGATCTTGCGGATGGTGAACATCTTGGTTTTTCCCGAACCCTTGATCTGGATCACCACGCCGCGGAAGCTCTGTACGCGCTCCTTGTTACCCTCGATGATTCGGTAGGATACGGTGATGGTGTCACCGGCCTTGAACGACGGAACATCGGCATCCGTCTTGGGCCACATCTGCTCGTTTACGAGCTTGATGATTGCGTCTTTGTTCATTGTTGCAACAAATTTTTAAGTTTCGCACTCGACATTCCCGCTGCAGTCGGACTACCATACCGGATTTTTTCCGATAATCCTGCGAATCGGGGGACCTTTGCGTCGGAGTTTGGCTCTTGCCCGCTCCTGCCGGAGTTCGGTTCTCCTCCTCTCGGAGTTTGCCTTCTCGCCCGGTTGGAGTTTGGTTTTCACCCCTCCCGCTGCCGGAGTTCGGTTCTCCTCCTCTCGGAGTTTGCCTTCTCGCCCGGTTGGAGTTTGGTTTTCACCCCTCCCGCTCCTGCCGGAGTTCGGTTCTCCTCCTCTCGGAGTTTGCCTTCTCGCCCGGTTGGAGTTTGGTTTTCACCCCTCCCGCTGCCGGAGTTCGGTTCTCCTCCTCTCG
>CALUKL010000190.1 GCA_944321195.1 uncultured Alistipes sp.
CGGCCGTGGACCGTTGCGACGGGGCGTTGGAAATCCCGCAGGCCGGGACGAAGCATTCGGTCAACGTCGCGGTGAGCGGCGGGGTGGTTCTGTGGAGTTTTTTTTGCCAAATCTATCCGAAGCGCTATCTTTGCCGCGCTGAAAATTCTAAAATCTGAAAGAAATGTCCGTAGAAAGTACAGTCCGGGCGGTGACGACCTACCGCCTGACGGAGATGAAGCAGCGCGGCGAAAAGATCGCCATGCTGACCTCGTATGACTATTCGATGGCGAAGATCGTCGATGCCGCGGGCGTCGACGTGATCCTCGTCGGGGACTCGGCGGCCAACGTCATGTCCGGTTACGAGACGACGGTGCCCATCACGCTCGATATGATGATCTACCATGCGCGCTCGGTGGTCCGTGCCGTGGAGCGGGCGCTGGTGGTCGTGGACCTTCCGTTCGGCACCTACCAGGGCAACTCGAAGGTAGCCCTCGACTCGGCCATCCGGATCATGAAGGAGACCGAGGCCGACGCCGTGAAGATGGAGGGCGGCGAGGAGATCCTCGAATCGGTGCAGCGGATCCTCTCGGCCGGCATTCCGGTGATGGGGCACCTGGGGCTGACGCCGCAGTCGATCCACAAGTTCGGGACCTACGCCGTGCGGGCGAAGGAGGAGGCCGAGGCCGAGAAGCTGGTCCGCGATGCGCATCTGTTGAGCGAGACGGGCTGCTTCGCCATCGTGCTGGAAAAGATCCCGGCGGCGCTGGCCGCGCGCGTGACGTCGGAGATCCCGACGCCGACGATCGGCATCGGGGCCGGTCCGGGCTGCGACGGCCAGGTGCTGGTGATCCACGACATGCTGGGCATCAACAAGGGCTTCTCGCCGCGTTTCCTGCGCCGCTATGCCGACCTGCACACGGTGATGACCGAGGCCGTGGGGCAGTACGTCGCTGATGTCAAGTCGTGCGACTTCCCCAACGAGAAGGAGCAGTACTGATCCCGCCGCGGAGGGCGGAAATGCAGAGACGGGCGCTGTCAACCGACGGCGCCCGCCCTGTTTTCGGACGGCGAAAACTTCCCGCGACCTACTCTTCGGCCTTCTCGACGGAGAGCACCTCCACCACCTCGAAGACGCCCTCGTATCCGGCGGCAAAACCCTCGTCGGTGGGCCCCTTGCAGCGGGCTTTCAGCTCGGCCCGGGCCGGCGTGCCGTTTTTCTGACCGTCGGTTGCGCGGTCGTATTCGCGTTCGAGTGCGCCGCTGCGGTCGATGATCCAGTACTCGACGGTGTCGCCCTCGGGGATGAACGAGCGCACCTCGTGGGCCAGGACAATGCGTCCGCGCAATTGTACGACGGAATCGATGTGGAAAAGGTCGGTTGCGACGGTTGCTGTCGGGGAGGTGTTGGCGACGGCCGTTCCGGAGTCTTTGCTCTCGGAACTTTTCGGACGTCCGGGGCCGCAGGCGGCGAAGAGCAGCACGGCAGCTGCGGCGAGGAGAATCCGTTCCGGACGGATTCTCCGAAGTGCTTCCCGGAGGGTCCGTCCGGGTGCGGAGTCTGTGAATTTGAACATGGTTTTGGGTATTTGATTCTACGATCTGTTTTTCAGTGACGTTTCGAGTTTTTCGGAGAACCCGGGGCGTTCGCCGACGAAAATGTCGACGATGCGCCCTTCGGGGTCGATGAGGATCTTCGTGGGGTAGGCTCCGATGCCGTAGACGTTGTCGATGACCTCGGCCGGGCGCCCCTCGCGCGTGTCGAGGAGGTTGATCCAGGGAAGCTCGTGTTTCCCGATCGCCTCGAGCCACTTCTCGCGTGAGTCGGAGCAGTCGATGCCCACGATTTCGAGTCGGTCTTTGTATTTCTCATGGCACCGCTTCAACTCGGGAAATCCCTTGATGCACCAGATGCACCACGAGCCCCAGAAGTCGAGCACGACCCACTTCCCGCGCAGCGACGAGAGCGCGATCGCACGGCCTTCGGTGTCGGGGAGGGTGAAATCGGGGGCTTCAACGCCGGGTTTGAGCCGCTCGGCGGCCTCACGGCGTACGCGCATGCCTTCCAGTTGGAGCTCGATCTGGTCGGCAAGGGGCCGGAAGATCGAGTTGCGTGCTTCGGGTCGGAGGCTGTCGAAATAGCGTTCGACGGTGGCGCTGCCGGATTGGTTCAGGACAAAGACCGAGGTCGGGCGGTCGAGGTGTGCGGCGATGTAGGCCTCGTTGGCCTCCCGGGCGTGCCTGACACTGGCGCGATAGGCCTGTTGGAGACTGTCGCTGGCGGGTTTTCCCCGCAGTTGGATCATCGCGGCCTGCATGCGTCCCATTCCGGCCCCCACAGGATTCCACGCATTGGCATACTGCGCCAGGTCGCCGTTGATCGCCGACCCGGCGGCGGTATTGACTTCGAGCCAGTTGTCCCGGGCGGTGAATTCGAACGCGAGGCGCTGGCCGGGTTCGGCGATAAAGGTGAAGGAGCCTCCGGCAAGCGGAATGCCGGCTTCGGAGAATTCCCGCGGCATAAGGACGCAGACCGTCGGTTCGGTGACGTCGAGGTCGACGGCAATGCGGCCCGCGTCATCGAGCAGCAGGGTATCGGTGCGGATGTCGGTGCGGGGTGTGGGGGCGGCATATTGGGAGAGGGGCCGCGCCTGCATGACGACGGTGTCGTTGGAGAAGCCCGTGAAGGTGGCCACGATCGTGTGGCGGGGGCCGCAGGCCGTGGCGAGGGCGGTGAGGGCGGCAAGAAGCATGTGTTTCATGTCCCGGTTGGATTTGAAGGTTCCGTATTCCGGAACAAATTTAAGAAAAAAGTCGGCCGGACAAGGGAAAACGGGAAAAAGTTGCCGGGTTCGGAATGTTTGACAGATTGTTGATAAAAAAGTTGCCGACAGGGCGCTGAAATTAGGCCGTTTCGAAAAAAATGATTACTTTTGTGAGCAACAAAAATCCACGTTCATTATGTCTTTTATCAATGAGAGGGTTCAGCCCGAAGGACTTACGTTCGACGATGTGCTGCTCGTACCCGCCTATT
>CALUKL010000191.1 GCA_944321195.1 uncultured Alistipes sp.
GTGAAACCCAACTCCATAGGAGTTTTGCGCCCGAATATCTTCACCGATACCGTGAGTTTCTTGCGCTCGTTGTCGACTGCCTCGATAGTACCTTGGAAGCTCGAGAAAGGACCGTCCGTAACCTTGACGGTCTCGCCGACAAAGAAAGGTATTTCGTTTTCCTCCTCCATGGCGTTCATTTCATCGACGCGGCCGAGGATGCGTGCGACCTCCTGTGGACGGAGAGGTGTAGCGATCATCTTGCGGCTGTCCTCTTTGGTATCGCCGAGGAAACCCAGCACATTGGGAGTATTCCGAATCAGAATGGGGATCTGTCCTACGAAAGCCGCCTCCACCAGGACATAACCGGGGTAAGAAACCTTCTCTTTGGAAACTTTCTTGCCGTTGCGGATGGTATAGACCTTTTCGGTGGGGATCAGCACCTGGGAGATGTAGTCTTCGAGGTGGTTGTGGCGGACTTCGGCTTCGATGTACTCTTTGACCTTAGCCTCCTTTCCGCCGATAGCCCGGACTACATACCACTGTTTTTTAATTTCGCTCATTTCTCACGACAGACAATTATCGCCCGAGATTACCCAGGGTCTTGTAGATGACGGCCATGAGGTTCTCGAACGTAAGGTCCATAGCCAGGACGACAATGGCGAAGATGACCGAAGCCACCATCACGACGATCGTAGAGCTTTGGAGCTGCGGGAACGTGGGCCACGTCACCTTGTTGACAAGCTCGTTGTAGGACTCTTTAAAGTAGTTGAACATAATACCTTAAACTTTTGCTTTGGCAGGAGCAGAGAGATTCGAACTCCCATCAACGGTTTTGGAGACCGCTATTCTACCCTTGAACTATGCTCCTGAAAAGAGGCGGTGTGCGGAACACCGCCTCGGGGTATTGGGTTGATCAGACCTTATTTCACGATCTTGAGGATCTGACCGGCACCTACCGTACGGCCACCCTCGCGGATTGCGAAACGCAGACCCTCGTTCAGGGCTACCGGGTAGATCAGCTTCACGGTGATGGTCACGTGGTCGCCGGGCATTACCATGTCGACGCCTGCGGGCAGGTGAACCTCACCGGTTACGTCCATCGTACGCAGATAGAACTGGGGACGATAGTTGTTGTGGAACGGCGTGTGGCGGCCACCCTCCTCTTTCTTCAGGATGTAGACCTCGGCCTCGAACTCGGTGTGCGGGGTGATCGAACCGGGCTTGGCAACGACCATACCACGCTTAACCTCCTTCTTGTCGATACCACGGAGCAGCAGACCTACGTTGTCGCCGGCCTCACCCTCATCGAGCAGTTTGCGGAACATCTCGACGCCGGTGCAGGTCGAAGTCAGGGTCTTCTCCTCCAGACCGATGATCTCGACGGGATCACCCACGTGGATGATACCGGTCTCGATACGGCCCGTTACGACGGTACCACGGCCGGTGATCGAGAAGACGTCCTCGATAGGCATCAGGAAGGGCTTCTCGTTGTCGCGCTGCGGCAGGGGGATATAGGTATCTACGGCATCCATGAGTTCCATGACCTTCTCCTCCCACTTGGCCTCGCCATTGAGGGCGCCGAGGGCGGAACCGCGGATCACGGGAGCGTTGTCACCGTCGTAGTCGTACTTCGAGAGCAGGTCGCGGACCTCCATCTCGACCAGGTCGAGCATTTCGGGGTCGTCTACCATGTCGCACTTGTTCAGGAACACGACGATCTTCGGCACGTTCACCTGACGGGCGAGCAGCACGTGCTCGTTGGTCTGGGGCATCGGACCGTCGGTAGCGGCAACAACCAGGATGGCACCGTCCATCTGAGCGGCACCGGTAACCATGTTCTTCACATAGTCGGCGTGTCCCGGGCAGTCTACGTGAGCGTAGTGGCGGTTGGCCGTCTGATACTCGACATGGGCGGTGTTGATCGTGATACCGCGCTCTTTCTCCTCGGGAGCGTTGTCGATGGAGTCGAAGGAACGGAGCTCCGAAAGACCCTGCTTAGCCAGAACGGTCGTGATAGCAGCGGTAAGGGTGGTCTTACCGTGGTCAACGTGACCGATGGTACCGATGTTTACGTGCGGTTTCGACCGGTCGAATTTTTCTTTTGCCATAGTATTAAATATTAAGTATTGTTAAAAACTACTTCCAAGTTTTAAAATCCATTCGTTTCAATCCGCAAGACAAGCGGGCGACACAAATCTCCGGTCTTGGAACCGGAGTTTTTGTATCACACGCTGCGTGCGTTGGAGCGGAAGACGAGGCTCAAACTCGCGACCCTCAGCTTGGAAGGCTGATGCTCTATCAACTGAGCTACTTCCGCAAAAACATACCGTATCGGAGTGAATGCCTGTTCGTGGGAAGCGCGGGGAAGGGATTAACGATCCGGGGCTTCGCATTTTGCCGTTCCGACCGGTTTTCAGTGGGAAGTGATGGATTCGAACCACCGAAGGCGTACGCCAGCAGATTTACAGTCTGCCCCATTTGGCCACTCTGGTAACTTCCCGTTTTGGAGGATCTTTCGACCCACGGTGCCGACCGCATCAGTTGTCCGAGTGACCCCGGGGTCGGCATCCGAGCCGATGGAGGGATTCGAACCCACGACCAGCTGATTACAAATCAGCTGCTCTGGCCAACTGAGCTACATCGGCAATTATTCACCGTTTTGGATTGCAAAAGTAGGCATAAAAAATTTATCGGCCAAATAAAAGCGGGATAAATTTTTCATTTTTTCACTCTTCTCAAAGAACGGCGCCCGATCGTCGAGACTTCAGGGGCGAAATCGGGTGCAAAGATAGGAAAAGTTTTGGATAACGCAACAGGTTCCGCAAAAAATATCATCATTCGGAGCCACAACCGTCACGGGACGGACCGAGGTGGCGTTTTCACCGGTTTTCACCAACCCATCAGCCCCCCTTCTCCTCCTCCTCTTCCCTTCTTGCCTCCTCTCCTTCCCCCCCCCTCTCTCAAAAAAAGCGGATCCGACCCACCGGCCGAACCCACACATCCAATCGCTCAGGACGAAATCCCTACTGCTTGCGAGCCGAATGGATCAACCGGGCGGGAGTCGCATGCAGGTAATTCTTGCAGAAACGGCTGAACTGCGTATAGTGGCGGAATCCGTATTTGTCCATCAACGCCTTGGTACTGTCCTCACCGTCGCGAATATCGGCGAGGATTTTCCGGGCCTTCTGCTGCAGCATCCAGTGGTAGACACTGTCATGGAAATGTTCGGCAAACCGGCGTTTGAAGACCGAGAGGCTCATTCCGGCCAAAGCGGCGAGACCGGCCACACTCTGCACCCGGTCGTAATTGTTGCAGACGAAGACGCGGAAGTTGTCCCGGGGCTGCATTATGGTCTGGAAGAAATAGGCTTGTTCGGTCGGGGTGTAGAGCAGCTTGATCATCATGAAGAGTTCGGAAGCCTTCATGCGGTGATAGCGGACGCAATCGGACATCTGCGGGACCATGAAACACGAGGAGATCAGCTGCTCGACAAAGGGGTGCATCGAGAGCATGGGGAGCGTCTCGACGGGGATCTGCGAATCGTAATCGTCACCTCTGTCGAGCAGGTCCTGACAGCAGAACTCGACCCGGAGAATAAGAGATAGCACGACGACCCGGGTATCGGCATCCTGCGCCGTAGCGACGAACGACCCGTTTCGGTCGAGACAGACGCACTGTTTCGAGGTGGCAAGGCGGGCAATACCGGTGCGGTTATCGGCGTTGTGTTCGATCCTCAGGGATCCGGAGAGGACGAACAGGATACGGACGACGTGACCGGCCGGGAAGGAGAGCCCCTCTCCGGCGGCCAATGAGAGTTGGGAGAATCGGCAGTACGAGGAGTCTCCAATGCGCCGGAACGGCGCCGGGAAGGTAGGACAACTACTACAATCCGCAGAACAACACTCTTTCAAAGCCGACTCCTCAAACTGCGGTTTGGGTTGAGAATCCATACACATGTGAAAGTTTGAACAAAGGTATGAATAAAATCCCGAAAAGGCAACGAAAGGGTCGCCGGGATACAAAAAAAAGCCGCCCGGGAGACCGGGCGACCATTTTCGGAGGGGGGGGGTGGCCCCGCCCCGGAATTGTCACTTGTAGGAGATGATCAGGATCTTCGAGGATTCCCAGAAGCGGGCGGGGTCCGTAATGCGAAGTTTTTCGACGGTCTTGTCGGCACTGGCGGCCAGTTCGTAGGAGTCCTCGGGATGTGACGACACGACCGTCACCCGTTTGTGCCCGACGGGGATTTCGGCGAGCAGGCGCGAATCGGCCGCGGTGAAACTGTCGAGATTCCCCGTAGCGCCGACGGTGAGGGTCCGGCCGATGAATCCCTGTTTGTTGATGATCTGGGCGTTCCGCAGCTCCTTTTCGGATCCGACGATGTAATACACGGTATGGAGCTGGTTCTGGAGTTCGACCTTTTCGGAGCTGAGGTCCTCGATCCGGGCGCTGCTTTGGGCGACCTCTTCGGCAAGGGATTCGACCCGGAGGCCCATCTGAGCGAGGTTTTCGCGCAACCGATCCACTTCGGACCTTTTGTCTGCGAGCTGCCGGTTCAGATCGGCGATCATCTTTTCGAGGCCGTCGATGCGGAGGTTTGCCTTGCGCAGCAGGGCGGCGGAACGCTGCAGGGAGGCGATTTTGGCTTTGTTTTCCTGCAGGAGCCGGTCGATGGCGGCAATATCGTTGTTGATCTCCTCGACGGGGCGGCGACCGCCTTCGGACTCACCGGCGACGGTGATGAGGTTTTCCCGGGACTTGATCATGGCGAGATTTTCCGAGATGGCGTTGATGTCGTCAAAGATGAGGTGGATGAGCGAATCCTTTTCGCCGACCACGACGGCCAGGGAGTCCCGCTGGTTTTCGACGCGCACGGCGGACTGCCTGCTGACGCAGGAGGTAAAGGCAAGCGCGGCGATTGCGGCCGCGGCCATCGACTGCAGGATAGCGGATTTCATAAGCATTTGAGTTTTAGCGGATTCTGTTTCTATTTGCCTTCGGAGGCAAAGATAGGCATAAAACGGCGATTTTGTACCGTATTTGTGCAGGAGTCCGTAAAAAAAGACGGACCGCACGATATGTGCGATCCGTAATTCATCGACGCCGATGCGACGGTTTACTTGTTGGCGTTCTTCTTGTCGTAGCGTTTTGCGTATCGGCTCATAAACTTATCGACGCGACCGGCGGTGTCTACCAGCTTCATCTTGCCCGTATAGAACGGGTGCGAGGTGTTGGAGATTTCCATCTTATACACGGGATAGGTTTCGCCGTTCACTTCGATGGTTTCTTTTGTCGAAACGGCGGACCGACACAAAAACACGTGGTCATTGGACATGTCCTTGAAGGCCACCAAACGATAATTTTCCGGATGAATACCCTTTTTCATTTGTGTTTGTGTTTTTGATTCATGCTTTTGGCGGGGACAAAGGTACGAATTTATTTGCAAGAAACAAGGGGGAAGGGTAAAATTTTCCTTTTTCGTTGATTTTGACGTTTGCGGAATACGGATTGTTTTCTTATCTTTGCGCTCACGAAGCCGCACGGGGGTGCGGTATTTGGGGCCCATAGCTCAGTTGGTCAGAGCAGCGGACTCATAATCCGAAGGTCGTGGGATCATGCCCCTCTGGGCCCACGGAAAAGGGACCTTCCTGAAAAGGAGGGTCCCTTTTTCGTGTGTGACAGGCATCCCGTCGGGTCCGTGCAACCCGTTCCGGCGAAACGTTCGGCCCTGGGGAGCCGCCCGTCCCGCAGGCTGCCGGGAATCAGTTTCCTGACTTTTTGGCGGCATCGTCGCTGCGGATCTCCTTGCGCCGGATCTTGCCGCTGATGGTCTTGGGCAGCGACTCGACAAACTCGATCACGCGCGGATACTTGTAGGGGGCGGTAATTCGCTTGACATGGTCCTGCAGCTCCTTGACCAGTGCGGCATCGGCCCGGTCGCGGTATGCGGCTGCAAGGACGATCGTCGCCTTGACGACCTGCCCGCGGATTTCGTCCGGCACGCCGGTGATGGCGCACTCGACGACGGCTGGATGGGTCATCAGGGCGCTTTCGACCTCGAAGGGGCCGATCCGGTAGCCCGAGCTCTTGATCACGTCGTCGGCACGCCCTACGAACCAGTAGTATCCGTCCTCGTCGCGCCAGGCCACGTCGCCCGTATAGTAAACGCCGTCATGCCAGGCCTCGCGCGTGCGGTTTTCATCGAGATAGTACTCCTTGAACAGACCGACGGGTTTTCCGCCGTCGGTACGGACGACGATCTGCCCCTGCTCACCATCCTCGGCCGGACGTCCGTCGGGGGTCAGCAGGTCGATCCGATACTGGGGATTGGGTACGCCCATGCTGCCGGGCTTGGGCTCCATCCAGGGGAAGGTTCCGAGCGTCAGGGTGGTTTCGGTCTGCCCGAATCCCTCCATGAGGCGGATTCCGGTCTGCTTGAGGAAGGTGTCGTAAACCGAACCGTTGAGCGCCTCCCCGGCTGTCGTGCAGTACTCCAGAGACGAGAGGTCGAACTTCGAGAGGTCCTCGCGGATCATGAACCGGTAGATCGTCGGAGGGGCGCAGAGCGAGGTGATGCGGTACTGTCCGATCTTGCGGAGGATCTCCGCAGGGGTGAACTTCTCGTGGTCGTAGACGAAGAGCGTGGCTCCGGCGATCCACTGCCCGTAGAGTTTTCCCCAGGCGGCCTTGGCCCAACCCGTATCGGCGATCGTCAGGTGGAGGCTTCCCTCGTGGAGGTTGTGCCAGTAGCGGGCGGTGACAATATGGCCGAGGGGATAGGTGAAGTCATGCGCCACCATCTTGGGTTCGCCGGTGGTTCCCGAGGTGAAGTACATGAGCATGATGTCGTCGTTTTCGTTCGCGTGTTCGGGTCGCACGAAAGGCTCCGCGGCCTCGATTCCGCGGTGGAAGTCGAGGAATCCTTCGGGGACCTCGGGTCCTACGCTGACCAGGGCCTTGACCGTGGGGCTTTCGGGCATGGCGGCGGCGACGTGGTCGGTGATGACCCGTTCTCCGGCCACGACGATGGCCTTGATCGACGCGGTATTGCAGCGGTAGACGACATCCTTCCTGGTAAGCAGGTGGGTGGCGGGGATCACCACGGCGCCGAGTTTGTGGAGGGCCAGCACCGAGAACCAGAATTCATAGCGGCGCTTGAGGATCAGCATCACGGGGTCGCCCTTTCCGATGCCGAGGCTTCGGAAATAGGAGGCCGTCCGGTCGCTCTGGCGCTTCAGGTCGGCGAAGGAGAAGCGCTCTTCACGCCCCTTGTCGTCGGTCCAGAGCATGGCCAGCCGGTCGGGCTGTTCGGAGGCATAGACGTCCATGACGTCATAGGCGAAATTGAAATGCTCGGGCACCCGGATATGCAGGTGCTGCCGGAACTCCTCCTGCGAGGAGAAGTCGGTCCGGGTCAGGAATCGGGAGACAAGATCCATACCTCTTATAATATTATGGCCAGAAAACGGACCGTTTTACCATCGAGAGCCTTCATGCCGTGCGGAAGTCCGGAGTCGAAATAGAGGCTGTCTCCGGGTTCGAGTTCGATCTTTTTTCCGTTGAGTTCGATGAGCAGGCGCCCTTCGAGGACATAGTTCATCTCCTGTCCGGGGTGCATGTTGAGGTGCATGGGGGCATCGTCGGGCGCGGGTTCCACGGTCACGATGAAGGGATCGATGCGGCGGTCGCGGAATCCCGCGGCGAGGGCTTCGTACTTGTAGGCCTTGCGGCGTTCGACGGAGACGCCCTTCCCGGCGCGGGTAATGAAGTAGGAGTTCATGCGGGGTTCCTCGCCGAACATCAGCACGTCGAGGCTGATGCCGTAGTGGCGGGAGATGGTCTGCAGGAGATTGACCGAAATATCGGCCTTGCCGCTTTCGAGCTCCCGATACTGTTCGAGGGAGATATGACAGCTGTCGGCCACCTCCTGTTCGGATAAATCGAGGACTTCGCGCAGCCCGCGCAACCGGGTTGCGATCGAGAGAATGGGATCGTCGCACATATTTTTTTCGTTTAGAGGTGAGACCGCCGCCCTAACCATGCGGCGATTGGCCGTAAATATACGAAAAATTTTTCAAAACTTCGGAAAAAGGACTCTAAAAGTTCCGGGCGGGCGATTTTCCGGGCCCATCGAGTCAAAAAAACGCCCTGATATTTTGCATTTCGGCGGAAAAAGGCTATATTTGTCCCCAACGGAACGAAGAGATGACGATTTTCAACCATATCCATCATCACCGCAGCCACTTCACCGAGGGGTAGACGATCATGTATGGACAGGAGGGAAAACGGACAAGCATACCTACAAACATGAAGCTCACCCCTTGCGGGGTGGGCTTTTTGTTTGGCGCGACCGCAAGGGAGAGTTTCCGCAAAGGGAACGACAACCAAAAAACAGAATAGAGATGCTGAGAATAGCGATTCAGGCCAAGGGCCGATTGAATGAACAGAGTACGAGCCTGCTTGCGGAGGCGGGCATCCAGGTCGCCGAGAGCAAGCGCAAGCTGATCTCGCAGGCCGAAGGTTTTCCGCTGGAGGTGCTGTACCTGCGCGACGACGACATTCCGCAGGCGGTTTCGATGGGCGTTGCGGATCTGGGGATCGTGGGGCTGAACGAGGTAGCGGAGAAGGGTTATCCGGTGGAGCAGCTCATGGACCTCGGGTTCGGGGGTTGCCGCATTTCGCTGGCGGTCCCGAAGGGCACGGAGTACCCGGGTCCGGAGTTTTTCCGGGGCAAGCGCATTGCGACCTCCTACCCGAACATCCTGACGCGCTATTTCGCCGAGCGGGAGATCGAGGCTGAGATCCACCGGATCGAGGGTTCGGTGGAGATTGCCCCGGCGGTGGGGATGTCGGATGCGATTTTCGACATCGTATCGTCGGGCGGGACGCTCATCTCGAACGGACTGGTGGAGGTCGAGAAGGTCTTCTTCTCGGAGGCGGTGCTGATCGCGCACCCGGGTCTGGATGCCGGGAAGCGGCGGGAGGTCGGGCAGCTGACCTTCCGGCTGAACTCGATCCTGGAGAGCCGGGGGATGAAATACGTGCTGATGAACCTCCCGAAGGATCGGTTGCAGGAGGCAATCCGGATCCTCCCGGGGATGCGGAGCCCGACGGTTCTGCCGCTGGCGCAGGAGGGGTGGTGTTCGATCCACGCCGTCATTGCGCAGGAGCAGCTCTGGGAGCGCATCGAACGGCTGAAGGAGATCGGTGCGGAAGGCATCCTGGTCCTGAATCTGGAAAACATGATCCGCTAAAACGACGAACGATGGAACGACTGGCCATTTACAATAATCCGGCCCGGGTCGAATGGGCGGCCCTGACCGAGCGCTGTACGCGCCGCGAGGAGGAGATCTCCGAACAGGTTGCGGCGATTCTCGACGAAGTGCGCAGCGGGGGCGACCGTGCGCTGCGTGCGATCACGCAACGCATCGAGGGCCGCACGCCGGACCGGCTGGAGGTTCCGGCCGGGGAGCTGCAGGCGGCCGAAAAGGAACTCTCCCCCGAACTGAAGGAGGCACTGGCTGCGGCGAAGGCGAATATCGAGGCTTTCCACCGGGCGCAGCTTCCGGGCGAGGTGCGGACGGAGACGCAGCCGGGGGTGACGTGCCTCCAGCGGGCGGTACCGATCCGGCGCGTGGGGCTCTACATCCCGGGCGGAAAGGCGCCGCTCTTCTCGACGGTGCTGATGCTGGCCGTTCCGGCGCGGGTGGCGGGCTGTCGGGAGGTGATTCTCTGCACCCCGGCGCGCCCCGACGGCACGATCGCCCCGGAGATCCGCCATGCCGCATGGTTGTGCGGTGTGGACCGCGTCTTTGCCGTGGGCGGGGCACAGGCCGTCGCGGCGATGGCCTACGGTACGGAGAGCATCCCGCGCGTGGACAAGATCTTCGGGCCGGGGAACCGCTACGTCACGAAAGCCAAGCAGCTGACCGGCGCGAACGTCGTGGCGGTGGACCTTCCGGCGGGGCCTTCGGAGGTGCTGGTGCTGGCCGACGACGGAGCATCTCCGGCATTTGCCGCCGCGGACCTGCTTTCTCAGGCCGAGCACGGCGGGGACAGCCAGGCGGTGCTGGTCTGCGCCTCGATGGAGTTCGCCCTTGCCACGCAGCGGGCCGTCGAGGAGCAGTTGCGGGCGCGGCGCCGCGGGGAGATCATCCGCGAGGCGTTGCAGCAGAGCCGGATCATCATCCTGAACGACCGCGACGAGCGGATCGCCTTCTCGAACGCCTACGCCCCGGAACACCTGATCCTCTCGATGGATGAGCCGTGGGAAGCCGCCGCGCAGATCACCGATGCCGGGAGCGTCTTCATCGGGCCGTGGTCGCCGGAGAGTGCCGGGGACTACGCCTCGGGGACGAACCACACGTTGCCGACGGGCGGCTGGGCCCGCTCGTACAGCGGGGTGAACATCGATTCGTTCCTGCGGAAGATCACCTTCCAGGAGCTGACGCGCGAGGGTCTCGCGGGGCTTGCGCCGACCATCGAGACGATGGCCGAGGCCGAGGGGCTGGACGGCCACGCCGCGGCGGTACGGCTTCGTCTGGAGGCCTCCGGCGCCACGTCTTCGGAGGCCGAATAAGCCCTCCGCATGATTTCACAACGCAGACAACAAACGACCCATGAAATCCCTTGAAGAACTGGTCCGGCCGAACATCCGGGCCCTGAAACCCTACTCCACGGCGCGCGACGAGTACGCCGGCGGGGAGATCACGACGTGGCTCGACGCCAACGAAAACCCCTACGACAACGGGCTGAACCGCTACCCTGACCCGCACCAGCGGGAGCTGAAGCGGCGGATCGCCGCGCTGAAGGGGGTGCGCGAGGGCCGGATTTTCCTCGGCAACGGCAGCGACGAGGCGATCGACCTGGCCTACCGGATCTTCTGCCGTCCGGGCCGGGACAACGCGGTTTCGATTGCCCCGACCTACGGCATGTACCGCGTGGCGGCCGACACGAACGACGTGGAGATGCGTGAGGTGGCGCTCGGCGCCGACTTCTCGCTGCCGACCGACGCGCTGCTGGCGGCAGCCGACGAACATACGAAACTGCTGTGGCTCTGCTCGCCGAACAACCCCACGGGCAACGCCTTCCCGACCGGGGAGATCGAACGGCTGCTGCGCGAATTCGCGGGGATGGTGGTCCTGGACGAAGCCTATATCGACTTCGCCGCGGAGCCGGGCTTTCTCGGACGCCTCGACGAATTTCCGAACCTGATCATCCTGCAAACCTTCTCGAAGGCGTGGGGCATGGCGGGGATCCGCCTCGGCATGGCCTTCGCCGCGGAGTCCGTTGCGGAGCTCTTCGCGCGGGTGAAGTATCCCTACAACATCAACGGCCCCACGCAGCGGATCGTTGCCGAACGCCTCTCGACGGACATCGCGCCGCAGGTTGCCGAGCTGCGCTCCGAGCGTGAGCGCATGGCGCAGGCCCTTGCCGCCTGCCCGGCCGTGGAACGGGTCTACCCTTCGGATGCGAACTTCCTGCTGGTGCGCACGGCGGCGCCCGACCGGCTCTACGACACGCTGATCGCCGCGGGGGTGATCGTCCGCAACCGCTCGCGGATCCCGGGCTGCGCCGGATGCCTTCGCATGACGATCGGCCGCCCGGAGGAGAACGACCTTCTGTTGCAAACCGTCCAAAACTTCCGCCCATGAACACGCTGAAAAAAGCCCTCTTCATCGACCGCGACGGCACGATCATCACGGAACCGGCCGACGAACAGATCGACAGCCTTGAAAAGCTGACGTTCGTTCCGGGCGCCATCTCGGGACTCAAGGCCCTCGCGGGACTGGATTTCGAGTTGGTGCTGGCTACAAACCAGGACGGCCTGGGGACCGGCTCCTTCCCGGAGGCGACCTTCTGGCCGGCGCACGAAAAGATGCTTGCGACGCTCGGCGGCGAAGGCATCCGCTTCGACGACGCACTCATCGACCGCACCTTCGAGCGCGACAACGCCCCGACGCGCAAACCCCGCACGGGGATGTTTACCCGCTACCTGAACGGGGCATACGACCTCTCCGGGAGCTACGTCATCGGCGACCGCGTGACGGACCTCCAGCTGGCCCGCAACCTCGGGGCGCGGGGGATCCTGCTCCGCCCGGCGGAGGAGGGCCGGCGGATGGCGGAGGAGGCGGGGGTTGCAGAGACCTGCGTGCTGGCGACCGACTCGTGGTCGGAGATCGCGGAGTTCATCCGCCGCGGGGAGCGGCGCGTGGAGGTGCGGCGCGAGACGCGCGAGACGCAGATCCGCGTGCAGCTGGACCTCGACGGGC
>CALUKL010000192.1 GCA_944321195.1 uncultured Alistipes sp.
GCCGGAGGATTTGTAAAAATAATTAATAATACATACATTTGCGAACTGAAACCACAGGGAAAATTCAGGCAGTTATGTTGAGCAGACAGATCGCATCGAAACTCCGGGGCTACGAGACCCCGTTCTATCTTTACGACACGGCGTTGCTGCGCCAGACGCTGGAAAGCGTCGTGTCGGAGTCGAACAAGTACGGCTACAAGGTGCATTACGCCATCAAGGCTAACTACGACGACCATTTGCTGGGAATTATCCGGGAATACGGCCTGGGAATCGACTGCGCGAGCGGGAATGAACTCCGGAAGGCGGTCGAGGCGGGTTTCGACCCAAAGGGCATCGTCTATGCGGGCGTCGGCAAACGGGACAAGGAGCTCCGCTACGCCATCGAGCAGGAGATCCTGGCGATCAACTGCGAGTCGATCCAGGAGCTGGAACTCATCGACCGCTTCTCGGCCGAAATGGGCAAGACGACGGATGTTGCGCTGCGCATCAACCCGGACATCGACCCGAAGACGAACCACTGCATCGATACGGGCCAGGCGGACAGCAAGTTCGGCATCTCCTATGAAGAGGTGCTCGAACACGCCGAGGAGCTCCGCACGCTGCCGCACATCCGCATCATCGGCCTGCATCTGCATATCGGCTCGCAGATCCGCGAGCTGCACGTCTTCGAGAACATGTGCAACAAGGTGAACGTCATTGTCGAGAATCTGGAAAAACTCGGTTTCGAGCTGCGGTTCGTGGACGTGGGCGGCGGTCTGGGCGTGAACTACGACGTTCCGGAGAACGAGCCGATTCCGAACTTCGCGTCGTTGTTCTCGATCGTGCACAACCACCTTCGCGTCGGCGACCGGGAGGTGCATTTCGAGTTCGGGCGTTCGATCGTCGCCGAGTGCGGGGAGCTGATCACGACGGTGCTGTTCAACAAGACGACGGCCACGGGCCGGCGGCTGCTGATCGTCGACGCCTCGATGACCGAACTGATCCGCCCGGCGCTGTACGGTTCGTACCACAACATCGAGAACATCACGGCGGCGGACGACGCCCCGCGGACGAAATATACGGTCGTGGGCACGGCCTGCGAATCGACGGACGTTTTCGACGAGAACGTGACGCTGCGCACGACGCAGCGGGGCGACCTGCTGACGATCAAGTCAGCCGGGGCCTACGGCATGTCGATGGCCTCGCGCTATAACCTGCACGACCTTCCGGGTGCGGTCTACAGCGACGAGATCAAGTAGACGACTACCCTACTCCAACGAAGGCGGCCACCGGGCCGCCTTCCTTTTGCTTTTACGTTGCGAACAAAAATTTCTCAGCCATGTGGTTGACACTTGCCTTTACCTCGGCCGCGCTGCTCGGTCTGTATGACGTCGCGAAGAAGAAGGCCCTGACCGGAAACGCCGTGCTTCCGGTTTTGCTGCTCAATACGCTCTTCTCGACGCTGTTTTTCGTCCCGGCGATCCTCTCCGCGGAGTTCGGCCTGGGATGGTTCGACGACACGGTGCTGGCCTCGACGCCCGGCACGGCCACGGCCCACGGGCTGGTGATCCTCAAGTCGGTGATCGTCCTCACGTCGTGGATCTTCGGCTACTTCGGCATGAAGCACCTGCCGATCACGATCGTGGGACCGATCAACGCCACGCGGCCCGTCATGGTGCTTGTCGGCGCCTTTTTGATTTTCGGCGAGCGGCTCAATGTCTGCCAGTGGATCGGTGTGGCGCTGGCTTTGGTGTCGCTGTTCCTGCTGAGCCGGTCTTCGCGCCGCGAGGGGGTCGACTTCACGCACAACCTCTGGATTCTGTTCGTGGCCCTTTCGGCCCTTACGGGTGCCGTGAGCGGGCTCTACGACAAATACATCATGACGCGCCTCGACCCGGTTTTCGTGCAGAGCTGGTACAACCTGTACCAGTTCCTGATGATGTCGGTGGTGGTGGCCGTGCTGTGGTGGCCGCGGCGGGGCCATACGACGCCGTTCCGGTGGAGTTGGGCGATTCCGCTGATCTCCATTTTCCTGACGCTGGCGGACTTTGCCTACCTCTATGCCCTGCAGGAACCGGATGCGATGATCTCGGTGGTTTCGATGATCCGGCGGGGATCGGTCGTGGTGTCGTTCCTGTGCGGTGCGGCGTTGTTCCACGAACGGAACCTGCGCTCGAAGGCCGTCGATCTGGCCTTCATTCTGGTGGGTATGGTCTTCCTGTGGCTGGGCTCGCGGGCTTAAGAAGCCCGTTTCATGGGCGAAGGGACCTTCGATGGGTTTCAGATGGCTGAATCCGCGTCGTCTGGTGTCCGCCGCACTTTGCTTGGAGCGGAAAAAGAATCTTCGGAAAACCGAGCGCCCGGAACGGGAGGCTGTAAAGGCTTGATCTTACTGCGCCCGTTCAGCGAGGTGTTCCGAAGATTCCCGCGAAAAGCAACTTGCGGCTGGTTTTGGGTACCTTTTGCCATCAAAAGGTACAAAAATCTGCAACCGTTCCGGTTGTGAATTTTGTACCTTTTAATAGCAAGGCTCTACTGGATTCCCCGTCAAGCGGGGAATGACGAGAAACCGGTTCTAAATTTTATGAAAAAGGAGCGGACCGCACAGGCGGTCCGCTCCTTTTTCATTGCTTCAACCGATACTTTAAATCAACTTCTCCAACCGGTTGACCGTCTTGGCAATTTCATCGTCAGTCGGTGCGTAATCCTTCAGGGCACCGGCCAGATACTGCTCGTAGGCGTAGAGGTCGATGACACCCGTTCCGGAGAGGTTGAAGAGGATGGTCTTCGGCGTCCCCTCCTTCTTGGCTTTCTGTGCCTCACGGATTGCTGCGGCGATGGCGTGGGTCGACTCCGGAGCGGGGATGATCCCTTCGGTTTGGGCGAAGAGCACTCCGGCGGCGAGGGTCTCGACCTGCGGCACGGACTGTGCCTCGATCAGGCCATCCTTGAGCAGCTGGCTGACGATCGACCCGGCCCCGTGGTAACGGAGGCCTCCGGCGTGAATATCCGAGGGCTGGAATTCGTGCCCGAGGGTGTACATCGGGATCAGCGGCGTGTATCCGGCGACATCCCCGAAGTCGTACTGGAACTGCCCGCGGGTGAGTTTCGGACAGCTCGACGGCTCGACGGCCACGACGCGGATCTTCTTGCCCTCGACGAAATTCTTGCGCAGGAACGGGAATCCGATACCGGCGAAGTTGCTGCCGCCTCCGAAGCATCCGATGACGATGTCGGGTTCGGCGTCGGCCATCTCCATCTGCGTGACGGCCTCCTGCCCGATGACGGTCTGGTGGAGCAGCACGTGGTTCAGGACGCTGCCCAGGCAGTAGCGCGTGTCTTCGGGGCGACGGAGGGCCATCTCGACGGCCTCCGAAATGGCGAGCCCGAGGCTTCCCGAGCAATGAGGGTCGCGTTCGAGGACGGCGCGGCCCGATTCGGTGAGCGGCGAGGGCGAGGCCACGCATTCGGCGCCCCAGGTGTTCATCATCAGGCGGCGATAGGGTTTCTGGTCGTAGCTGACGCGGACCATGAAGACCTGGAGGTCGATTCCGAAGTGCTTCGAGGCGAAGGCGATCGAGGCGCCCCACTGCCCGGCACCGGTTTCGGTGGTCAGGTGCTTGATCCCCTGCTTGTAGTTGTAGTAGGCCTGCGGCACGGCGGTATTGGGTTTGTGCGAACCCGCAGGCGAGACGCTCTCGTTCTTGAAGTAGATCTTCGCGGGGGTGTCGAGGGCCTTTTCGAGACCCGTGGCACGCACCAGCGGAGTCGGTCGCCAGATCTTGTAGATCTCCTGCACCTCTTCGGGGATGTCGATGAAGCGCTCGGTAGACATCTCCTGGTCGATGAGCTCTTCGGCGAAGATCGCCGACATCTGCTCCTTGGTGACGGGTTTTTTGGTCGCGGGATGGAGCGGCGGGAGGGGTTTCGTGGGCATGTCGGCCACGATGTTGTACCATTGGGTGGGCATCTGGTTCTCGGCGAGGCAGAATTTTTTCGTGTTCATGGTGTCTGAAAATTTGGGTTATTCGGTATTTTGAGCATTCGTGCAAGAAAAAACCCGTTGCTTACGTTTCGTAAACAACGGGCTCCTGTGTATCTTCGGTGATTTCACCATACATGCGACGGGGCGCACTCATTGTTCACGAGCGTCGAGGAGTGCCACCACCACCAGTTCTGTATGTTGAAATTGCGTACCATTTCTCGGTTCGGTTTCTGCAAATATAAAACGCGGAATCGGGAAAAGCAAATTTTTTACGAATTATTTTCGATACCTAAATATAAAGGAAAATCCGGGGATGAAATCGCGCCGCAAAACGGGTGCAGTTTCGGGAAAAATTACTATTTTTGCATGATAATCTGCAAAATCAAAATTCGACGATATGAATATTTCCTACAACTGGCTCAAACGCTACCTGGCGACGGACCTTTCGGCCGAGAAGATTGCCGAGGTGCTTACGGACATCGGCCTGGAGGTCGAGGGTTTCGAGAAGATCGAAACGGTGAAGGGCGGCCTTGCGGGGGTCGTGGTCGGCGAGGTGCTGACGTGTGAGGACCATCCGGATTCGGACCACCTGCACGTCACGAAGGTGGATGTCGGAGCGGGCGAACCGCTCGGGATCGTCTGCGGAGCCCCGAACTGCCGGGCCGGACTGAAGGTGCTGTGCGCCACGGTGGGTGCGGTGCTCTACCCCAACGGCGGCGACGAGGAGTTCAAGATCAAGCGTTCGAAGATCCGCGGCGTGGAGTCGCTGGGGATGCTCTGTGCCGAGGACGAGCTCGGTATCGGGACGTCGCACGACGGCATCGTGGAGCTTCCGGCGGATGCACCCGTGGGGATGAGCGCCAGGGAGTACCTGCACATCGAGGACGACTACCTGATCGAAATCGGCCTGACCCCGAACCGGGTGGATGCCGCCTCGCATATCGGCGTGGCGCGCGACCTGGCGGCGTGGCTGCGGAGCCGCGGCGAGGCTGTCGAGGTGCAGTGGCCGGACGTTTCGGCCTTCGCCGTGGACAATCACGACCTGGAGGTGAAGATCCGGGTCGAGAATACGGAGGCGTGCCCCCGCTATACGGGCGTGACGGTCACGGGCTGCAAGATCGGCCCTTCGCCCGAATGGATGCAGAACTGCCTGCGCGCCGCGGGCATCAACCCGAAAAACAACCTGGTGGACATCACGAACTTCGTGCTGTTCGAACTGGGCCAGCCGCTGCACGCCTTCGATGCCGACAAGATCGAGGGGCGCGAGGTGGTGGTCCGGACCTGTGCCGAGGGCACTCCGTTCGTGACGCTGGACGGCGTGGAACGCAAACTGACGGACCGTGACCTGATGATCTGCTCGGCCGAACGCCCGATGTGTCTGGCGGGCGTCTTCGGGGGCCTGGATTCGGGCATCAGCGACACGACGACCAACGTCTTCATCGAGAGCGCCTACTTCAACCCGGTTTGGGTGCGCAAGACGGCCAAGCGTTTCGGACTGAACACCGACTCGTCGTTCCGCTTCGAGCGGGGCGTAGACCCGAACCTGCAGCTCTACGCCGCAAAACGGGCCGCACTGCTGATGAAGGAGCTGGCCGGGGGTACGATTTCGAGCGACCTCCAGGACAACTGCCCGCAGCCGGCTTCGGATTTCGTCTTCGACTTTTCGATTTCGCGGGCCCGGATGCTGATCGGCAAGGAGATCCCCGAGGAGACGATCCGCACGATCCTCGCGGCCCTGGAGGTGAAGGTTCTCTCGGAGCAGGGCGACGTGCTGACGGTGGCCGTACCGCCCTACCGCGTGGACGTGCAGCGTGAAGCCGACCTGGTGGAGGAGATCCTGCGCATCTACGGCTACAACAACGTGGAGATTCCCGCACGGGTCCGCTCGACGCTCTCCTATGCGCCGCGTCCGGACCGTGCGAAGCTGATGAACCTGGCGGCCGACTATCTGACCGACAACGGTTTTACGGAGATCATGTCCAATTCGCTGACGAAAGCCTCCTACTACGATGACCTGACGGCGTACCCGGCAGATCGCTGCGTGCGGATCCTGAACCCGCTGAGCGCCGACCTGAATGTCCTGCGCCAGACGCTGCTGTTCAACATGATGGAGGCCGTTGCGCTGAACATCAACCACAAGAACGGCGACCTGATGCTCTACGAATTCGGCAACTGCTACTTCTACGACGCCGCGAAACGCACGGATGAGAACCACCTGGCAGCCTACTCCGAGGAGTACCGGCTGGCTATGGCCGTGACGGGCACGACCGAGCCCCAGTCGTGGAACACGAAACCCGAAAAGGCATCGTTCTTCACGCTGCGGGCCGTGGCCGAGAAGCTGCTGCGCCGTTTCGGGCTGGACATCTACGCACTGAAGACGGAGCCGCTGCAGAGCGACCTGTTCGGTGAGGGGCTTTCGGTGGAACTGAACGGCAAGCCGCTGCTGCAGATCGGCACGGTGTCGCCGAAGATCCGCCGCCGCACGGACGTCAAGCAGGAGGTCTACTACCTGGAGATGAACTTCGAGGCGCTCTGCAAATCGACCAAGAAACTGAAGATCACGGCCGAGGAGTTGTCGAAATACCCGGAGGTCAAGCGCGACCTGGCGTTGCTGGTGGACCGGCAGACGACCTTTGCGCAGTTGCGTGAGGCGGCTTTTGCCGCGGAGCGGAAACTCCTGAAGCGCGTTTCGCTGTTCGATGTCTACGAGGGCGACAAGCTCCCCGAGGGGAAGAAGTCCTACGCCCTGAGTTTCGTGCTGGAGGACAAGAGCCGCACGCTCGACGACAAGACCATCGAGCGGGTGATGTCGAACCTCACGCGGCAGTTCGAGCAACGCTGCGGCGCCACGGTCCGTGCCTGACGGGGCCGAATATGCCGATACGAAGAAGGGTCGCCCGCTTGCGGGCGGCTTTTTTTGTCCGGATGTGCGAAAAAACAGGACGATCAGGCGGCATAAACCATATTTTATGCGTAAATTTATGCGATCCAAATAGCAAAGAACGATGAAAACACGAAATCTGACCTGGTTATGCGCCGGGCTGCTGACCTTGAGCGGTTGTGCCCCGCAGGGCGGTTCGCGGACAACGGAGACGACGCCGACCGCGGAGAATGCCGTGATTGAGACGATCCTGGCGCGGCGGAGCATCCGCAAGTACACGGCACAACCCGTCGAACGCGAAAAACTCGAACTGATCGTGAAGTGCGGCATCAATGCCCCGAGCGGTATGAACAAGCAGCCGTGGGAGGTGCGCGTAGTGGACGACGCGGCCTACATCGACGGCTTGACGGCGCTCTACACGAAGGCCAATCCAAAGGACGCCGAAGACCCGAATTTCAAAAACATGTTCCGCAACGCCCCGGCGGTGATCTTCATCGCGTCGCCTTCGGACGGCAGCGGACAGCTGGATTGCGGGCTGCTGGGTGAGAACATGGTTCTGGCGGCGCAGTCGCTGGGGCTGGGGAGCTGCTGCCTGGGCGGCCCGACGCGCTTCATGACGGATGCGGCCGAAGCGGCGCCCTATCTCGAAAAATTGGGACTCTCCGAGGGTTACAAACTGCTTTACGCCATCGGTGTGGGCTATCCGGACGAGGCTCCGGATGCCAAGCCGCGTGATGAGTCGAAGGTCCGCTTCGTCGAGTAATGCCCGCTCCGAGGCGACATACCCGACCGAAACGGACGGGCCCTTTGCCGGACCCCGAACTCTTCCCGACGGAAGCGGCTCCGGAGCGTGGAAACGCTCCGGAGTCTGCTTCGAAGGCGGAGTGCACTGCCTCCGCCTCGCAGCAGACCGGAACTCCGGCTGCCGCCCCGGCGGCTGAGGACCTGGAGGCGTTGTTTGCACGACTTGCCCGCTCGGAGTTCCGGAGCCGCTTCCGGCTGCGGAGGGCGGAGCGGGCGTATGTGACGGAGAAGGGCCTTGCGACGATCCGGCGCCATGCTGCGGATTTCGTGCATACGCGCCTGGCCGCGGCCTTTCCGCTGAACGACGGACGCCAGACCCCGATGCGGGGCCATCCGGTCTTCGTGGCGCAGCACGCCACGGGGTGCTGCTGCCGGGGCTGCCTGGGCAAGTGGCACGGTATTCCGGCGGGGCGCCCCCTGACAGCGGAGGAGGAGGCGTATGTCGTCGACGTCCTGATGGCGTGGATCGAACGCCAGATGGCCCGATAGTTGTGGCGGAAATTCACTCCGCCCGCCTCTGCGCCCTGCCACTCTCCGGGAATGCTCCGGCATCTCCCGGAATACGAATACACACCGCTCCGAACCTTCCGACCGAATTTTTATCCCACCTGCGCACGATGCCGCCGCGCAAGATCATACATATCGACATGGATGCCTTTTTCGCCGCGGTGGAGCAGCGCGACAACCCGGCCCTGCGGGGACGTCCGATTGCCGTGGGGCACGACGGGCCCCGGGGCGTGGTCTCCACGGCAAGCTACGAGGCACGCCCCTACGGCGTGCATTCGGCGCTCTCTTCGACCCTGGCCCGGCGTCTGTGCCCCGATCTGATCTTCGTTCCGGCGCGCTTCGAGGTCTACAAGGCGGTCTCGCAGCAGATCCGCGCGATTTTCCACGAATATACCGAGTTGGTTGAACCCCTGTCGCTGGACGAAGCCTTCCTGGATGTGAGCCATGTCCGGTCCGCGACGCTCGTGGCGCGGGAGATCAAGGCGCGGATCCTCGCCGAAACGCACCTGACGGCTTCGGCAGGGGTCTCGGTGAACAAGATGCTGGCGAAGATCGCCTCGGACTACCGCAAACCCGACGGGCTGTTCACGATCGCCCCCGACGAGATCGAAGCCTTTGTGGCGACGCTCCCCGTCGAACGCTTCTTCGGCATCGGGGCGGTGACGGCCGAACGGATGCACCGCCTGGGGATCCGCACGGGTGCGGACCTGCGGCAATGGGAGGAGCCGGCGCTCGTGCACCAGTTCGGGAAGGCGGGCCACGCCTACTACGGCTATGCGCGGGGGATCGACGAGCGGGCCGTGACGCCGAACCGGGTCCGGAAATCGCTGGGCGCCGAGACGACCTTCGCGGAGGACCTGGACGACCGGGTCCGCTTGCAGCAGGAGCTGGACGGCGTGCGCGAAGAGGTCTGGGCACGGATCCAGCGCCACGAATTCCGCGGCAAGACGGTGGTTCTGAAACTCAAATACGACAATTTCCGGCAGATCACGCGCTCGAAGACGCTGCTTGGGGCCATCGAGAGCGATGAGCAGCTGTCGCGCATCTCGGAGGAACTGCTCGCCGGGGTGAACCTCCACGGGCGCAAGGTGCGGCTGATCGGCCTCACGGTGGGCAATACGCCCGAAGCCTGCAACGATTGCATCCAGCTGCGCTTCGACTTCTGACGCTGACGACTGCTCCGCAGAAGGTTCAGCCTGTTCTGCCCTGTTTGTCCGCCGCTCCTGCCGATTTATAACCTCGGCAGCACCTGCGGGGGCTGAATGGTCACGTAGGGAGTGCCGTTGTCGTCGCAGGTCGAGACGATCCGCACGGCCTTCACGGGACGGTCGGGACGGAGCGTCGCACTCCCCTTTCCCAAATCAGCCACACGCTCGAACTGCTCGCCGTCGTAGGAGACTTCGGCATAGCCGGTCGTGATGATGGTCTTGGGCAGCTGCCGGTTTCCGGTCTGGAGGAACATTTCGCGACAGACTACCGGTTTTTCAAAGGTGTAGCGGATCCAGTCCTGCTGGCGGCAGGCGCGCCGGGTGCGGGACAATCCGCGGTAGGTGGCGGCATTGGTGTAGGGAAACTGCGCGCTCTCGCCCATCGAGGTCTCGATCACCACCGCCGGGCGGATCGTCCGCCAACGCGAATCATCCGCCACATAGGGGCTCCGGGCCGTGCCATAACGGGTGTAGAACCGGTAGGTCCAGGGTTTGTCGGTCCGGACGGGAGCCGTGTAACGGAGCTCGGTGTCGGAGCCGTCCACGAGGTAGAAGATCTCGGCTCCATCGTCGGCCGTAACGGTGAACAGGCCGCTGCCGCCCGCCGCCTTCGGAGCCGCGTAGGCGACCTTCGGCGGGAAGAGCCGGAAATGAATGCCCATGGCGACCATCCGCGGGTAATGCTCCTCCTTCAACTCCCGGTAGTAGGCATCCCACCCTTCGTCGTTGCCGCTCCAGGCGATGCGTGCCAGGGCGCAGATGCGCGGGAAGGTCATGTAGTCGAGGTAGTCGGGCTTTTCAGGTTCATGCGAAACGTAGGCCTCGCTGAAGAACGTGGCCTGCAGCCCCTCCACGAAACGCATCTGTGCGGCGGAGAAACCGGCGCGTGCGAGGTCGAAGCCGTAGACCTTGCGGGCATCGAAGATGGCGGCCCAGTCGTGCCCCTCCTCGCGGGGTGTCTGGCGCATGTCGAAATAGAAGTATTCGCCGGGCATGACGACGGTGCGGTAGCCCTTGGACGTGGCATCGAGGCAGGCCTTGACGCTCTCCCAGCCGTGGACGCGGCTCTCGCGGGTGAACTGGCCCGTGCGTATGGCCTCGTTCCAGACGGCAGGGCGCTTTCCGTGACGGGCGAGGATGGCGGCCATGCGCTCCATGAAGAGGTCTTCCAACTGGTGGGGGTCGGTCATGCCGCGCTGCCGCATCAGGGCCTGACAGTCCGGGCAGCGTTTCCACTGCGACATGTCGACCTCGTCGCCGCCCACATGGATGTACTCCGAGGGGAAGAGTTCACAAATCTCCCCCAAAATATCCTCCAGCAGGCTGTAGTTTTCCTCGCGGGCCACGCACCACGCCGAACGGTAGTCGTAGCCGTTGGTCGAGACGGTGTCGGGCGGGTAGTTGCAGCGGATTTCGGGATGGACCGAAGCGATGTTGCGGCTGTGGCCCGGGAGGTCGATTTCGGGGATGATCTCGATGTTGCGCTCGGCGGCGTAGCGGATCAGCCCGCGCATCTCCTCCTGTGTGAAGTAACCGCCGTATTTCTCTGACCACTTGCCGTATACGGCCCTCACGGGCGAATCGCCGCCGCGGAATCCGCCCACCTCGGCCAGTTCGGGGTGCGAACGGATCTCGATCCGCCACCCCTCGTCATCCGACAGGTGCAGATGCAACTTGTTGATATTGTGATATGCCAGCAGGTCTATATAACGTTTTACTTCCGCCGGTCCGATCCAGGTTCTCGCCACGTCGAGCATCATGCCCCGATAGGCGAAGCGCGGTGCATCTTCGATCTCGGCGCAGGCCACTTCGGTCCCCGGAGCCAACCCCTGCCGGGCGTAGACGTCGGACGGCAGAAGCCGCAGCAGCGCCTGGACACCGTTGAATACCCCACCGTAAGTGCCACCTCCGATACGGATATGTTCCGTCGTGATTTCCAGGCGGTAAGCCTCTCCGTTTTCATCCCCGTCCGGGGTGTCGAGCGTCAGCACCACGGCGCCGTTGCCGGTGCGGTCGTTGCGGACCTCGCAGCCGAGGTATTCGGCCAGGTAACGGGCCAGCGGCTGCAACGCCGCATCGGCGGCGACGGTCGTGCCGGGTCCGAATGCGAAGTGTCCCGGGCGGGGCGTGCGATGCCCGGTAGCGGGCTGAGCCGAAGCCAGAGAGAGCCCTCCGCAGAGGAGAAGGCAAAGGGTCGTGAGCGCTTGTTTCATGTAGGGAAGCGAATTTGTCGGAAACAAAGTTACGATTTTTTCGCCGAAAACACTACCTTTGCAGGAACGGGAAATACGATTTAGGATATGGAAGACAAACGTCTGGAAGCTACGGCCCGGCTGCTGGAGGTGATGAACACCCTGCGGCGCGAGTGCCCGTGGGACCGGGAGCAGACCTTCGAGTCGCTCCGCAGCAACACCATCGAGGAGACTTACGAACTGGCCGATGCCATCACCGACCATAATTTAGAGGGTATCAAGGAGGAGTTGGGCGACCTGCTCCTGCACGTGGTATTCTATTCGAAACTGGGCGAAGAGGAGGGAGCCTTCGACTTCGGCGATGTGGCCAACGCCCTGTGCGACAAACTGATCTACCGCCATCCGCACGTCTACGGCGACATCCATGCCAATACGCCCTCGGAGGTGAAGGAGAACTGGGAGGCGCTGAAGCTGCGCAAGAAGAACCGCAAGAGCGGTACGCTGGGCGGGGTTCCGCGGTCGCTGCCGGCGATGGTCAACGCCTACCGCATGGGCGAAAAGGCCGCCGGAACGGGTTTCGACTGGAAGCGGAAGGAGGATGTCTGGGCGAAGGTCAAGGAGGAGCTGGGCGAGGTCGAAGCCGAGATGAAATCGGGCCGCAAGACCGATCTCGAAGCCGAATTCGGCGATCTGTTCTTTGCGCTGATCAATGCGGCGCGGCTCTACGGCGTGGACCCCGAATCGGCCCTGGCCCGCACGAACAACAAGTTCCTGCAACGCTTCAATTACATGGAGGAACAGGCTGCGGCTCAGGGGCATGTGCTTCACGATCTGACGCTCGACGAAATGGAGGAGCTCTGGCAGCAGGCCAAGGTGAAGGAGTGATCCGCACGGCGCTCGGAGCAGCCCGATCCGTTTGCATCCGGGTCCCGGCCGCTTGGAACGCCCCCAAAAACGCCCAACAGCGTTTCTCCCAGAATCCCGAAAACGCTCGAAAACGCTCAAAGAATTCCGAAAAATCTCGAAAAATATGGCATTGATCCGTAAAGTCCGCGGTCACGAGCCCGTGATCGGCGAAAACACCTTCCTGGCCGAGACGGCCGTCATTCTGGGCGACGTGACCATCGGCCGCGACTGCTCGATCTGGTACAACGCCGTGCTGCGCGGCGACGTGAACCGGATCGTCATCGGCGACCGCACGAACATCCAGGACGGGGCCGTGCTGCACACCATCTACGACAAGGCGAAACACCCCTCGCAGACGATCATCGGAAACGACGTCTCGGTGGGCAACAACGCCACGATCCATGGCGCCGTGATCGAGGACAACTGTCTGATCGGCATGGGTGCCACGGTGCTCGACAACGCTCGTGTCCCCTCGGGGTGCATCATCGCGGCCAATGCGCTGGTGTTGTCGAACGCGCAGCTGGAACCCAATTCGGTCTACGCCGGGGTCCCGGCCCGCAAGGTCAAGGAGATCACCCCCGAGCAGCGCGACGAAATTGTCCGCCGCACGGCCCACGACTACATGCTCTACGCCTCGTGGTACGGGGAGGACGCGTAATTGCCGTCTCCGCTCCGGGGTGCCGACACCCGGCTGCCCCGCTCTCGGACGAGGTCCGTGGGAGTCTGTGACCACCCGCTCTCCGGCAAAGCCGGCAGGAGCCCGTGACAACCCCGCTCCCCCGACGGAATCCGAAGATACCCGTGGCTGCTCCGCTCTCCGGAAAAACGCGCGGACGGCGCCGGACCGAAATACCGAAAAACGACCATGAAACTGCAATCGAAATACGCCGATGTGGTGCTGAACCTGCTGGTTGCCGTGGCAATCAGCCTGGTGGTGAACTTCTCCTACGTGCTGCTGATGCTTGTGGACCTGAACAACGAGAGCTCCCAGCAGCAGAATCCGCCCAAACGGGCCCGGGTGCGGCAGGATGAAGGGCGGCTCGTCGTGCATCCCGACGGCTACGGATACCTGGTCTACGAAAACGGCGACAGCGTATATGTCCCGGCACAGCGGAGGAACCGCCTGCATCTGGCCCCGGGAGACCGGATCGTGGCCGAACTGGCCCCGCCGTGGCGTCCCGGCGCCCATCCGATGATGCAGAAGGTGTTGATGCGCAACGGCCGCGAATTCGATTACAGTACGCTCTACAACCGTCCCTCGCGCAGTACGGAACTCTTCCTGCAGCTATTCTATTACCTGATCGTGTCGTTCGTCATGCTCTCGATCCTCACCTCCGTGCGGCGCAACTACTCGATGCCGCACTACCTGCGGCGCTGTCTGTGGTGCTGCGTGGCCGCCGCGGGACTCTACTGCGTGGCGCCCGTCACCGAATGGCACTCGGGGCGCATCCTGCTCAACTGCATGAGCGGCCGGATGTTCGACTACATGCTGCTGCTGAAGTGTTCGTTTGCCGTCGTGGCGTCGATGCTCTACGGGCGGATCTACGTGCTGCTGTCGCAGCGGCAGGCCGTCAAGGTGGAGAACGAACGGCTCAAGAACGAGAACCTCACGACGCGCTACAACATGCTCGTCGGGCAGATCAACCCCCACTTCTTCTTCAATTCGCTCAATTCGCTGGCGATGCTCGTGCGGGAGCGCCAGGACGAGAAGGCCCTCACCTACATCGATCAGCTCTCCTACACGTTCCGCTACATCATCCAGAACGGGCAGGCGACGCTCATGACCCTCGAAGAGGAGTTGAAGTTCGTCGAGGCGTACAGCTACCTCTTCAAGATCCGTTATGCCGACAAGCTCTTCTTCGACATCGACGTCGAGGCGAAGTACCTGCCGTGGCGGCTTCCGGCGCTGTCGCTGCAGCCGTTGATCGGCAACGCCGTGAAGCACAACACGATCACGCGCAGCAAACCGTTCCACATTTCGATTCGCACCGACGGCGGCTGGCTGGAGGTCTCGAACCCGAAGATCCCGAAACTGGAGCCCGAACCCTCGACGGGAATCGGGTTGGAAAATCTCGGCAACCGCTGGCAGCTGATCACGGGCCGCCGGATCGAGATCCTCGATGACGGGGAGACCTTCCGGGTACGGATGCCGCTGCAGAACCCTGAAGTGAAAGCATGATGAAAGCGCTGATTATCGAAGACGAGACCGCCGCTGCGCGGAATCTGGCGGCCATTCTGCGGCAGACGGCCCCGGAAGTGGAGATCGTGGCGACGCTGGAGAGCGTGGCGGAGAGCATCGAGTGGCTGCGTGCGAATCCGCATCCGGATCTGTTTTTCATGGACATACACCTGGCCGACGGCGATTCGTTCCGCATCTTCGACGCCGTGGAGATCACCGCGCCGGTGATCTTTACCACGGCCTACGACCGCTATGCGCTCGATGCCTTCAAGGTCAACAGCATCGACTACCTGCTCAAGCCGCTCAACGAGGCGGATGTCGAACGGGCGCTGGCCAAACTGCGGCGTCTGACCTCCGCGGAGCGCCGCAGCTACGGTTCGCGGGTCCGCACGCTGGCCACGGAGCATCGCAACCGTGAGGAGGTCTTCCTGGTTCACGTGCGCGACCGGATCATCCCGCTGCAGCGGGAGCGGATCGCCTACTGCTACACCTCGAACGAGCGTGTCACGGCCTGCGACTACGACGGCGTGGTCTATCCGCTGGACCGGACGCTCGAAGCGCTTCAGTCGCTTCTGCCCGAGGCGGACTTCTTCCGGGCCAACCGTCAGTTCATCGTGGCCCGGCAGGCCGTGAAGGAGATCGTCGTCTGGTTCGGGAGCCGGCTGTCGCTGCACCTGACGGTCGAGACCCCCGAGCGGATCGTCATTTCGAAGGCCCGGGTGCCGGAATTCAAGGCGTGGCTGCGGTCGGTTCACCCCGGGGAGTAGTCGGTTGACCGTCGGCTTCGGGCGTTTGACCCGGTTGCCGACACCGATTCCGGAGTTTGGCCCTACCTTTGCAACAGAACTCCGGAGGGTGTCGGACGCAGATGCCGGCACGCCGGATCCCAACCGAAAAAAGTCCAATGCAAAAAGTAAAGGTTATGAAAAAGCAGATTTTTGCGGCCGTAACGGCCCTTTGCCTGATGGCCGCGACGACCCTTTCCGCTCAGGAGAGCAAACCGCAGGCTCAGCCCAAGACGCCTCCCACGGCCGAGCAGATCGCCCAGCACCGGACAGACCGCATGACCGAGCGCCTGAACCTCACCGAAGAACAGGCCAAACAGGTCTATGAGGTGAATCTGGCTCAGGTCAAGCGGATGCAGGCCATGCGCGAGGAGATGCGTGAAGCCCGCAAGGCCGAGGCCGACAAGATGAAGTCGATCCTCACGACCGAGCAGTTCATGCAGTGGTCGCAGATGCAGGGCCCGCGTCCGGGCCTGCAGGGCAAGGCTCCCCACCACATGAAGGGCAAGAAGGGCCCGAAACACGGTGACTGCCCGCAGGATTGCCCGCAGGATTGCCCGCGCAAGAAATAAGGGAGTGCTGAAATCCGCAGCCGGAAGCTGCCGGAGGGGTGTCGGTCCGGTCGACTGACACCCTTTTTTTGTCGATTCACCGGATTTCCGGTCGAACGACGGCTAAAAATAAGTAAATTTGCGGGCCTGAAAGGCCTGTGCGCGGAGCGCCGGGAGGGTCGGTCCGTATCCGGATCGCAGCCTGCGGAGTGCCGCCATGCGGCCCCGAAGACCTTCGAATGACCGAGTTACCTTGCTATTTACCAAACAGAAAAGATGAAACAGTTGCTATTGTCTACCCTGCTGTCTCTGTTTGCCGTGGCGGCGTTTGCCCAGAAGGGCAGCGTGACGGCCACGATCGTCGATGCGGAGACCGGGAACAGCGTCGTGGGAGCGGTGCTGACCGTGGCCCCGACCAGTGCTCCGGAGAATAAACAGGGATTTGCGTCGGGCTACAAGGGCGCGGCGTCGATCTCCTCGCTCGCCTACGGGGAGTATGCCCTGACGGTGTCGTTTATCGGCTACAACAACCTCGATACGACCTTCCGGCTCTCGACCCCGCGCCTGAATCTCGGGACGCTGAAACTCAAGCCCGGCGTACAGATCGAAACGGTAGTCAAGGAGGTGAAGGCCATGCGGACGTCGCAGAAGGGCGACACGGTGAGCTACAACGCCGGGGCGTTCAAGGTGACGAACGATGCCGACGTGGAGGGCCTGCTGAAGAAGATGCCGGGCATTACCGTGACGGACGGCGTGGTCGAGACCCAGGGCGAGGAGATCAAGAAGGTCTTCGTCGACGGCAAGGAGTTCTTCGGCGAGGACGTCACCACGGCGATCAAGTCGCTGCCTGCCGAGGCTGTCGACCGCGTGGAGGTCTACAACAAGCTCTCCGATGCCGCGGAGTTCTCGGGCATGGATGACGGCGAGGGGTACAAGGCCCTCAATATCGTCACCAAACCCGGAATGCGCCAGGGACAGTTCGGAAAATTCTACGCCGGATTCGGTTACGATGCCGAGACGGCCACCGAAGACAAGTTCAAATACCTGGCCGGCGGCAATGCCAACATCTTCTCGGGCGACAGCCGTGTTTCGTTCATCGGGCTGTTCAACAACGTCAACCAGCAGAACTTCTCGTTCGAGGACATCCTGGGTGTTTCGGGCGGCAGTAGCGGACGCCGGGGCGGCGTGGGCCAGTACATGGTGCGCCCGCAGAGCGGTGTGGCTACGGTCAACGCCCTCGGCGTGAACTACTCCGACACGTGGGGCAAGCGTGACCAGGTGTCGTTCCAGGGCAGCTACTTCTTCAACAATACCGACACGCGGAACCATTCGACGACCGACAAGTGGTACGAATCGCCGATGGCGCCCGATACGCTAATGACGCGCGGCTATTCCGATACGAAGGGCTACAACCACCGTTTCAACGCCCGCCTGGAGTGGAAGATCTCGGAGAACCAGAACCTGATGGTCCGCCCGCGCTTCAGCTACCAGTCGAACGACCCGGTGAGCACGACCACCGGCTGGCAGTTCGGCGCCCCGGAGGCTGGCGGCAGCGGTTACAGCTATACGGACAACTACAGCGACGGACTGCGCCACGGTTACAATGCCGGAGCGAGTGCCGTCTACCGGGCCAAGCTGGGCAAGGACGGCCGCACGATCACCATTGACGGGTCGGGCAGCTACTCGGACAATACGAACAACTCGAATTCGTGGTCAAACATCCAGTCCAGTTCGGAGGATCGTCCCGATGTGATGGCGGGAGCCGAGGGAGAAATTCCCTTCACGTGGGATCCCGCGGCCTACCTGACGCGCCGCTACCTGCGCAACATGGCACCGTCGTCGTCGTACAGCGTGCGCGGAAACTTCACCTACACCGAGCCGGTGGCCAAATATGCCCAGGTGAGCCTCCAGTACCGCATGTCGTACAATTCGCAGGAGCGCGACAAGAAGTCCTACGTGACGGCCGACGACTTCTCGATCGCAGGACTGACTCCCGACCCGCAGTTGTCGAACTCCTACCGGAGCGGTTATCTTACGCAGAGCGTCGGCCCGGGCTTCCGCTATGCGAAGGACCGCAGCCGTTTCATCGCCAACGTCTATTACCAGCGCTCGACGCTCGACGGCGAGGTCGTGCGCGGTGAGGCCGAGAAGATCTCGCACTCCTACGACAACGTGACCTACTTCATGATGGGCGAACTGAACATCAACCGGGAGAATACGCTGCGGCTCTTCGTCTCTTCGTACACGGACAGCCCGACGGTGACCGAACTGCAAAGCGTCTTCGACGTCTCGGATGCGCAGAACATCACCCACGGAAATCCGAACCTGCGCCCCACCTACTCGCACCGGTTGAATTTCCACTATGTGAATTCGAACGTCGAGAAGGGCCGGACCTTCATGTGGATGTTCTCGGCGCGGACGACGCAGGACTATACGGCAACGCATCTGGTGCAGAGTACGAGCTCGAATCCGATCAACATCCAGATCGACGACAAGCTCTACACCCCGAACTACTACTCGACGACGACGAATCTCGACGGTTACTGGCAGTTGCGCACGCACCTGAGCTACGGACTTCCGATCGGGTTCCTGAAGTCGAACTTCAACGTCATGGCGGGCGTAACCTATACCACGACGCCGAGCATGTTGGGCGGCACGGTGAATGCCGACGGCAGCATCACGGGCGGTGAGCGGAACGATTCGGAGAATCTGGGCTACGACTTCCGGGCCGTATTGGGCAGCAACATTTCGGAGAATGTCGACTTCACGCTCTCGTGGAACGGCACCTACAACGAGGCCACCAACTCGCTGGGAACATCGAACGTGAAGAACCGTTATTTCAACCATACGGCGCAGGGCAATCTGAAACTGGTCTTCCCGTTGGGTTTCACGCTGACGGCGAGTGCCGCCTACACGCAGTACATCGGTTTCACGAACGATTACGAGGAGGATTACCTGTTGTGCAACGCCTGGCTGGGCAAGAAGGTTTTCCGCAACCAGCGGGGCGAGATCATGGTCGGCGTGAACGACATCTTCAACCAGAATACGGCCTTTGCCCGCACGACGGGTTCGGGTTGGACGCAGAATGCCACGAACAGCGTGATCGGGCGTTATTTCATGGTCCAGTTCACCTACAACCTGCGGCGTTTCGGCAAGAAGGGTTCGCAGAATATCCGCGATTACGAAGGAATGGATATGCCGCGTCGGCGACCGGGGCCCGGAGGACCTCCTCCGATGGGGCGCTTCCATTAGCCGATCAGCCGATACGACAAGAGCCGGGTTTTCAAGCCCGGCTCTTCTTGTTTCGGTTCGGAAGGCTTTCGGCCCGGCGGCCTTGCTGCCATCCTCCTTCTCCTTCTCCTTCTCCTTCTCCTTCTCCTTCTCCTTCTCCTTCTCCTTCTCCTTCTCCTTCTCCTTCTCCTTCTCCTTCTCCTTCT
>CALUKL010000193.1 GCA_944321195.1 uncultured Alistipes sp.
CAGGCTGTCGAGGCGGTGAAGATCCTGCGGCCGGCGATCTTCTACCCCTACCACTACGGGGAGGTGGAGGAGAAGACCGACATCGAACGCCTGGCCCGCGAGCTGGAAGGCATCACCGAGGTCCGCATCCGGCCGATGGAGTGACCCGCCGCGAGGTGGCAGGATATGCTCCGCGGCAAAAAAGCGCACCCTCCACCGACCGGAAGGCATCGGTCCGTCTCGACATGAGCTGTCAATAAAAACCGGAGGGCTCCCGCATGGGGGCCCTCCGGCTTTCGATAACAACCCTTCGGGGCGGGCAGCGCAAAACTCCCGTCCCGATCCGTTCCGGCTATTTTCCGGTGCCGGACTCCCGGACACTCTTGGGTTCGGCCTTGACTTTGAGCGACGCAAAGCCCTTGACGATGTTCTCGTCGTTGTTCTTCGAGGCGTCGTAAACGACCGTCACCTCCTTTTTCGTTTGGTTTACCTGCACATCCTTGATCCCCTTGCCGAGCGAGGGGACGTTGTTCATGATCTTGTTCACGCAGTGTTCGCAATCAATGTCGGTTGTGAAGACCGTCGTGACGATCTTTTTCTGGGCGGGCTTTGCCGCCGTTGCGATGCCCACGCCCATCACGAGGGCCAGACATGCCATCAGCAGTTTTTTCATAGCAGTTTTATTGGGTTTTCCGTTTATTTATTCATAAGGTATCAGCACACACGGACGCTCCGTCAATAGATATTGAGCCGCATGCCGATATAGAACTTGCGCCCCATCAGAGGACCCCAGACGTTCATCGAGTTGAAGGCCGCCGAGTAGGGATTCTCCGCCCCCATGATCGGGTCCTTCTGGATGTAGTCGGCAATGTTCTCGCAGCCGACATAGAGATCGAACTTGCCCAGCTTGCGGCTCACCTGGGCGTAGAACATCGGGTAGCGCGGCGAATGATTTTCATAATCAGGGAGAAGCGTTCCGGTACCATTATCGACAAAGCGGGGGATGCGGGCCGGGCCGTTCAGCTGGGCGGTGGCATCGAACGTCCAGCGGCGGAACTTCGTGGCGTACTGGATGTTGAGCAGCGTCTTGTACTCGCTCACCAGCGGGCGCTCGACGCGTGCCGACGATCCGTCCGCCCGGCGGATGGTCATCTCGCTGTCCGTGTAGCGGAACGTGGCGAAGATGTCGAGCCGCTCGACGGGCGACCACGAGAAGTCGACCTGATAGGTATCGGTGTAGGAGCGGCCGTCGGTATTGTAGAAGACGATGCGGTCGGCATACATCTCCTGGTCGGCCACCACCGAGTTGTAGAACTGCGTGCGGAAGTAGTCGAAACTCAGCGTCGCATCCTCCTCCTTGACGAGACCGAATGTCTGCGTGAGGCTTCCGCCGACGGTCAGGGCCTTCTCCATGCGGTCGATGTCGTGGAAACTCCCCACAACGGGCTTTCCGTCGCGGAAGACCACGGGCTGAATGGCGCGTCCGGTGGCCAGTACGCCGATGTTGTCCGTAATGAGGTTCGTCGAACGGTAGCCCAGCCCGGCCGAGGCGCGGAAGGTGGTCGACGGGGTGATGTTCCACTTCAGATGGCCGCGGGGCGTGACGAAGAAGCGGTCGTAATAGTGGTTGTAGTCGCCGCGGATGCCCGCCACGACCGAGAACTTGTCCTTGATGGCATAGGTGTACTCGGCGTAGGCGCCGACCTCACGTTCGTTGCGGTCAAGGTCGTAATCGCCCTCCTGGAAATCGGTAATCCAGGGCGTCCGGTTCAACAACCCCTCGCGGTAGTAGTCCAGGTGGAGCTGTCCGCCAACGATCAGCGACGACCGATAGGTGAAGTAGTGGTTGTACATCAGATTCAGCGCCAGTGAGTTCTGGTTTCCGTCGTAATCGTTCAGGCCGAAGTAGGCATCCTCGCTGAAGTGGTCGAAATCGGCCACGAACGCCAGGTTCGAGCGCATCTCGTCCTGTTCGTCGGCATCGTAGACGGCCTGTCCCACGGGCATTCCGACCTTGAAATAGCCGTTGGCGTTGCGGTTGCGGATGTGCGAACCGTAGAGGGGCATCGGTTTTCCCTCGGCCTCCCCCCAGTCCCAGTCGGCGAGCATGGCGTCGCGCATGGCCGCGGTGTTCTTGTAGTCGAGCATTCCGCCGAGGCGGTTCTCCTGGACGAATTTCCAGCCCCAGCGGATCTGCGTGCCGTTGTCGGCAGCATAGAGCCATTTGTTCGCCACGTTGATCTGATCCGAGAGGGGCAAATCGCGAAAACCGTCGTCGTTGTGGTCCATCTTGCGCACGTCGGTGTCCATCGATCCGTGGAGCAGGAGGACGCTCGTAAGCTTCTTGTCCTTCGTCACGGGGAATGCCGACGAGACATTGATCTCGGGGCGCAGTTCGTCATCGAGGTAGAGGTTCAGGAAGAGCCGTTCGTCGTCGGTGGGCTTGCGGTGTTCGAGGTTGATCTGCCCGGTGATGGCTTCGTGCCCGGCAGTGACGGAGGCGACGCCCTTCGAGACCTGAATCGAGTTGAGCCACATGCCGGGCGTGTAGCTCAACCCGTAGGGTGCGCTCAGTCCGTGCATGATCGGGCGGTTCTCATCGAGGATCTGGGTGTAGGTTCCGGCCAGCCCGAGCATCTTGATCTGCCGGGCCCCGGAGATGGCGTCGCTGTAACCGACGGTCACCGAGGCGGAGTTTTCGAACGATTCGGCGAGGTTGCAGCAGGCCATCTTGCAGAGGCCCGCAAAGGAGATCATCTCGCCCTTGACGATTCCGTCGCGTTTGACGAAGTTGCCGCTCATGGCTCCCTCGACGACGACATCTTCGAGGGCGACGCCTTCGGCGCGGAGTACGAAATCGAGGCGCTCCGCCGCGCTTTCGACCCGGATCGTATCGTTGACATAGCCGAGGTACGACGCCACGAGGCGGTCATACCCCTTGACGCGGTGGAGGAGGAAAGCCCCCTGGGCATCGGTGCTGGCACCGATGGTTGTCCCGGCCCAGTAGACCGAGGCCCCGACGAGGGGCTGGTTGTCGGCATCGCGCACCATGCCGCGCAGGTCCTGGGCACGGGAGCTTCCCAGGCAGCACAACACAGCACAAAGAGCCATCAGAGTTTGTAATTTCTTCATAATATCTTCGGTTTTATTTCGCCGACAAAGATAGCCAGCCGCAATTGCAACCCGATTGCAAATTACCGCTTCGGAGCGCGGGGCTCACCTCTTGGATCGGCAGTCGGGACAACGTCCCTTGACCAGATAGTTGATTTCCCGGACTTCGTACCCGGCGGGATAATGAATCACGGGGATGTGTACATTGTCCAGGCAAAATGTCTTCCCGCAGGCCTCACAATGGAAATGGCAGTGCAGTTCCTCGATCCGACAGGCATGGTCGTTGTGACAGAGGCAATACTTGGTGGCACCGCTTCCATCCTCGATGACATGCAGCAGATGATGCTCCGCAAAAAGGGTCAGCGAGCGAAAGATCGACGATTTGTCCAGCGTATCGGCTTCGGTTTCGAGATCGGACAGACTAAACGTATGGTCGAAACGCTCCATGGCCTCAAGCGCCAGCATTCGGACGGCCGTAGGCCGGATTCCATGCTTCAGCAGGATCTCTTCACAATGGCTACTGTTCATTTTCGGGGATGAGCACCAGACGGACACCGCCGGCGCACAAAAGGTTGCGGGTTGATGATAGGCGGGATATTTCCCGTACGGCCGGAGCCGCAGGATCAAGCGCCCCCCGGAGTAATCCTAAGGAAGCGCGGGATCAAGCCGCAACGGGCGGAGCCCTCAGGCCGGCAACGGCCCGACACACCTCGCGGGGAAGCGGGATATTGCGGAGCAGACCGTTCCCCGACGAAGAACAGGCGGGAGTATCCAGCGCAATCTCGGCGGCCAGCGACAGCGGGAGTACCGCCACGACACAACGGATGTATTTTTCGCTGTCGTCGGAATAGGACGACGTGTAGAGATCGATTTCGGTGGAGTGGAGTTCGCAGTCGCAGCACGCCTTGAGCGAACACTCCTGGCAGCAGCCATGCAGCCCGGCAGCATCCGTTTCTGCGAGGTGGCAGCAGCCCGTACAGCGGTGTTCGACCGAAGCCCTCATGCCCAGGCACTTGCAGGTCAGCGACGCCAGAGCTGTCCCGGCGGTCGCCGAGACGTAGAATGCACAGAGCAGAAGGGCGATATATCGTTTCAACTTCATGTCGGCATCAATCTCCGATGATTCCGCAGGCCGCAAGTCGTTCGATCCAGGCCCGGGCATCGCGCCTTGCGACCTCGGGTTCGACGTCGTAACGCGCGACGAGGAGCTGCGCGGCCTCTTCCGCGGAAAACGCCCGGTCCCGCAGCTTCTCCCAGAGCCAGCAGGCCGACTCGTTGAGCGAGACGAGGCGTGTGAGATCGGCGGCGCCGTCGGGCGCGGGGACCACGACGACGTGCTCTCCGGCCATCTCGCGAAGCCTGTATTCGGGACGAATCTTCATCATGCGAACCTTGTACGCCCGCAAAAATAGGAAAAATTCTCCGAACCGCCCAATTTTTCCTACCTTTGTATCATGGAATCGGCCACGGAGCATACGGACATACATGCGATTCTGCAGCGTTACTGGGGTTTTCGGGCGTTCCGGCCCGTACAGGAACAGATTATCCGCGCAGTGCTTGCGGGGCGCGATACGCTGGCACTGATGCCGACCGGCGGGGGGAAGTCGCTGACCTATCAGGTCCCGACCCTGGCCCGGGCGGGGGTGTGCATCGTGGTCACGCCGCTCATTGCGCTGATGAAGGACCAGACCGACCGGCTCCGGCACCTGGGCATCCCGGCCGTGGCGATCCACTCGGGGCTCTCGCCGCGGCAGATCGACATCGCGCTGGACAACTGCGTCTACGGCGACGTGAAATTCCTCTACGTGGCGCCCGAACGGCTGACGAGCGAAGCCTTCCGGCTGCGGGTCGTACGGATGAACGTCACGCTGATCGCGGTCGACGAGGCGCACTGCATCTCGCAGTGGGGCTACGACTTCCGGCCGTCATACCTGCGGATCGCGGAGCTGCGCGAACGGCTTCCGGGCGTCCCGGTGCTGGCGCTGACGGCCTCGGCGACGGAGGTCGTGGCCGAAGACATCATGCACCACCTGAAATTCTCCGAACCGCACCTGCTGCGGAGCAGTTTCGCCCGCCCGAACCTCTCCTACAGCGTCCGCCACACGGACGACAAGAACGGACAGCTGCTGCGGCTGCTGCGGAACGTCCCCGGCTCGGGGATCGTCTACATGCGGACGCGGGAGGGTACCGAACAGCTGACCGAACAGCTGCGCGACGAAGGGATCGCGGCGGCGGCCTACCACGGCGGGCTGGGGCACGCGGACCGCACGCAGCGTCAGGAGTTGTGGTTGAAGGGCAAGGTGCGGGTGATAGTCGCCACGAACGCCTTCGGCATGGGCATCGACAAGCCCGACGTGCGTTTCGTGGTACACTACTCGATGTGCGACTCGCTGGAGAGCTACTACCAGGAGGCCGGGCGTGCCGGGCGCGACGGACAGCGGGCCTATGCGCTGCTGCTGGTGGCCTCGGACGACGGAGAACGCATTGCGCGGCGTTTCGACCAGGAGTTCCCGCCGCTGGAGCAGGTCAAGGAGATCTACGAACGGATCTGCTCCTACCTGCAGATCGGGATCGGCGAAGGGGGCGAATGCAGCTACCAGTTCAACCTTTCGGACTTCTGCGCCCGGGAACATCTCTATTCGGGGAAGGTGCTGAGCGCCCTGAAACTCCTCCAGCAGAACGGCTACATGACGCTGAGCGACGCCCAGGACCATCCGGCCCGGGTGATGTTCTGCGTGAGCCGCGACGAACTGTACCGCCTGCGCGTGCAGCGCGATGACCTGGACCACTTCATCCGCACGCTGCTGCGGCTCTACAACGGGATTTTCAACGACTTCCGGCCGATCGACGAGGGTGAGTTGGCGACCTGGAGCGGCTATACGGTGAACCGGGTGAAGGAGCTGCTGAAACAGCTCTGGCTGCTGCGGGTAATCCGCTACATTCCGTCGAACCGCTCGCCGCTTCTGTTCCTGAACGAGGAGCGGCTGCCGCGGGCGGACCTCTACATTGCGCCGGAGACCTACCGGCGGCGCCGGGAGCTGATGCACGAACGCTTCGCGCGGATGCTGGCCTATGCCTCCAACGAAGAGGAGTGCCGGAGCACGGTACTGGAGCGCTATTTCGGAGCGGAATCGCCGACCGCATGCGGGATCTGCGACGTGTGCCTGGCCCGGAAGCGGGCCGCCAAAGCGGCTCAGAAGACCCAGAGGTCCCAGGAGGGTCAGGAGGGCCAGGAGGGCCAGGAGCCCGGAACAGTCGGGACGGCCGACACCTCCGCTCCGGTCGGCCGTGCAGCCGTTCCGAAGGTCTCCCCCACTGCGGCGATGCCGCTTCGCGAAAGGCTGCTCGAACTGCTCTCCGCGGCGCCGTCCGACCCGCAGCAACTGGCGGCAGCCTGCGCGTGCCCGCCCGAACGGGTGGCGGAAGCGATCCGGGAATTGCTCGCCGAGGGCAAAATCGTCGGCGACAAGGGCGGGATATTGAAAATTATTGCGTAATTTTGCGGGAACATTCACCTCGGGATGACCACAGTCAACAACTTTACGGATAAAATCAGCAATGAAGAGGCGGCCCAACTCCCGGCCATCGAATTCGGGGGTGCAATCCGCATCGTCGAGCACGAACGCGACATCGCCCCGGCCTGCAAGGCGCTCGCCGCGGAACCGGTGATCGGTTTCGACACCGAGACACGGCCGTCGTTCCGCCCGGGCGTGACGTTCCGGGTGTCGCTGTTGCAGCTCTCGACGCCGACGGTCTGCTACCTGTTCCGGCTGAACAAGATTCCGCTGGCCAAACCGATCATCCAACTCTTCGAGAACCGGCAGCTGCTGAAGATCGGCGCCGACGTGGCGGGGGACCTTCGCTCGCTGCGCCAGATCCGGCACTTCCGCGATGCGGGGTTCATCGACCTGCAGGCGATCGCCCCGCAGTGGGGCATCGGCGAAAAGAGCCTGCGCAAGCTCTCGGCCATCGTGCTGGGACAGCGGGTCTCGAAGGCCCAGCGTCTGAGCAACTGGGAGGCCGCGACGCTGACCGACAAGCAGCAGCTCTACGCCGCCACGGACGCCTGGGTCTGCATCCGCATCTACGAACAACTGCTGCGCACGCCGCAAAAACCGTTACGCCCATGATACCTCAAATCATCCTGCGCAAAGGCAAGGAGGAATCGCTCCTTCGCCGCCACCCGTGGATCTTCTCGGGAGCCATCGACCACATCCGGGCCGAGGAGGAGTCGGACTTTGCCGAAGGGGCCCTTGTCGAGGTGTGCAACCGTTCCGGGGAGTTCATCGCCCAGGGACACTACCAGATCGGTTCGATTGCCGTGCGGGTGCTGTCGTTCGAGCGCGAACCGATCGACCAGGCGTGGTGGAAACGGCGCATCGCCGTGGCCCACGACGTGCGGCGCACGCTGGGGCTCACGGAGAACCCGCAGACGACCTGCTACCGGCTCATACACGGCGAAGGGGATTCGCTGCCGGGGCTGGTGGTGGACATCTACGGCACGACGGCCGTCATCCAGTGCCATTCGGTGGGGATGTACCGCTCGCGGATGGAGATCGCCGAGGCGCTGCGCGCAACCTACGGCGAACGGCTGACGGCCATCTACGACAAATCGTCGCAGACACTCCCCTACAAGGCCGACCTGGGGGCCGTGGACGGCTATCTCTGGGGCCATGCGGACCACACCTCGCAGGTGGTGCTCGAGAACGGCGAGCAGTTCCTCGTCAACTGGGAGCAGGGGCAGAAGACGGGCTTCTTCCTCGACCAGCGCGAGAACCGCGAACTGGTAAAACGCTATGCAAACGGCCGCACCGTACTGAACACCTTCTGCTATACGGGCGGATTTTCGGTCTATGCGCTTTCGGGCGGGGCCAAGGAGGTGGTTTCGGTCGACTCCTCGGAACGGGCCGTGGAACTGGCCACCGAGAACATGCGGTTGAATTTCGGCGACACGGCCTGCCATACGGAGATTGCGGCCGACGCCGTGGAGTACCTCAAGGAGATCGGCGACCGCTACGACCTGATCATCCTCGACCCGCCGGCCTTCGCCAAGCACCACAAGGTGCTGAGCAACGCCATGCAGGGCTACCGGAGGCTGAATGCCCGGGCGCTGTCGCAGATCCGGCCGGGCGGAATCCTCTTCACCTTCTCGTGTTCGCAGGCCGTTTCGAAGGAGCTGTTCCGCACGACGGTCTTCTCGGCGGCGGCAATCGCGGGTCGGAAGGTGCGGATCCTGCACCAGCTGACACAGCCCGCCGACCATCCGATCAACATCTACCACCCCGAGGGCGAATACCTCAAGGGGCTGGTTCTCTACGTCGAGTAACACCCCGACTTCCTCCGGAGACTCCGGACGGCAGAACGAGAGAGGCTCCTCCCTTTTCGGGGAGGAGCCTCTCTCACGATACGTCCCGCAATTTGGCCAGCAGCTGAATACGGCCGGCAACCCGATGCGGCCCGCAACTCGGCCGACAGCTCGATACGTCCCGCAGCCGGCACTTCAGTCGCCGCAAGGAGCAGGCCGCCATCCGCCTCTATTTGCGGCGGGCGCGCTGCTGAGCCTCCTGCTGGCGGAGCAGCTCTTCGTAACGCTGCTGGAATTTCGATTTCCTGCCTTTGGATTTCTTCGCGGCATTGGCCTGCATGATGGCATGGATCTTATCATCGTCGACCATACGGCGGATGACGAGCGTCTGGGCGATGGTGAAGAGGTTCGAAAGCAGGTAATAGTAACACAAACCGCTGGAATAGTCGTTGAACCAGAAGAGCATCATGATCGGCATGAGGTAGACCATCATGAACTTCATACCGGCCATCTGGGGCTGGGACGAGGCGGTCTGCTGGTAGCTGAACCACGAGTAGCCGAAGAGCGACACGGCCATCAACAGCGCGAACAACGAGACGTGGTCGCCGTAGAATGGGATCGAGAAGGGCAGGTTCAGCACGCTGTCATATGACGAGAGGTCGTCGGCCCAGAGGAAGGACTGCCCGCGCAGCTCGATCGATGCGGGGAAGAAGCGGAACATGGCGATCAGAATCGGCAGCTGGATCAGCATCGGGATGCAACCTCCCATGGGATTGATACCGGCCTTCCTGTAGAGTTCCATGGTGGCCTGCTGGCGCTTCATGGCATCCTCCTGCTTGGGATACTTCTTGTTGAGTTCGTCGACCTGGGGTTTGATCAGCCGCATTTTGGCCATCGAGACATAGCTCTTGTAGGTCATCGGGAAGATCACGACCTTGACCAGAATCACGAGGATCAGGATGATGATTCCGAAGCTGGAGATGTAGTTTCTGAGGAAGTCGAAGACCGGGATCACGCACCAGCGGTTGACCCATCCGAAGATTCCCCACCCGAGCGGCACGAGTCGTTCGAGGTGGATGTCGTCGCCTGCGGGGGAATCGACCTTCTTGAGGATCGAATACTTGTTGGGTCCGAAATAGAAGGCGAAGTCATACCCTTCGGTCTGGGGCGTATAGGGGACGGACATCTGCGCGGAGAAGTTCTTGAGCAGATCCGACTCGGGCATTGCCGTATCGAACCGGAGGTTGGCGTAGGAGACATTCCCGGGAGCGATGAAGACCGACGAGAAGAACTGCTGTTTGAAAGCCACCCAGTTGACCTGGGTCGTCACCTCCTTCGATTTGGACTCCTCGCTCATGCCGAGCTCCTCGATCGAACTCTCGCCCGGGAAACGGTACGCCAGTGTGGTGTACATGTTCTCGTTCTTGAAACCCCGCTCGTTCTGATAGGAGGTGTTCGACCAGTCGATCTGGATCTGGGTCTGGTTGGCCATTTCGGGGGCCATGTTCACCAGGCGCACGTCGAAATCGACGAGATAGTCGCGTTCGGGCGATTTCGTATCATATATAAGGTAGCGGTATTCGAGTGCAGCCCGTGCAGTCACGGGCAGACGCATGACGACCTGCTTCGCGCCGTCGGCCAGTGTCTCGACAGGCTCGGCCGTGAAGACGTACTCCATCGTGTTGACGGGGATGTTCCTCAGCCCGTTTTTCACGTAGAACAGCATTGCGAACCGGGACGTTGCGGGGTCCATGAGTTCGACGGGCTGGTTGCGTTCTCCGCGGGGGGCATATTTGGTGTAATCCTTGAGCGTGACGCTCTTGACCTGACCGCCGCGCGTCGAGAAGGTCACCGCCAGCACATCGTTCTCGACCGAGAACTCTTCGGACCGGGCACCGCGGGCCTCGGCGAGCTCAGCCCCGAGGGTTTCGACCTGGCGCCGACGGGCCGCCGAAGCGATCGAGTCCGCATCGGCGGGATCGGCGATCAGCGCCTCCTGCGACACGGGGTCGGCCAGAGGTGCGGGATTCGAGGCGCGGGCCACCGAATCCATATAGGCGTCATAGAGGGCTTTCTGTTGTTGAAATTCCTGTTGTTCCTTACTGCTGAAGTAGGCGAATCCGAGGAAGAGGAGCGCCACGACGGCAATACCGATAATCGATTTTTTATCCATTCAAACGTTGTTGCTTGTTTCGAGTGAGTAAAACAGCGGGAGCGTGCTTTTTTCAGGGATTGCAGTTTTTCCCGCCCAAGGGATTGCAGTTTCTCCGCCTATTTGGCTTCGGCAAACTCCAGCGCGGCCTTCACGAAGGCGACGAAGAGCGGCGAAGGGCTCAGGACGGTGCTCTTGTATTCGGGGTGGAACTGCGTACCGACGAACCAGGGATGGCCCTCGATCTCGACGACCTCGACGAGGTTCGTATCGGGGTTCACGCCCACGGCCTTCATGCCTGCGGCCTCGAAGCGTTCGAGGTAGTCGTTGTTGAATTCGTAACGGTGGCGGTGGCGTTCCGAGATATTGAGTTTTCCGTAGGCCTCGGCGGCTTTGGATCCTTTCCGCAGCACACAGGGGTAGGCGCCCAGGCGCATCGTTCCGCCCTTGGCGGTTACGCCCTTCTGCTCCTCCATGAGGTCGATGACCGGGTGTGCGGTCTGCTCCATCTCGCTGGAGTTGGCATCGGCGATGCCGAGGACGTTGCGGGCGAATTCGATCACGGCGCACTGCATGCCGAGACAGATTCCGAGGAACGGGATCCGGTTCTCCCGGGCGAAGCGCACGGCCTCGATCTTGCCCTCGATTCCGCGGTTTCCGAATCCGGGCGCCACAAGGATACCGCCCATCTTGCCGAGCTGAGCCTCGACGTTCTCGGGGGTGATTTTCTCGGAGTTGACGTAATGGAGTTTGACGTGGCAGTCGTTGACGGCCCCGGCGTGGATGAACGACTCGCTGATCGACTTGTAGGCGTCGTGGAGTTCGGTATATTTACCGACGAGGGCGATGTCGATCTTCTTCGAGGGGTGTTTGACCTTCTCGACGAAGGCGCACCAGGCATCCATGTCGGGTTCTTTGTCGGCCGGGAGGTTCAGCTTGTCGAGGACCACCTCGTCGAGGTGCTGAGCGTGCATCATCAGGGGCACCTCATAGATCGAGGGCACGTCGATGGACTCCATGACGGCATTGGCGTCGACGTTGCAGAACAGGGCGACCTTTCGTTTGAGGGCCGTTGTGAGCGAGTGCTCGGCTCTCAGGACGAGGATATCGGGCTGGAGTCCGTTTTCGAGCAGCGCCTTGACGGAGTGCTGCGTAGGTTTGGTCTTCATCTCTCCCGACGCGGCCATGTAGGGGATCAGGGTCAGATGCACCAGAGCGGTATTCCTGTATCCGAGCGCATAGCGGAGCTGGCGCACCGATTCGATAAAGGGCTGCGACTCGATATCGCCGACCGTACCGCCGATTTCGGTGATGATCACATCGTACTTTTTGGTCTGTCCGAGGAGCTGGATGCGGCGTTTGATCTCATCGGTGATATGGGGGATGACCTGGACGGTTTTCCCGAGATACTCGCCCTTTCGCTCCTTCTCGATAACGCTTTTGTAGATGCGTCCGGTGGTGACGTTGTTGGCCTTCGAGGTGGGCTGGTTCGTAAAGCGCTCGTAGTGTCCGAGGTCGAGGTCGGTTTCCGCGCCGTCTTCGGTGACGTAGCATTCGCCGTGCTCGTAGGGGTTGAGCGTTCCGGGGTCGACGTTGATGTAGGGGTCGAGTTTCTGAATGGTCACGGAATAGCCCCGCGCCTGCAGCAGACGCGCGATCGAGGCGGAAATGATTCCCTTCCCGAGCGAGGAGGCGACACCGCCCGTCACGAATATGTACTTGGGTTTCGTCAGTTTCATCTTCGTTGTCCTGATAAATATTTTTTGCTATTTGTTGTCCGGCTGATTCTCTTCCGCCTCCTGGCTGTCGATCATGCGGACCTTCTCGACGGTTGCGTTCATCTCCTCGCGGGCGCGCTCGATCTTGGCGCGCACGTCGGCGATGAGCGACTCGGCGTTTTTCGATTTGGCGAAGAATCCGATGTTGTTTTCCAGCAGGGCGATCTCCTGCTCCAGCTGGCGGACCTTGTTGTAGAGGCGTTCGCGTTCGGAACGGAGACGGCGGTCCCCGGCGCCCTTCATCGAGGAGAGTTTCTCGCGGAAGCGGCCCATCGAGCGGTCGCGTTCGGAGCCGCGCAGGACGTTGAACAGTTCGTCGACGGCAGCCTTGTAACGCTTCTGGATGGCATCCTTCTGCTTGATGGGCACGAATCCGATCTCGCTCCAGCGGCGCTGGAAGTCGCGGATCACCTCATAACCGCCGGTGCGGACATCGGCGGCGGCCATTTCGTCGAGCAGGGCGAGTTTCTTGCGGAGGTTCTCCTCATACTCGCCGTCGACCGTTGCGAAATGGGCGGCCTTGCGTTCGAAGAAGCGGTCGCAGGCGGCGCGGAAGCGTTTCCAGACGGCTTCGGAGTGGCGGCGCGACACGGCCCCGATCTGCTTCCAGCGGGTCTGGAGGGCGATCAGTTCGTCGGTTGTCTTCTTCCACTCCTCGCTGTTCACGAGCGACTCGGCAGCCTCGCAGATCTCGTTCTTGAGCTGGAGGTTGTGATCCATCTCGGCCTTCAGCCCGGCATAGAACTGGCGTTTGGCCTCGAAGAAGCGGTCGCAGGCGGTGCGGAAACGCTCGTAGATACGGTTGTTGTCCTTCTTGGGTGCGAAGCCGATGGTCTTCCAGGTTTTCTGGATCTCCAGGAGCTTGTCGCTGGCCTTGTTCCACTCCCTGCGGGTCGTGAGGGGCTGTGCGGCGAGTTCTTCGGTGGCCTCGCAGAGTCCGGTCTTGAGTTCGAGGTTCTTGAGCTGCTCGCCCTTGAGGGCTTCGAAATGCTCCTGATGGAGTTTGTTGATGCGGCTCGACGCGGCCTTGAAGCGCTCCCAGAGGGTCTCCTTGTACTCGTTGGCCACGGGACCCGTCTCGCGCCACTCGTCGTGGAGTTTCTGCAGTTTGTGGAAGGCCTCGACCACCGAGGGTTCGAGCAGCAGGGCTTCGGCCTGTTCGCAGAGGGCGACCTTCTGCTCGTAGTTCTTCTTCAGGTCGAGATCGCGCAGCTCCTTGTTGATCTTGATGAAGTTGTAGAAGTTCTCGACATGGAGGTTATAGGTCTCCCAGAGGTCCTTGATGTAGGCCTGGGGCACCGGGCCCGTATCGCGCCAGCGCTGCTGGAGTTCGCGGAACTTGTTGAAGGTATGGTTGAGCGTCTCGTCGGAGTTGACCAGTTCCTTCAACTCCTCGATGATCTGCTGTTTGACCTTGAGATTGGCCTCCTTTTCGGCCTCGAGGTTGGCGATGAAGATGTCGCGGCGGCGGCGGTACTCCTTGAAGAGCTCCTTGAGCTGCACTTCGGCCCCGTCGACCGCGGGAGCGAAATCCTCCTCGGCGCCCCCTTCTTCGAGGAAGCGGCGGCGGGCGGCCTCAACCTCGGAACGGCGGATGCGGTAGAAGGCGATCTTCAGGGCCTCGACGTCGCGGCGGATCGACTGTACGGGCTGCTCTTCGAGCATCCGGGCGAACATGGCGACCAGCTCCTCCTTTCCCTTTCCGGCGAATTTCTCTTCGGGGGCCTCCTTCTCCTCGGCAGCGCGCTGTTCGGCTTCGGCCTCCTCGGCGGTTTCGCCTTCGAGTTCGAGTCCGGCATCCTGTGCGGCGAGGGCCGCCTCCTCATCAACGAAATCCATCCGCACCTCTTCGGGGGCCTCCTCCTCTTCGAAATCGGCTACAGGCTCCGCCGCGGATTTGATCCGTGCACGCTTGGGGCGGGGTGCGGCGTCAGCACCGACCGGTTCCCGAACAGCCTCGGGAGCTCTCTCCCCCACGGGTTCCTGCACAGCCTCGGAGCCGGTCTCGGAGACCTTCCCGGGAGCAGCCTCGGAGACGGTCTCGGGAGTTGCCTCCCCCACGGGTTCCTGCACAGGCTCCGACGCAGCCTCCTCCTCCGGTTCCTGCACGGGCTTCTTCACCTGTTCCGTCACAGGTGCCGCCGCCGTTTCGACGTCGGCAGGCGTTTCGGCCGAAGTTTCCGCGGGAGCTTCGGGAACCCCGGGGGTTTCCGGTGTTTTCTCCGCTCCTGCGGATTCGGCCTCAGGGGCCTCTTCGGCAGCGGGAGCCTTGGAGGCAGGGGTCTCTTCAGGGGCGGGGGTCACAGCGGGCTCTGCGGGAGCCGCCTCCCCGGCCGGGATTTGGGATTCGGAGGTTTCGGGAGTCGCCACGGGACTCGTCTGCGCATCTTCAGCCAGGGGGCTGACTTGCTCCTCGGGAGCAGAAAGTGTCGGTTTTTCAGTAGCCATCTCAGTTGATGTTTTTGATTCCCGGACAAGCGGGAGTACATAAATCCCGCAAATATACTTATTTTCCGCGGAACCCGAAAGAGAAATCGACAAAACCTGCAACAACGTCGCAATCCGGGAGAGGAGCAACGGAAGAGGAGCGGAGATTCGGCGGACGGACGGGAAAAATGCACGAATTCGCGGAAAAATTCGTATCTTCGCAAAGTTATCACCATGCGGGCGCCCGGAGTGTGCCCGCCTTGAAACCGCAACCATGAGCCACCGCATCCTGCTGGTCGACGATGAGGTCGACATTCTGGAATTCGTCCGCTACAACCTCGTGCGCGAGGGTTACGAGGTCTACACGGCGCAAAACGGCGCCGAAGCGCTGAAGGTCGCCGCGGAGTGCCATCCGCACCTGATCCTGCTGGACATGATGATGCCGGTGATGGACGGGGCGCAGACGTGCCGGGCAATCCGTGCGAATCCGGAATTGAAGGATACGATGGTGGTTTTTCTCTCGGCACTGGGCGAAGAGGAGCAGCAGTTGGCGGGTTTCGGCGTGGGGGCCGATGACTACCTGACCAAGCCGATCAAGATGAAACTCCTGAAGAGCCGCGTGCAGGCGATCCTGAAGCGGATCGATGCGGACCCGGTTCCGAAGAAACCGGCCCCGACAGGCATTACGGTGGACCGGGAGCGCTACACGGTGATCCGCGACGGCGAGGAGATCACCCTTCCGCGCAAGGAGTTCGCGTTGCTGGAGCTGCTCTATTCGTCGCCGGGGCGTCTGATTCCGCGGGAGGAGATCTACACGAAGATCTGGGGCACGGATGTGGTTGTGGGCGACCGCACGATCGACGTGCACATCCGGAAACTGCGGCAGAAGATCGGCGACGAACGGATCGTCACGGTCAAGGGCGTAGGCTACAAGTACGAGCCATAATCCCGGGGAATGCGTTCATCGAGTTAGTTAGAGGTTAAGGAGAATCGACATGAAAAATTCAGGAAAATACCGCCGCATCGTGATCAAGATCGGCAGCAACGTGCTGACGCGCGATGACGGGCGCCCCGACACGACGCGCATTTCGGCGCTTGTGGACCAGATTGCACGCCTGCACCGGGCGGGTGTGGAGGTGGTTCTCGTCTCGTCGGGGGCGGTTGCTTCGGGGCGCAGCCTGCTGGAGTCGCGCGTGGGGCGTATCGACACGGTTTCGGCGCGCCAACTCTACTCGGCGGTCGGACAGGTGAAGTTGCTGAACCGCTACTACGACCTCTTCAACGACTACGGCATCGCGTGCGGGCAGGTGCTCACCACGAAGGAGAGCCTCTCGACGCGCCGCCAGTACCTCAACCAGCGCAACTGCATGGAGGCGATGCTCGCGGCCGGGGTGATCCCGATCGTGAACGAGAACGACACGATCTCCGTGACGGAACTGATGTTCACCGACAACGACGAACTTTCGGGACTCGTGGCGGCGATGATGGACGCCGATGCGCTGCTTATCCTGAGCAACATCGACGGCATCTACGACGGTTCGCCCGCCGACCCGTCGTCGCAGGTGATCCGGCGCGTGGCGCCGGGTCGGGACCTTTCACAGTATATCGATACGACGCGCTCGTCGCGCGGACGCGGGGGCATGACCTCCAAGAGCCGGATTTCGAGCCGCGTGGCGGGCGAAGGGATCGAGGTGGTGATTGCCAACGGACGCCGCGACGGGATCCTCACGGACCTCGTGCTGACGGACCGCGACGTGGTCTGCACGCGCTTCGAAGCGGCCCGACACGCCGCTTCGGGCGTGAAGAAGTGGATCGCCAGCAGCGAAGGTTTCGCCAAGGGGGCGCTGCGCCTCGACGCCGGGGCGGCGGCCGCGGTGAGCCGAAGCAAGGCAGCGAGCGTGCTGGCCGTGGGCGTAACCGACGTCGAGGGGGATTTCGAGCGGGACGACATCGTGCGGGTCCTCTCGCCGGAGGGCACCCAGCTGGGCGTGGGCCGCATCTCGTGCGACAGCGCCACGGCGCGCCGCAACCTGGGCTGCAAAGGCCTCAAACCACTGATTCACTGCGATTACCTTTACCTGGAATAAGATCATGGAAACAAACTACCGCGCACTTTTCGAGGCAGCGCGCCGGGCCGGCACCGCCCTCTCCAATACCCCTGCAGACCGGCTCTCGTCGGCCGTCCGCACGGCAGCCGGGCTGCTCCGCACCCACACCGACGAGATCCTGACGGCCAACGCCGAGGACCTTGCGGCCATGAATCCGGCCTCCCCGCTGTGCGACCGCCTGCGGCTGACGCCCGAACGGATCGCCGCCATCGCCGCGGACATGGAGTCGGTAGCGGCACTCCCCTCGCCGCAGGGCGAGACGCTCGCCGCCTGGAGCCGTCCGAACGGGATGCAGCTCCGCAAGGTGCGCGTTCCGTTCGGCGTGGTGGGGATGGTCTGCGAGGCGCGTCCGAACGTCACGGCCGATATTTTCTCGCTCTGCCTGAAGACCGGGAATGCCTGCGTGCTGAAGGGCGGGAGCGACGCCCGCCGCTCGAACGAGGCGATTGCGGCCCGGCTCCACGAAGCGCTGCGCCGCGAAGGGCTCGACGAAGCGGCCTTCACGCTGCTGCCGTCGGACCACGCAGCAGTGGGCGAACTGCTCGGGGCCGTCGGCTACGTCGACGTGGTGATTCCGCGGGGCGGGGCGGGGCTGATCCGCTTCGTGCGGGAGAACGCCCGGGTTCCGGTGATCGAGACCGGTGCGGGGATCGTCCACACCTACTTCGATGCCGCGGGCGATCTGGAGAAGGGCCGTGCGGTGATCTGCAACGCCAAGACGCGGCGTGTAAGCGTCTGCAACGCCCTGGACTGCCTCATCATCCACCGCGACCGGCTCGGGGACCTCGCCGCGCTGTGTGCGCCGCTGGCCGGGCACCGGGTCACGATCTACGCCGACAAGGCCGCCCTCGAAGCTCTGGAGGGACACTACCCTGCCGCACTGCTCGCCCCGGCCACGGAGGAGCACTACGGCACGGAGTTCCTGGACTACAAACTGGCCGTGAAGAGCGTGTCGTCGTTCGACGAGGCGCTGGCGCACATTGCCCGCTACTCGTCGCGGCACAGCGAGGCGATCGTCACCGAGGATGCGGCAGCGGCCGAGGCCTTCACGCGGCGGGTGGACGCGGCGTGCGTCTACGTGAACGTATCGACGGCCTTCACCGACGGCGGACAGTTCGGATTCGGCGCCGAGGTGGGGATCTCGACGCAGAAGCTCCACGCCCGGGGTCCGATGGGGCTTCCGGAACTGACAACCTACAAATACGTCATCACGGGCGACGGGCAGACGCGGCCGGCCTGACGGATCCGACAAAAAACCCCGGTTTTCAGCCAGAATAAAAGGCAAATTTGACTATTTCCACTGACTGTCAGACAGTTTGATTTCAAGTGGCACAGAACGGCATAAGGTCGGGAAAACGGATTTAGGCAGATTGCAGCAGCAGATGCATTTCCAAATCATTACCCGATGGAAAAGCCACGCAACCTGCCATAAACGGGCAACTGATTGTCGAAT
>CALUKL010000194.1 GCA_944321195.1 uncultured Alistipes sp.
GCCACGGCATTCACGATCGAATCCTCGCGCTCCTGCAGCCGGGCATCCTCCCGCAGCAGCGACATATACTCCTCGTTGTTCTCCAGACCGGCAATGCGGGCCTCCACCGGGGGTTGTTGGGCCAACAGACCGCCCGCCGTCAGAAAGAGCGCACCCAGCACATATATGAAATTCCTGCGAAACATAGGCTTCGGATTATCTCCACCATTTAATCAAAAAGATCTGAATCAGACCGAAAATCTCCAGACGCCCCAGCAGCATCAGCAACGTATTCGTCATTTTGAAAGCCGACGGCATCGCCGACCAGTTGTCCATCGACCCGACCTCGCCGAATCCCGGTCCCACGTTGCCCATCGAAGCGACCGACCCGGTGAAACTGGTCGTCAGGTCGACGCCGAACAAGGCCCCCGCAATCGTCCCCAACAGCAAAAACATCAGATAGGCCACGATGTAGATCATCACGGAGTGCAGCACCTCGTTGTCCTGAATGACGCCGTCCAGCCGGATGCGGATCACGGCGTTGGGATGCTGCTGGAGTTTCAGGCGCGCGCTCATCATCTTTCCGGCCAGGACCATGCGGTTGACCTTGATGCCTCCGGCCGTAGAGCCCGCACAGGCGCAGACGATCGACCCGAAGATCAGGATGATGACCGCAAACGGCGTCCAGGTGTTCGAATCGGCCGTGGCAAACCCCGAGGTGGAGGCCACCGAGACGAACTGGAACATGCCGTGGCGGAACGAGGCCGAGAGCGTGGGGTAGAGGTCCGCGGCATAGAGGCTGATGGCGATGAGCAGCCCCCCGACGAACAGCATCCCGAGATACCAGCGCGTGACCTCCGAGCGGAAGATGTTGTTGCGTTTCCCGGTGACCGTGGCGTAGATCAGCCCGAAATGGATACCGGCCGCAGCCATCGTAAAGATCAGAATCGTATCGATGGCCGGGCTGTTGAAGTAGGCGACGCTGGCATTCTTGGTCGAGAAGCCGCTCGTGGCGCAGGCCGACATGGCGTGGCACAGGGCGTCGAACCAGTTCATCCCGGCCATCTTGAGCAGCACGGTCGACAGGACGGTCAGCCCGACGTAGACCACCAGCAGGATCTGGAGGATGATCTGCGAACGGTAGCGGTAGTTGTCGCGGGCCATCGACGAGAGCTCCACGTTGGAGAGCATCATCTTGCTGCGGCCCATCGAGGGGAGGACGACCAGGGCGAACATCACCACGCCCATACCGCCGATCCAGGTCGTCGCAAAACGCCAGAACTGCAACCCGCGGGGCAGGGCCTCGACGTCGTTCAGGACCGTCGAACCGGTTGTCGTGAGGCCCGAGACGCTTTCGAACCAGGCGTTGACCAGCGTGAACTCCCCGCCCCAGATCAGGTAGGGGAACATCGACACGACGCAGGCCACCAACCACGCCCCGACGACGATGCAGAAACCCTCCTTGTTGGTGATCTGCTCGCAGCGCCCCACGAAGATCAGCGGGAAGGCGCCCAGCAGGGCCGTAAGCAGCGACGACAGCAGCAGGGGATAGAATGCCGAGTCCACGCCGCTCACGTAGGAGATCCCCGCGGAGATCAGCATGAAGAGCGCCATGAACAGCATCACGACTCCGACATATCGCAGGACCACTTCGACGCGCATCGCTTCAGGCTTTGGGTTGTTTCGACTGGTTGATGAGCGTTTCGATGCGCTCCTTGAGTTCGAGGACCTCGTCCTTGAGGTCGCCCTTCACGTTGAAGGGGGTGCGGAAGGAGAGCCAGTCGCCGAGGCTCTTGTTCATGCGCTCGATGGGCGAGACGCAGTAGATCGACAGGAAGTAGAGCAGCATCAGCACGATGGCGATCATCACGGTCACGGAGATCAGCACGGGCGTCACGGCCCGGTAGGCATTCTTCTTCATCTGCTCGGCACGCGGGGCCAGGGAGCTCTGCGTCGAGGTCATGTAGTTCTTAATGGCGGCCGTGAGGCGGCCGTAGAGGGCGTCGTACTCCTCGTTGTACCACCGGATGCCCAGCGAATCGGGCCGTCCGGCAAGGGAATCCGCGGCCAGCGAGTCGCTCCGGCTGCGGAGGTCGCCGAAAGCCAGGTAGTTGTCCGTGACGATGCGGAGTTCGGTGGTGGCGAAGGCCAGCGAATCGAGGAACGACTTGTCCAGCGCCTCGTTCTGGGCCACGAGCAGCGTATTTTCCAGACGGTCCATGCTGGCGCGGCAGAGGCTGTCGCGCGAACGGTCGCCGAAGACCGACATACGGATCAGCGCCATGTTCTGTTCATGGGCGGCATCGAGCATCTCCTTGGCCAGCTCGATGTTACGCGCATTGGCCTTGAGGATCTCGCCCGTATCGCGGCTCAGGTGGCCCAGTTCGAGCAGCGAGATCATCCCGGAAAAAAACAGCAGGCAGACGATGCTCAGAAAGCCCACCGTCACCCGTTTACGCAAACCCGTCATATCCTTTCATGCAATTACTGTTGTGCAAATATACGAAAAGCGGCGTGCAGAGACAAATTGAAAAGGCCCTTTTTTCGGATTTGGCGCGATTGGGGCGTATTTCGGCTCCGCCAACCGCGAAATACCGTGCCCCAAAGCTCCGTCCGGCGGGGATTTCCACGCAACGGACCTACCGGGTCGGCACCTCATCGAGGATTTCGCCCGCCAGGTCGTGCGCCGCGTCCATCTCCCCGAGCCGGACGCGGCAGATGGTATTGACACGCGAAGGGTCGTAGGGGGCCTTCACGCGGCGGTAGTTGCCCGTAAACCCGAACATCATGCCGCCGCGGCGCGTACTCTCGAAGAGCACCGTATCCTCGGTCCCGACGGCCCGGGCGCAGAAGTCGCCGTGGAGCCGTTCGCAGAGCGTTTCGAGTTCGGCGACGCGCCGTGTGGCCACCGACGGCTGCACCTTGCCGGGGAGTTCGACGGCCGGGGTGCCGGGGCGTTCGGAGAAGGGGAAAATATGCAGGAAGGAGGGCTGCAGCCCGGCCAGAAAATCATACGTCGCCCGGAAGTCGGCCTCCGTTTCACCGGGGAATCCGACGATCACGTCGATGCCGATGAAGGCATCGGGCATCGCCTGCCGCACGGCGGCGATGCGCCCGGCGAAACGCGCCGTGGTGTAACGGCGCCGCATAAGCCCGAGGATGCGGTCCGAACCGCTCTGGAGCGGGATATGGAAGTGGTGCATCATTTTGGGTTCCCGGGCGCAGAACTCGATGATCTCGTCGGTCAACAGGTTCGGTTCGATGGAGGAGATGCGGAAGCGATCGATCCCCTCGACCTCGACCAGTGCCCGCAGCAGGTCGATGAAGCGCTCGCCGGTCGTGCGGCCGAAGTCGCCCGTATTGACCCCCGTAAGGACGATTTCGCGCTGGCCCGCCGCGGCGATCTGGCGGGCTTCGGCCACCAGGTCGGCGATGGGCATGTTGCGGCTCGCACCGCGGGCGTAATGGATCGTGCAGTAGGAGCAGCAGTAGTCGCAGCCGTCCTGCACCTTGAGGAAGGCCCGCGTGCGGTCGCCGCTCGAAAAGGCCGCGAAGAACGATGTCAGCGAATCGGTATCGCAACTGTACACCTGCGCCCGGCCCTTGCCCGACAGTTCAACCACCCGTTTATATAATTCTCCTTTATCATTGTTGCTCAGCACAATATCAACACCTTCGATTTCGGCGATCTCCTGCGGTTTCAACTGTGCGTAGCAGCCCGTCACGGCGATGATCGCCTGCGGGTTTCGGCGGTGGAGCTTGCGGATCAGGTTGCGGCACTTCTTGTCGGCGTGCTCGGTCACCGAACAGCTGTTGATCACGCAGATGTCCGCCTCGGCCGTGGGCGACACCCGCACGAACCCGCACCGCTCGAACTCCCGGGCCAGGGTCGACGTCTCCGAAAAGTTGAGCTTGCAGCCCAGGGTATGGAAATTGACTCTTCGCGCTTGCATGGGATTTTCTTTTTCGGGGACGAAATTACGAAAACTGTGCGAAAGGAGGAGGCTTTTCCGATAAAAAAGCGTAAATTTGCACGCAATAGCGACAAAGCATGGAATTTTTCAGCGACGTCTTCCAATACGGTTATCTCTCAAACGCACTCGCCGCCTGCGTACTTTCGGGCATCACGTGCGGACTGATAGGCACATACGTCGTATGCCGCCGCATGGTGTTCCTTGCCGGGGGCATCACCCATGCCTCGTTCGGGGGCCTCGGCATCGCTTTCTGGGCCGGAACAAACCCCATTGCCGGAGCGATGATCTTCGCCGTCCTCTCGGCCCTCGGCATCGAGTGGGCCGGCAGCCGCGGCCGCATCCGCGAAGACTCCGCCATCGGAATCATCTGGTCCGTGGGCATGGCCCTCGGGGCACTCTTCATGAGCCTCAGGCCCGGCTACACCTCCGGCGACCTCGCAGCCTACCTCTTCGGCAGCATCATCACCGTCACCCGAGGCGACGTCACGGCCCTGGCCCTGCTGACGGCCGTCGTCGTCATCGGGGCCCTGCTGTGGCTGCGGCCCGTGATGTACGTCGCCTTCGACCGCGAATTCGCCCGTTCGCGCAACATCCCCACCCGCGTGATCTCCTACCTGATGGCCGCACTCATCGCCGTGACGATCGTCCTCTCGATCCGCATCATGGGAATCGTGCTGCTCATCTCGCTGATCACCATGCCCGTCGTCATCGTCAACACCCTCGCACGGTCGTACCGGACCCTCGCACTCGCGGCCCCCGTCGTCGCCGTCGTCGGGAACATCGCCGGGCTCCTCGTCAGCTACCACCTCGAGGTCCCACCCGGCGCCGCCATAATATTTACACTCACCCTGGCGCTCGTATCGGTAAAACTCCTATCTTTGTCGCAGAAAAAACCGAAACCCCGGCATGAAGACCATTCATAAACTCGTCCTGAAAGCCTACCTGGGGCCTATGGTCCTCACGTTCTTCATCGTCATGTTCGTGCTGATGATGAACTTCGTGTGGCGCTACATCGACGAACTGGTCGGAAAGGGCCTCAGCGCCGGGATCATCATCGAGCTGATGTCCTACGCCATGGCCAACATGATCCCCATGGGACTGCCGCTCTCGATGCTGCTCGCCGCGATCATGACCATGGGCAACCTCGGCGAGAACTACGAGCTGCTGGCCATGAAGTCCGCCGGCATGTCGCTCGTGCAGATCACCAAACCGCTGATCATCGTCGTGGGATTCATCGCCGTGGGGAGCTTCTTCATCTCGAACAACCTGGTGCCGTACTCCAACAAGAAGATGTTCAGCATCATCTACGACATCCGCCAGCAGAAGCAGAGCCTCGAATTCCAGGACGGCCTCTTCTTCAACGGCATCGACAACATGTCGATCCGCGTCGGACACCAGGACCCCGAGACCCATCTGCTGACCGACGTGCTGATCTACGACAACCGCTCGACGAAAGGGGACATGAACACCATCGTCGCCGATTCGGGCTACATCCGCCTGTCGGACGACAAGAAGTACCTGCTCGTGACGCTCTTCCACGGCCAGACCTACGAGCAGACCCGCAGCAGCCAGTGGTTCACCAAGAGCGTCCTGCGCCACCATACGTTCGACCTGCAGAAGCAGGTCATCCCGATGGACGGCTTCGCCATGGGACGCTCCGACGCCGACATGTTCTCCAACGCCCAGACCAAGAACATCAACGAGTTGCAGCACGACATCGACTCGCTCGAAATCCGGGTCAACGACGCCACGACAACCTCTTACGAACCGCTGCTCAAGGAGCAGATCTTCGCCCGCGACAACACCGTGCTGCCGCTGCCCGACAGCCTGCAGGTCGACAAGAGCAACTACCGCGACCTGCTTGCCACGGATTCGCTCCCCGGACTCTCGTCCCGCGAGAAGGAGAAGGTCTGGAACCAGGCCCGCACGCTGGCCAAGAACTCGCGGAACATGTTCGCCTTCGACGAGTCGACGGCCAAGGAGGCCCTGAACCAGCTCTACCGTTCGAAAATCGAGTGGCACCGCAAGATCTCGCTCCCGGTGTCGATCCTGATCTTCTTCCTGATCGGCGCACCCCTCGGGGCGATCATCCGCCGCGGCGGTCTGGGACTCCCGGTCGTCGTGTCGGTGATCTTCTTCGTGATCTATTACGTCATCAGCCTCACGGGCGAGAAGATGGCCAAGGAGGGGACCTGGGATGCCATCTACGGCATGTGGATCTCGACCATCATCCTCACGCCCATCGCCATCTACCTCACCTACAAGGCCACGAACGACTCCGCACTCCTCGATACGGACTGGTATGCCGGCAAGATCAAGGCCTTCCGTGAAAAAATCGCGGCGAAGACAGGCCCGTGGTTCGGGAAATTGAAAAACACGATAAAATTCAAAAAACGCAATAAACGCAATGGCTAAAGAAACGATATTGAACAGTGTCGAGGAGGTCATCGAGGACTTCCGCAACGGCAGGATCGTGATCGTCGTCGATGACGAAGACCGTGAAAACGAGGGCGATTTCATCGTCGCCGCGGAGAAAATCACCCCCGAGATCGTCAACTTCATGCTCAAGGAGGGTCGCGGCGTCCTCTGCGCCCCGCTGTCGGAGAAACGCTGCGAGGAACTGGGCCTCAACATGATGGAGGAGAACAACACCTCGCTCCTGGGCACGCCCTTCACCGTGACGGTCGACCTGCTGGGCCACGACTGCACCACGGGCGTGTCGATCCACGACCGCGCCGCCACGATCCGGGCCCTGGCCGACCCCACGACGAAACCCACCGATCTGGGACGCCCCGGACATATCAACCCGCTGCGGGCCCGGGAGAAGGGTGTGCTGCGGCGCCCGGGTCACACCGAGGCGACGATCGACCTGGCACGCCTGGCCGGGCTGCAGCCCGCCGGTGCCCTGATCGAGATCATGAACGAGGACGGCACGATGGCGCGCCTCCCGCAACTCATCGAAAAGGCCCGCAAGTTCGGCCTGAAGATCATCTCCATCGCCTCGCTGATCGCCTACCGCCTCAAGGAGGAGTCGATCATCGAAAAGGGCGTCACGGTGCCGCTGCCCACGGCCTGGGGCGACTTCAAGATCACGCCCTTCCGCCAGAAATCCAACGGCGTGGAGCACGTGGCGCTCACGAAAGGGGAGTGGTCGGAGGACGAGCCCGTGCTGGTGCGCGTCCACTCGTCGTGCGCCACGGGCGACATCTTCGGGTCGTACCGCTGCGACTGCGGCGAACAGCTGCACCGCGCCATGCAGATGATCGACAAGGCGGGCAAGGGTGCCATCGTCTACCTCAACCAGGAGGGGCGCGGCATCGGTCTCTGCAACAAGATCCACGCCTACAAACTCCAGGACGAGGGGCTCGATACGGTGGATGCCAACCTCAAGCTGGGATTCAAGGCCGACGAGCGCGACTACGGCGTCGGTGCCAGCATCATCCGCGAGCTGGGCATCCGCCACATGCGGCTGATGACCAACAACCCGCTCAAACGCGCCGGGCTGGAGGGATACGGGCTGCAGATCGACGAGATCGTACCCATCGTCATCGCCCCGAACCCCTACAACGAACATTATCTGGAGACCAAGCAGGAGCGGATGCACCATACGCTGGGTCTGAAGAAGTAGGGGATTCCAACCATGAAAATCGCACATCTCGCCCTCTGGACCCTCCACCTGGAGGAGTTGCGGACATTTTACATCCGTTACTTCGACGGGGTAAGCAACGACAAAT
>CALUKL010000195.1 GCA_944321195.1 uncultured Alistipes sp.
CGACATTCGAACCCTCGTAGAGACGGACACGCTCCAGATAGTCGTGATTGTCATACAAATCCGCCATCTGACGGGTATCGCACCCCTTTTGAATGCCATAGAGCAACGGATAGAGACGTCTCGTAGCACGCGGCCGCAGGCCCTGGTCCCGAACGGCCTGCAGCAGCCTGCGTGGATAGACCGAAATATTTTCGTAATCGGCCCATACGGATGCGGGATTCTCAAAACGCCAATGGACAAAGAAACTGTTGCCATACGGCGGTCGCATTTGATTTAGAAGAGCCGTTGCACAATGAAGCATGAAGTGCTCAAAGTTCTTGAAAAAGCGTCCGTTTGCCGATGCTACCTGAACCTTTCCATCGGGTGCAAACATCATGAAGACATCGCCCGGATGGCGGAGCTCCTCGAACCAAATCCGAGAGCTGTTTTCCACATTATTCATGGTCTTGAAAATTAAAGTTTCATCTTCCGTTGTGTCTTCCGCATACGGACTACGCGGAAGGTCTGCTCCTGCTGCCGCGTCAGTTGTTGGAAGCTGAATTCATCCTTCTTCCTGTCATAGGTAACCCGGCAACAACCGGCATATCCGGCCCGTGTCGTAACATCATCGACAACGACCGAACCTCCGGTATAGAGGATCTTATACTGCGCATAGTCGAGAGGCTGCCGAAGCGTCTGATCGACACGTCGATGAAAAGTGTAAATGTTGTCTCCCTTCGCAACCTGCTCGGGAACATAGATTCTCAAATGTAAGTAGCTGGATTCCGCATACAGACACATATCGGGAGTCCGCAGGTGTTGCGGAACCCACTGGATAGCCTGCGGATCTTCACGCACGGCACGCTCGGCAATACGTTTCGAGATGATCTCCGGGGCGAGAAGATGAAGGCAGCGGCTGTTTTTCCGTATCGCCTCATAGGCCATCTCCTCGCTTACCATGCGCCGCGGAATGAGGTTGAGCAACCGGTCGATCTTCTGTGGATCCTGCTCCTCATGCAGCACCCGCATCAAAAGCTCCGGACGTGTGATCGCTCCGAGGGCCGAGTAATCCGAAGAATCACGCAGGTAACTCCGCTCGAAGGCAAGGCGATTCAGCGCCTCCGTACGCTCCGCTTCGGGAACACCCCGCAGAATCCGCGGTTTCTCTTCGATCATCGAGGCATAAAACGCCTCGTTCTTCATCGCCTCGGGAAGATACTCGATGGCATATGGACTCGCCTTGACGGCTGATCGGCACAGATCCTCGGTTTTGAGCGCCTCGGGAACATAGCGAAGATTCATCCCGTCGATCTTGACGGCCGCTTCACAGAGCGACCGGTCCCGGAGACGTTCCGGGAGTGCATAGAACAGTTCGGGCTCTTTCAGAAAGATCTTCTCGGCAAGACGCAACGTCATGACTTCCGGATTGACATTCTTGAGGAAATTCTGCGTCTTGGAGTACGTGTCGCAGCGTTCATCGAGCATGCGCTCAAGCAGATCGGGATATGGAATGAAGCGAACGAGATCCCAGCCCTTCGTCCGGGCGTATGCCATCTCGCAATCCTCCCGGGTCAGCAGTTGCGGTTTGAAGTAACGGATAGCCGCGGGATCCGCGGCCAACGCCTTCCGGTACAGATCCCGTGTATGCAGTTTGTCCGGGACATAGAGCAAGGCTCCGGCGCTGTTCATCACCGCCGCCTCGCACAACACGGCACTGCGCTGCGCCTCGGGAATATCATGCAGCAGGATGCCGTCTCCTCGGACGGCCTCCAGGCAGATCTTTTCGCTTCTCAAATGCGCCGGAAGAACCAGCAAACACATCGGATCCGTCTGAACCCCGTATAGCGCGACCTGCTCTGTAAGTGCCGAGGGATCAATCCCGGCCATGAGTTCCATGAGGTTGTAGCCTTGCCGATGGTACTTCTGTAAGCCCTCCAAACAAACCTCCGGGAAGGGAATATCTTCCAGAACACTGCGTAGCATCTCCCGCGTGAACGGCTCCGCATTCAGAGCCTCCCGGCACAACTCCGGCGTGCGCAGCGCCTTGGGAACATATTTCAGCACAAGTCCGTCGCCCTTGACGGCCGTCTCGCACATCTGCGCGGTCAACACCTTGTCGGGAACAAACGTTAAGGCCCACGGATCATGGCGCACGGCGAGCATGCACAACGATGCCGTGCGATACTTGTCCGGCACGAAATTCAGGGCCGAACCGTAGTGGCGAACTGCTTCCCGGCACATCGCCTCCGTCTTCAGCTCCTCGGGAACATAATCGAAGGCAAAAGCCCAGTTGCGAATGGCACGGAGGCACAGCGACCGTGAAAGCAACGCCCGAGGGACATAGCGAATATTGGCTCCCGACATCTCGACGGCATGGTCGCATACAGACTTCGTGCGCCGTTCAAGAGGCAGCGTGCGCAGCAGATCCTTATAGGTCTGATCCTGATCGAGCAGAGCAATGTCTGCCTTTTCCTGTGGTGTCATCTTTCTTTTGTATTAAAGACGCCCGACAGAATTGCCGGGCGTCGCAGGTTCATTACTCACCCGTGTCGGTGTCATTCTGGAACGTGAAGCTCTTTTGCACCACTTGTCCCATATTATCCTCGACATAGACGTCGATCACCTGCTGAGCCTCGCTCAGCGAAGTGTAATAGAGGCGAAACGAGGTTCGATCCAGCGGATAACGGTCGTTCGGAAGGAAGACCGTCCCGTCGTCCATGCGCAGCTCCCCGTCGCCATCCGGTTGGAAATAGCGGATCGTATATCGGGCCTCGTCATACTCTCCCTCACGAACCAGCGTACAGCGTATCTCTGCTGTCTCGCCCACACCGAGACGCTTCTGTACGGGCATCGTCTCAAGGGTGAAGCCATAGCGTTGCTGAATGTTCAGGTTCTCATCGCATGCAACAGTCAGCACGCTTGTCATTGCTATGCCGGCGCAGAGCGCCAGCCATCTTTTCAATCGTCTCATTGTTTTTTGTTTTTTTAGTATTCGACCGAATCGTTCGGTGTATGCTCCCAATCGGGAATTTTCACCGTGTCCGCATCTATTGTCGGACATCGGATCACCTCGATTGTCGTATCCTCGTAGACGTTGCAGGCGGTGAAGAGCGAGACGAAGATCGCGCCCCAGGCGACGGCCAGAAGAACATAGGTCAGAATGGCTATTATGCGTTTGCGTTTCATGTGTTTAGTCCTTTAACAGTTCCGAAATTTCGGGATCCAGATTCCCCCGGTACTCCATGCGTTCATCCCGGCGGCAGGCTTCGAGGAAGTGCTCGCGTCCTTCGGCCTTGCGGCCCAGCCGCGAACAGGCGATGGCCCGCAGGTACTCCGTCACGGCATCCGTCGGCATCGTCGAGAGGAGCTCCAGCGCCCGCTCGTTGTGGTCCATCGAGAGGTGCGCCACAACCGTATTGCGGTCGTTGTAGTCGTTGAGAATATAGAGCGCCCGGGCATACTGACGCCTTTGCAGCAGCTCCACACCCCGGGCATAGGTCGTGTCGAGCTCCGTGGTGTGGATCGTATCCTTGACCATCCCCTTGCGGCGGAGGTTGTAGCGGAAGTCCACGGTGCGGAGCTGCGGGTAGATCACCTCCTTCAGGCAGGCGTACTCCCGGGGAAAACGTTCGCGCAGCAGCCGTTCCCGCCGGTCCGGATTCCGCTCCGCGGAGAGGAGCTCCAGCATCGCCTCGCGGTTCGTCAGCGCAGGGTCCGTGCGGATGCGGTTCATCAGCTCGGGCCACGCCTCGGCAACCCACCGCACCGTCAGCAGCGTGTCGATACCCCGGCCGTAGTGACGCACCAGGTAGCGTTTCAGCGCCTCGGCACGCCCCCGCGAGAGGCGCTCGTTGAAGGCGTAGCGCCCCTCCGGCGAGGAGGAGGCCGTGAGGGTGATCGTATCGACGTAGAACT
>CALUKL010000196.1 GCA_944321195.1 uncultured Alistipes sp.
TACGCACCCGTGCGCCGGTCGCCGGCAGTTGAAGCAAGCTTCAACCCCGATGCCCCTCGACTTGCATGTGTTAGGCCTGCCGCTAGCGTTCATCCTGAGCCAGGATCAAACTCTCCATTGTAAAAAAAGAATGTTTATAGATCTTTCGCTCAAATCTCAAAGGTATTGTTTGAAATCACTCTCTTGCGAGAGTGGAAAACTTTAGCTGCTCAAATACTTCAAAGAACGCTGTTCACTATATTACTATAAGAACAATTTCTTTCTTTTTGTCGGGTCGGATCCTTCGATCTTCGCCTTGGTTCCGCCACTGATTTTTCAGTGGGAAAGTGGTGCAAAGTTAAGTCAAATTTTTCGAACCACCAAATCTTTTTTCAGAAATTTTTCAGAACCTTTTTCATCTGCCTCGAATCGGCTTTCGATTCTAAAGCGGGTGCAAAGGTAAATCCTTTTTTCTGAACTTCCAAATCTTTTTTGAAGATTTTTTCGAAAATTTTTCAGAACCCTTTTTGCTGTTTCCGGACCGGTTTCCCGATCTGGAAGCGGCTGCAAAGGTAAATCCTTTTTTTGAAACTCCAAAAGATCTCGGAACTTTTTTCAATTTTTTTCAGAACCTGTTTCGCTTCGATTTCAGAGCTGTTTCTTGGTCGAAGCGGGTGCAAAGATAAGGGGTTTCCGAGCAAACTTCCAAATATTTTCCGGACTTTTTTTGCCGCGTTTCCGGCCTTTTTCCGGCACCGGGCTATGAATCAGCGTCTTAGTTGTGAAAATTTTTTAATATCTCTATTCCCGACAAACCGAAGCCGAAATCATGCGATCCTTATTATATATAGGTATCTTTTTTTCGGCCTCTCCTGCGCGCCGCAAACGCCCCGACTCTGCACCGGCGACCTGCTGTTCCAGGTCGAAGCGGCCTCAGCCGTGGAAAGTGCAATCACGGCCGCTACGGAATGCGACAGTATACTGAATTTCACACATGTAGGGATTTTTCCCGCCAGCAACGGCCCCGATCCGGAATTGGGAGCCTCGGGCTACGCCGCCGATTCGGTACTGGAGGCCACCAGCGACGGAGGTGTGCAGGTCGTTCCGCTGGCGGATTTTCTGAACCGGGCGGCCGCAGCGCTCAGACGATCTTCTCGACCGTGATGTCGGGATCGGCACGCAGGAGCTCGATAAAAGTCTCCTCGCCGTTCGTCCTCCTGGCCCGAATGACCAGCGTGGCTCGGTGTACCACCCCTTCGGGCGTGCGGGCCGCCTCGACCTCGTAGGAGATGACCGAATATTCCCGGGTTTCGAGTTTCGAGAACATGGCGTCGATCGGGGCCCGGCTCGGAGCCGAGAAGACGATCATGGTTCGCCGCCGACCCAGATCGCCGAAGAAGAGCGTCAGCGCCTCCAGCCCGAACAGGGTCAGCACCGTCGCCGCAGCCGCCACAACATACATGTGCGCCCCGGCGGCCAGCCCGATACCTGCCGTGGCCCAGAGGCTCGCGGCAGTGGTCAGGCCGCGCACCAGCTGCCGGTGGATAATGATCGTCCCGGCGCCGATGAAGCCGATCCCGCTGACGACCTGGGCGGCAATCCGGCTGGGATCGAGCCGCAGCCCGTCGTGCGAGGCGAGGAACTCCTCGAATCCATATTGTGAAACCACCATCATCAGGGCGCTGCCGAGCGCCACGAGGAAATGGGTCCGGAATCCGGCATCCTTGACCCGATACTCCCGATCCAGGCCGATCACCGTTCCGCACAGCCCGGCCACACACAAACGTCCGATAAAATCCCACTCCATACCCATCGTTTCACCATTTTGAATTCATTGACCCTCCTCCTTGCCGGCGCTTCGGCAGGGATTTACTTGTCGCTCAGGATTTCGAGCGCCTTTTCCAAGACGGCATCGCGGCCCGAAAGCACATCCTGCATCGTATTCTCCGCCACGACATCGGGTGTAATCCCGCACCCGACAAACTCCCTGCCATCGGGGAGACGCACCTCCTCGGTGCAGACCACGCACTGCAGCCCCGGAAGCACCTCATACATAACCTTCTTTCCGGCAGAACCCGACGTGGGGACTCCGACGGTCGACATGTGGGGCTGCGACGACGCCCAGCCGACGAAGGTTTCGGCAGCATTTCCCGTTGCCTCGTTGACGAGAATCACGGTCGGGACAACCAGCCTCCCGTCACGATCCTCCGGGAAGCGATACGTTTCCCGTTCGGGATCAGAGAAAGCCTCGCTGCAGTAGTGCTGACGGGCAATCCGCGCGCGGGCATCACTGGCCAGATCCTCGGGATCAAACTCATGGTATCCCCTTGCTGCGAGTGCCGCATCATAGATGCGTGACCGCGACACGGGACCGTAAAGAACCGTATCCCGGGTCAGCCGGGAGAAGATTTCCGCAGCCCCATAATCGAGCCACCGAGAGGAGTTATTTCGCAGATCGAGGATGAGTTTGCGGGCCCGGGCCCGGATCTCGGGAAATACGTTGCAGAAGGCCTGGCGCTGCCCATACTCAAAAGAACCGATCTTCAGATAAGCCACATCGCCGGGATACCACGTCAGCCGGAAGTTCTCGTTCAGCTCCTTCCCGCTGCATCCGGGCAGCGCTACGCAAGCATCCACATCCGGTTCGGCACCGTAGTGCGGGTTGACCAGCCGCACGGAGCCCTCCGTCCCGTCCGGGCGGCGGAACTTCACCTCATGCGAGGTGCCGATCGGCCCGTACAGCAGGACCCTGACGGCCCAACGGCGCCGCACCCGCTCCGTCGATGCCGGGATACAGGACATCAACCCGGCGATCCGCTCCCCGACGGGTTGTCCGTTCACGGAGAGGATCTCGGAACCGGGCGGCATGATCGCGGCCTTTGCTTCGCTGACCTCGGAGACGACCACATGGCCCCCGACATCCATCAGACGGAGTACCCACCCCTCTTCGTAACCGATGGAGGTAAGCGGGAAATGACGGAATGTGCGGACATAGGTCTGACTGTTCCCCAGCGCAGCGTAGAATTCCGCAAGCAGGCGGTAGAACTCCAGATCGTCACGGGTCTGCATCGCGGGCGTGATCAGGGCCTGGTAGAGCGAGTCCCAGCGCTCGATGCCGAAACGGTCCAGATAGGCGTAGTTGCGGTGAACCTCCATCCAGCACTTCGACAGGGCGAAGAGTTTCTGTTCGACGCTCCAGGCCCGGCCCCGCACGCCGGAACCTCTTCGGGAGGGCACGGGCACCACGCGATAAACCATGGTATCCCCTTTCAACTCGACCCCGACGGTCTGCATCGCGGGTTCCTGGGCCCAGCCCCCGGACATTGCCCCGACCGCTGCGAGCAATGCGACCCCCCAACAGCCAATTCTCATAACGCAACATTTTTTGACACTACAAATTACGAAAAAAGGCGGAGACGACAAAGTTTTTCCGGCAAAAGATTGCGGGAAGCGAAAAATTTCGTACTTTTGCAGGCTATGTTTAACTAATTAACTGTTTACGACAATGCCGAAAATGAAAACCAATGCCGCGGCGAAGAAACGCTTTACCTTCACCGGCACAGGAAAGATCAAGCGTAAACACGC
>CALUKL010000197.1 GCA_944321195.1 uncultured Alistipes sp.
TCTAACTTCTTTAAAAAGACTTTCCCTTTAAGTTGGGCCGGTCTTACTGGATTAGATTTGGTTAAACAAACCAAAATACCTTTTGCCATGTTTTGCCACTCTGCCGGATTTCTTGCTACTGCTAAAACATTTGCAGCAGCAATGCGTATGGCACGTTTGGCTATTCGATGTTCGTAAAAACAAAAAAGGCTGCATATTTGCAGTCTTTTTTGTTTTTTTGCTTTTTTGAAAAATATTCAATTTTGTGTTATAATATATTATATATTAAATATTTTAAAAAGGAGATGTCACAACATGAGGAGACTTCGGAATTTGTTAATTGGTGCTTTGCTTTTATTAGTTGGTGGATATTTTGCATATGTTGCATTACAACTTATTGGTTTTCATATTGATAGAGCCTTTTTAGTTGAAGATATGCTTCATGGTGTTTATCCTTCCTCTATACTGGCAAGTCAACAACAAATTGAAAATGCAGAAAAAATGTTTATTAACAATTCCTACATAGCTTATTTGGTTTCATTAATGCCTTATGGAATTGTTATATTCACTGCATTTTCCTTAACCATTGTAAAATTTGGTTACAGAATTTGCTATTGCAATCTGTATCCTAAACATTAATTATTCTCCTGACAAGATACCTTTTATTTGGTATCTTGTTTTTTTAATATTTTGTATTGTTTAAATCCTTTTCCAAAAACCTCTCTTGCATTTGATATTATTAAAAATACATTTGAATCTATTGTTTCTATTATTTCTCTTATTTTCGCCACTTCTCCTCTTGACACAACACAAAGAAGTACTGTTTTATCGTTTTTAGTATACATTCCTTTTCCATATAATGCAGTTACGCCCCTTCCTATTTCTTTACTTATTGTTTCTGAAATTTCTTTATGTTTATCTGAGACTATTACAATCATTTTTGCAAAATTAATTCCTTCAAAAAAAACATCTATAATTTTCCCCATCATATATATTGCAATTGCAGAATATAGACCTATTTCGATTGTTCTAAAAAATAAAACATTTATTACTACTATTATAAAATCAATCATTCCGATTATTGTACTAGATCTTACAGTAGGTTTAAAGCATTTAACTATATTCATAATTAAATCACTTCCACCTGTTGATGCACCAGCTCTTAATACAAATGCTGTTCCTAATCCCATAAAAATACCACCATATATGCAAGCTAAAAGTCTATCTGTTGTTAGCGCTCCTAATTTTTCAAATATTGTTAAGAAAAATGCTAGCAATACTGTTCCTGCAATTGCTTTTAATACAAATTTCTTTCCTATTTTGGTAAATGCAATTATAAACCATGGGAGATTTAGCATGATAGTACTAATTCCCATATCAAAATTAAATAAATAGTATAAGATTGTAGCAATTCCAGAAAATCCTCCTGTTGATAATTGATTTGGGAGTAAGAATTGCCCAGTCGCAAATCCCATTAGTGCACATCCCAGCACCAAATAAAATCCGTTTTAAAAAATATTTCTTAAAAAAAGTAACCATATGTTTATTATGGTTACTTTTTCTATTTTTATTCTTTTACTTTTTTAATGTAGCTTTGTTTTCTTCATAAAAATCTGAAAATGTTTTTAAGATTTTTAAATCAAACTTTCCTGGTATCTTTTTTTCGTTTTGGACAATTTTTATATCTACATCATAAAATTCTTTTAATTTTTGAACATTTTCTTTTTTATGTCCAATTACATGATTTACATCTCTTGGATTAAGTTCAATTTCTACTTCTTTTACTTTAACATTAAATTGTTTAATTTTGTTTACTATGCTATCATACCAAATTCTAGATTCAACAAGTTGTCCAAAAGCTTCGTGGTATGGTCCTGCTAGTACTTCGCTTTCTATGTTTTCTGGGTTTGATATTAAATCTGTATTTTGAAGTCCCATTCTTATTATATTTATGTGTTTCTTTTCAAAGAAGTAATATAGCTCTTTGCAAGTTTCAATGGCTTGTTCTAATGAAATTGGTATGTATTCTCCACTTTCATACATTTCTGCAAGTTTTGTATTTTTTATAACTAATACAGGATAAATTCTCATCATTTTTGGTTTTAATTTTGCTAAATCTTTTGCTGTATTTAATTCATCTAGTTTAGTACTATCTGGAAGGCCTACCATCATTTGATGACCTAAATTAAATCCATATCTTTTAATTAATTTAGATGCCTTTTTTACATCTTCAAAAGTATGTCCTCTTTTTGCAATACTTAAAATATAGTCATTACTAGATTGAACACCAAGCTCAATAGTTTTTACTTTATATTTTTTTAGCCTTTTTAAAATATCTTTATCTATGTAATCTGGTCTTGTTGATATACGAATACTGTCGATATCTCCATTTTCTACATATTCATATGCAGCTTGCAATAGTTCTTCTTGCTTTTCTGGCTCTATCCCTGTAAAACTTCCTCCAAAAAAAGCGACTTCTTTTGTAGCATCTTCATTTTTAAAAGTTTCCAAATATTCATGTATTATCTTTTTTACATCTGCACTTGTTACTTGTTTTGTCTTTCCACTTATACTTCTTTGGTTACAAAAAACACAATCATTT